>NZ_CP032544.1:2375631-2698446 GCF_003867075.1 Tenacibaculum mesophilum | reverse complement strand
GTATTATAATATGCAGTGCCTAAAACAAAAGAAGAATCGGAATCTTTTGAAGATTTACCATTTATAAACAATGCCCAAACCGTTATGGTATTTTGTGTGTTATAATAAGTTCTATGCTCGTTTTCAATCGTTACAATATCATTGATTGTATATACTTCTTTTCCTATAGTAGGTATTGATTTCGTATATAATTCTACACCGTTTGGTTTGAAAGTTCTTTCTTTAATAAAGTTTTTAAAGTTATTCTTTGCCTCTTCAGTTGGTTCAAATCCTTCAACATAAGCTAACTCTACAATCATTTTTTTATAAACATTGTCTGATAATAACTCATTTGCTGATGCTCCCGTAGGTTTTCTATTCTCTTTTGCAACCTCAACACCATCATTAATTATTGGTTCACTTTCTTTGGAACATCCCCAAATCAAAACACTGAATAGTAAAACTGTAAAAAACTTTTTTCTCATTATTCTTTCTTTATCTTACTTACGTAATTTGAATATCATTGGTTTTTTAAAACTTTAGGCTACTACTAGCGTAGCCATAAAGTTCCAAAATCAACTAGCTTAAAATATTTTTTCTTTATATCTTTTTAAATGTTAATGTTATTGAAGTATCTGTTGTACTTTGTAATGTAAGTAAAGTGCTTGTATAAGTAGTTACAATCCATTCATTACCTAAAGCGCTTACAACAGTTCCCGCTTCAAACTCAACTTCTAAAAGGACTCTTGTATCTGATTCTACATCATATTCTCCTTCGATATTTTCTAAAGTTGTGTTTACTATATTTCTTGCTATTAATTTCCCTTCATTTGTAAATTCTATAGTATATGCAGCATATTCGTCAGCTTTTTCTACTCCTGCCTGAATAAAGCTTTCTACCTTAAATTTAGCTTTACTGATAATGGTTTCTAACTCGTCGGCTGCTACTTCTGCTGCTTCCTCTTCTTCTTCATAAGAGGTACACTCTTCAATAGCGTCTTCAAATTCAGAATCACTATTAACTTTCACAGAACTGCCGTTATTTAAAGTTATAGTTATTGGATACTTAACAGAGAATAATTCGCTTGAATCTAAGCTATCTACAAAGTTGTACAATTGTTTTTCCGATTCAATTACAACAGTACCTGTTTGTTCTAAATTAACATCATAAGTTAGCATTGATATTGGAAATTCTATTTTTGCACAAGAGATAGCATCTTCCATTTCATCTGATGCTTCATCACATTTTCTATTTAATTCTTCCAATTCTGTTTGCGAAGTTATAGTTACTTCTGTATAGTTATTTAACTTTACTGTTATTGGAAAATTAAAAACTACGGTATCATCATCATCATTAAACTCGTCCATTATTTCAAGAACTAAACTATAGTCTAGTTCATTTATAATAGTTACTTCTTTACCATTTACAGTTGCTGTCACTGGAAACAATAACTCAGCACATGAATTTCCATCTAAAAAATCATCTTCTGATCCATCGTTCATACCTGTTCTTTTATACTTCTTTGCCGTTTCAGAAGTAGGTGCATTTGCATTTGGATTTGTTCCTACCTGTTCGTTTTCTTCAGATTGACATGAAGTAAAAATTGTTAAAGTAACTAGTGCTAGTATGCTTATTAATTTTATTGTTTTCATCTTAATAAATTTTAATTTTTTAAACATTTGTTTTTTGAGCTCTTTCTGTCCTTTAGAAAACTATAAATCGTTTTACCCTACCTTTGTTTTCGATTTTTTTTCTATTTTAACTCTATAAAAGCATTCATATGACTAAAAAATCACTGTGTAATGAGGAAGACTTTAATGCGTTTTACAAATCTAATATTCAATTCGTTACTAACTTCTCATCTTATAAATCTAACGATAAAGATACTGCCCTAGATTTAATACAAGAAGCTTTTTTAAAAATGTGGGAAAAATGTTCAGAAATATCATATGAAAAGGCAAAATCGTACTTATTTACTAGTGTAAACAACCTTTTTTTAAACAAATTAAAGCATGAAAAAGTTGTTTTAAATTATGCTAAAAGCGCTCCGTATTTGGATATAAATAATCAAAGTCCGGAATATTTATTAGAAGAAGAAGAGTTTAAAAACAAACTAAAAAATGCTATTGAAAATTTAACAGAGGCTGAACGAGAGGTTTTTTTAATGAATAGAATAGACGGTAAAAAATATCGAGAAATTGCTGAGTTACTAAATATCTCGCAAAAAGCTGTTGAAAAAAGGATGTCTTCAGCATTAAAAAAATTGAGATCAAAAATAGAATTATTGTAAGGGTAGGGAAATTTACTTCTTTATTGTCTAAAAGTTAGTTAAGCACAAAATGAAAGATGAACAATACATATTAAAATGGTTAAACGGAGAAATCTCCGATGAAGAACTGTTTCTATTAAAACAAGATAAAAACTTTAAAAATCTTGAAAAAATAGCGCATTATTCTTCTCACATAGAAACTCCTAAAGTGGATATTGAAAAGGCTTTTAAAGAATTTGAATTGAAAAAAGCTACTACTAAAAAAAGTAAGGTTGTTCCATTAAACTACAAGAACTTTTATAAATATGCTGCCGCAGTTATTGTTTTACTAGTTTCTTCTTATTTCTTACTTTTCAATAATTCAGTAAACTTTAGTACGCAATATGCAGAAACAAAAACCTTTAACTTACCAGATGAATCTGAAGTGATTTTAAATACAAATTCCACTGTATCTTTCAACAAAAAGGATTGGAAAAACAGCAGAGACATACAACTTAAAGGAGAAGCTTTTTTTAAAGTTAAAAAGGGAAAATCTTTTACCGTTAATACTTCTGTTGGAAAAGTTACTGTTTTAGGGACCCAATTTAACGTTAAAGAAAGAAAGAATTATTTTGAAGTAAAAACCTACGAAGGTTTAGTTAGTGTAGACTATAACAACTCATTAATTAAATTAGCTAAGGGAAAAATATTTAAAGTTGTAAATGGTAAAATTGACACTTTAAATACTTTTAATATTAATAATAAATCTTGGTTACAAGATGAGTCTAATTTTAAAAGTACTCCTTTACAATTTGTGCTAGACGATATACAAAACCAATATGGTTATGTTATAAAAACTAAGGATGTTAATTTAGAACAACTTTATACTGGTGGTTTTACCCATAAAGACATAAATGTAGCTTTGCAAGCAGTTACAATTCCTTTACAGTTATCATATAAAATAGAAGAAAAAAACATTACTATTTACAAGAATGGTCAATAAAAAAACTACTTTTTTATTTCTCTTCCTATTTTCCTTTGCTATCAAAGCACAGGACATTATTACCAAAAATTTACTGAAAGATGTCTTAGTTGAAATTGAAAAAAAACATCAGGTAACTTTTACGTATTCCGATAAGGATTTAGAAAGTGTATACATTGACAAACCTGATGATAGTTTATCATTATCTGAAACTATAAACTACTTAGAATCTGTTACTATCTTTAATTTTAAAATTTTAGATAATCGGTTTATTACTGTATCGTACTTAAAAAAGAAAATTCCTATTTGTGGAAAAATAGTAGACAGTAATACACTTGAACCATTGGTTTTAGCTACCATCTTAGTTAATAATACTAGTAATGGAACTACATCTAATACTAACGGTGAATTCAACATCAACTCAGTTCCTGCAAATGCAAACATTACTATTTCTTACATTGGATACAAACCTATTATACTACCAGCCAAAGATTTATTCTCTCAAAACTTGTGTAAAGAAATATATCTAGAAAGTTTGTCAGAAGAGTTATCAGAAGTAATTATTCCTAACTTTTTAACTACTGGTCTCCAAAAGAACATCGATGGAGGTACCGTTTTAAAAACTAAAAATTTCGGAATTCTTCCAGGGTTAATAGAACCAGACATTTTAAAAACGATTAAAGTACTTCCTGGTGTAGAAAGTGTGAATGAAAGTGTATCGAACATTAATGTGCGAGGTGGAACAAACGATCAAAACTTAATGCTTTGGGATGGAATTAAGATGTACCACACTAGTCATTTTTTTGGTTTAATTTCTGCATATAACCCATATTTAACAGAAAAAGCTACAGTGACCAAAAATGGTACTAGTACAAAGTTTAGCGATGGTGTTTCCAGTACCGTAAACATGCAAACCAACAACAAAATTACTAACACATTCTCTGGAGGTGCTGGTTTTAATTTGCTAAGTGCAGACGCTTTTTTACAGGCTCCTATAACTAAAAAACTCGAAATTCATGCTTCAGCAAGGAGGTCTTATACCGATTTTTTTGATACCCCAACCTACGACAAATATTTTAGTAGAAGCTTTCAAGAAAACTCTATAGCTTCCAATAAAGAAAGTGAAGCCTCTACTGATTTCTACTTCTATGATTACTCTTTTAAAGTGTTATATGACATCAATAAAAATCATTCATTAAGAGCTAATTTAATAAGTATAAAAAATAACTTAGAATACACAGAAGAATATACAAACAATGGTTCAACAGTAGAAGAAAACAGTAATTTAAAACAAGAGAATCTTGGAGCTAATATTAGTTGGAATGCCAATTGGTCGCCCAAATTTTCTACAGAACTCTCTACTTTTATTTCTGATTATACAATAAATTCATCAGACTTTAACAGAGAAACTGATCAATTTCAAACTCAATTTAACAAGGTTTTAGAGTCTGAAATTAGGCTTATTACTAATCATCATTTTTCAGATGTTTTTCAACTTACAAACGGTGCTGTTTTTAATGAAATAGGTGTTTCTAACAAAACAACAGTTAATGCTCCTACATTTTCTAAATCTGTAAAAGAAGTTTTACTTAAATCTGCTCTTTTTTCTGAGGTAGTTTATCGTAAGAATAACACTTATGCTAGAGTAGGTTTTCGTGCTAATTATTTTCATGATTTTAATAAACTTATCATAGAACCAAGGATTAACTTAAGACAACAACTTTATAATAGTCTATTTTTAAAATTAGAAGGAGAGTTTAAAAATCAAACAACTGCACAGAAGATAGATTTTCAAGACAACTTTTTAGGTATAGAAAAAAGAAGATGGATTTTGGCTGACAATGATAAAACGCCTATTATTAAAAGTAAACAAGTATCTTTTGGAGCAGAGTATTCAAAAAATAACTTACAAATAGATCTTACTGGTTTTTATAAATTTGTTGATGGTATAACTGTTGCCAATCAAGGTTTTTATAACAATGTTCAAACACTAAACTCTATAGGAAACTATAAGGTAAAAGGTATTGAATTTTTAATTAATAAAAGAACAAAAAAACTTAGTAGTTGGTTAAGCTACACCTTTACGGAAAATAATTATACATTTGAAACTTTTACTCCTGATACTTTTCCTAGTAGTTTAGATATCACACACTCTTTTAGTAGTGCCATTAACTATAACATTACCAATAATTTTAAGCTCTCTTTAGGTGCTATTCTACGTTCGGGAACTCCATACACAAAACCTGTAAAAGACAATGAAACCATTCAAGACGGTAATAGAGTTATTGTAAATTATGATACTCCAAATAAAGAAAGGCATTCTAATTTCTTCAGAATTAATGCTTCTGGAAGCTATAACTTTAATTTCACAAAAAATCTAAAATCAACTATAAGAGTTGGTTTCACTAATATTAGCAACAGAAAAAATATAATAAACACCTATTATATTGTTGATGAAAATAATACAGATAATGTAAAAGAAATAAATACGTATTCTTTACCATTCACCCCCAACCTTAGCTTTAGAATTAACTTCTAAGATTATTAATTATAAACTTCATTTAATTTTTAACATTATTCACTTCAAAAAACATCGTAACATTTTCTTAACTTTGCTCCTCTAAAAATTGAATGTATGGGATTACAGTTGCAACAAATAGACAGAGTAGAAACCATTACTAAAGAAGACTTTATTAAAAATTACTTCAAGCCTCAAAAACCTGTGGTTATTGAGCGTTTTATTGAAGATTGGCCAGCTTATAATAAATGGTCTTTAGATTATATGAAGCAGATAGCAGGAGATAAGACTGTTCCGTTATATGATGACAGGCCTGTAGATTATAAAGATGGTTTTAATGAACCTCACGCAACAATGAAAATGAGTGAATATGTAGATTTACTAAAACGCGAACCTACTAAGTTTAGAATTTTCTTATGGAATATTTTAAAGGAAGTACCTCAGTTACAAAAAGATTTTACCTTTCCTGATTTTGGTTTACGTTTAATGAAGGGCTTACCAATGCTGTTTTTTGGTGGGCGTGATTCGTATACATTCATGCATTATGATATTGATTTAGCCAATATCTTTCACTTTCATTTTGAAGGGAAAAAGAAATGTATTTTGTTTGATCAAAAGCAAAATAAATTCCTGTATAAGATTCCTCACTCATTAATAACCCGTGAAGATATTGATTTTAACGAACCAGATTTTGAAAAATGGCCTGCGCTTAAAAATGCCAAAGGACATGTTGCAGAGCTTGAGCACGGGAACGTTTTGTATATGCCTGAAGGATATTGGCATTATATGCGTTATGTAACACCTGGTTTTTCAATGAGTTTACGTGCTATTGCTCGTAATCCTAAAAACTTAGGAAAAGCTATTTATAATGTTTTTGTTATGCGTACTATAGATAATATTATGCGCCGCATTAAAGGACAAAAATGGATTGATTGGAAAAATGAGCAAGCTATAATTAGAACAAATAAAGCTAATAAGATTGTATAAATCTCTTATAAACTATGTAAACTTTTACAAGCGTTTATCTATATATATCAATTTAGTTTTACAAAAAATTTATTGAAGAGTTATTTCTACAGCTTAAATACTCTAAAAATGATATTTTTAGTAAAAATCATAAAACTTACTTAAAAAAATAGAAACATAGACATCAAGAAGTCTTAATAGCTTCACTACATCTTTTTATACTTACTCGTATTTAAATAGTTCCAAATTGAATGTTATTGTGTTTTTTATTGTATTGGATGTTATTTGGTTAAACACACCTTGATATTTTGTCATCCCAAAACTTAATTAAAAAAACTTAAAGAGAGCCTTAAAGGAATAAGCTCTCATTTTTCACAAATGATGTAGTAATAAGAAAATCTAAGCTGTTAATAAAACACTAAAAACAATGTTTAACGTATTATACGCTGTGGAACTAAACTAAGTAACCATTATGCCTATTTAAATAACCCTTTAAAAGGGCTATAAAGCAGTTTTAACGACTTCTTTTTATTGGCCCTGTAAAATCGTCAATATTATCTTTTACTTCGTTTACTTCTCTATTTATATCTTTAACAAAGTCTGTATCTATACCTTGTTTTTTGGCACTGTCATTAATCTCTCTTTTTATATCATTCGTAGCGTCTTTAATTTGACGCATACCCTTTCCTAACCCTCTGGCTATTTCAGGAATTTTATCTGCACCAAATAACATAACCACTATTAATAAGATTACAAAAATCTCAGGTCCACCAATAAATAAAAATATTCCATTCATTACTGCAAAGATAATTAATTTAAGCTTCTTATATTTTTTTGAATTAAAAAAAAGCAACCAAAACTTGGTTGCTTTTAATTGTATAATGATAAAAGTAATTTTTTAGTCTGCTAAAATAATTACTTTATTATCTTTCATTTCAATAGTACCAGATTTTATTTTCATAATTAAAATCTTATCATCTTCTGGTAGTCTTTCTATACTTCCATGTAAATCATCAAAAACTAGGTGCTCTTGAGTATGGACGTGCACTTTAATTTTACCTTGACTTAAAATAGATACTACTGGTGCGTGGTTATCTAATATTTGGAACTCTCCATTTATACCCGGAACTGCTACAGAATCAACTTCTGATGAAAATAAGATAGCTTCTGGTGTTACAATTTCTAAATACATATTTTAATGCTTTAGGCTTTAAGCTTTTGCTTAAAGCAATTAATTATGCTTCTGCTAACATTTTTTCTCCAGCATCAATTGCTTCTTGAATTGATCCTTTTAAGTTGAATGCTGCTTCAGGATATTTATCTAATTCACCATCCATAATCATGTTGAATCCCTTAATAGTGTCTTTAATATCTACTAATACACCTGGAATTCCTGTGAATTGCTCAGCTACGTGGAATGGTTGAGATAAGAAACGTTGTACACGACGTGCTCTATGAACTACCAACTTATCTTCTTCAGATAATTCTTCCATACCTAAGATTGCAATAATATCTTGTAATTCTTTATAACGTTGTAGTATTTCTTTTACTCTTTGTGCACAGTTATAGTGCTCATCTCCTAAAACATCAGCAGTTAAAATTCTTGATGTAGAATCTAATGGGTCTACCGCTGGATAAATACCTAACTCAGCAATTTTACGAGATAATACTGTAGTAGCATCTAAGTGAGCAAACGTTGTTGCTGGTGCTGGATCCGTTAAATCATCCGCAGGTACATAAACCGCTTGTACAGATGTAATAGATCCTTTCTTAGTAGAAGTAATACGCTCTTGCATTGCTCCCATCTCTGTTGCTAATGTTGGTTGATATCCTACCGCTGATGGCATACGTCCTAATAAAGCCGACACCTCTGAACCTGCTTGTGTAAAACGGAAAATATTATCTACGAAAAATAATACATCTTTCCCTTGTGCTTCACCAGCTCCGTCACGGAAATACTCAGCAATTGTTAATCCAGATAAAGCTACACGAGCACGTGCTCCTGGTGGCTCATTCATCTGACCGAATACGAAAGTTGCTTTAGAATCTCTCATTCCTGGTTTATCAACTTTAGATAAATCCCATCCTCCATCTTCCATAGAGTGCATAAAATCATCACCATATTTGATAATTCCAGACTCTAACATTTCACGTAATAAATCATTACCTTCACGAGTTCTTTCACCTACACCTGCAAATACAGATAAACCTCCGTGTCCTTTTGCAATATTGTTAATTAACTCCTGAATTAAAACTGTTTTTCCTACTCCTGCTCCTCCAAACAATCCAATTTTACCTCCTTTTGCATAAGGTTCAATTAAATCAATTACTTTAATCCCTGTAAATAGTACTTCGGTAGAAGTTGATAATTCTTCAAATTTTGGTGCTTGACGGTGAATCGGTAAACCAGCTTCACCTTCTTTAGGTAAATCTCCTAATCCATCAATTGCATCTCCTGTTACATTAAATAAACGACCGTAGATATCATTACCTATTGGCATTTGAATTGGGTTACCTGTAGCAATTACTTCTTGCCCCCTTTGTAAACCATCAGTTGCATCCATAGAAATGGTACGAACTGTATCTTCACCAATGTGTTGTTGAACTTCTAAAACTAAAGTTGAACCGTCTGCTTTTTTAATTTCTAACGAGTCATAGATCTTTGGTAATTCAGCATTTTCTGTATTAAACTCAACATCGATTACTGGACCAATAATTTGAGAAACTTTACCTGTTATTGTAGACATTACTATATGTAATTAAAGTTATTTTATTTACTATATGAGTTTTAACTCATTTTTTCAAGGTGCAAAGGTAATTTTTTTAGTGGAATTTAAAAAACCTTTCGTAAGTATTTTTACATAAAAAAAAGCCTCACATTTGTGAGGCTTTTATTGATATTGTGATTGTAATTAAATTACTTTACTAATTTAATCTCAACACGTCTGTTTTCAGCTCTACCAGCTCTTGTTTTGTTATCAGCGATTGGATAATCTTCACCAAAACCTGCAGAAGTTAATCTTTTTGAATCAATTCCACCTTTAGTGATTAAGTAATCTAAAACAGCCTTAGCTCTTTTTTCTGATAATCTTTGGTTTAACTTGTTTGACCCTGAACTATCAGTGTGACCTTGAATGCTAAAGTTAGCTTTTGGGTACTCCTTCATAATTCCTGCGATTAAATCTAATTTACCAGTAGTACCAGTTCTAAAAGAAGTTTTTCCTGAATTAAAATAGATAGCTCTTGCAAACTCGTTTAATTTCTTAACAGCTTCTTCCTTAATTACTACTTCAGGACATCCGTTGTTAGATGCTACACCTGCTTCATTTGGACATTTATCGTCTTTGTCTAATACTCCGTCTCCATCAGTATCTGGCCAAGGACAACCATTGTTTGCAGCTGGACCAGCAGTATTTGGACACTTATCTTTTCCGTCTACAACACCGTCTCCATCAGCATCTGGACATCCGTTGTTAGCTTTAGTTCCTTTTTCAGTTGGACAAGCATCATCTTTATCAGCGATACCATCTCCATCAGCATCAGGACAACCATTTAAAGCAGCTAAACCAGCAACTTCTGGACATGCATCGTCAGAATCTTTAATTCCGTCTCCGTCAGTATCAGGACACCCGTTGAATTCTTTTAATCCAGCAACTTCTGGACATGCATCATCCTTGTCATATACACCATCTCCGTCAGTATCTTTTCCTCCGAATTTAAATACTAAACCAATAGAGTGTTGGAAGTGATCTTGCACCTTATCAGCAAATTCTTTTTTCCCTCCAGATTGGAAGTTTAACCCTAAGTTATCGTTAAACCAAGTATTAAATCCTAAACCAGCATTTAACATTCCTTCTCCTTCGTCAGCTAAAGAAGTATAACCTCCACCAACATATACATAAGGATCGAACCATCCTGTTTCACCGAATAAGTTGTTTAAGTCATACTTTACGTTAGCATCGATAGCCCAGTAAAGCTCATCCATATCATCCTCCTCACGGAAAGTTTCAATTTTATTTAATGATCCTGCTAATTGTAATGTAAACCCATCGTTTAAGTATCTATCAACAGTTACTCTTGAAATTGATGGTAAGATATTCCAGTCACTAGTACCGATGTAATCTTTAGCATAATCTCCAAATTTCGTAGGAATCCTAACGTCTACTGCGTTAACTCCGAAACCAACCGCCCAAGGGTTGTCTGAATCCTGTGCGCTAACGTTTACAGCAGCAAACGCAAATAAAGCCATCACAGCTAATTTTAATTGTTTCATTATTAAAAATTTAAATTAAAAGTTCGTTTATATATTACGCAAATGTAAGTTGTTCAAACTTATTTACAAAAACAAATCTACAAAAACTTACAATAAATACAAGTTTTTGAAGGACTAATTTATATCACTTTCAGCTCTTTCCCAACCTTTACAAATGCTTTTATAGCCTTGTCTAGATGGTCTTTATCATGAGCTGCAGACAACTGTACTCTAATTCTCGCTTGTTCTTTTGGAACTACTGGATAAAAGAAGCCAATGACATAAATGCCTTCTTCTAACAACCTATTTGCCATTACTTGTGATAATTTAGCATCGTACAACATAACTGGAACAATTGCAGCATCAGCTCCTACTAAATCAAACCCTGCTTTTTCCATTTCAGTACGGAAATAGTTAGTATTCCACTCTAGTTTATCACGCAATGTAGTATCATTAGCTAATAAATCAAATACTTTTAAAGATGCTCCTACAATAGCAGGTGCTAATGAGTTTGAAAATAAATATGGACGTGAACGTTGGCGTAAAATTTCTATAATTTCTTTCTTTCCTGTGGTATATCCTCCCATGGCTCCACCAAGTGCTTTCCCTAAGGTTCCTGTAACAATATCAACACGATCCATTACATTTTTTAACTCTACAGTTCCTCTACCTGTTTTTCCAATAAACCCAGCTGCATGACATTCATCTACCATTACCATAGCATCGTACTTATCTGCTAAATCACAAATTTCATCTAACTTCGCTACGATTCCGTCCATAGAAAAAACTCCATCAGTTACAATAATTTTAAAACGATGTCCTTGCTTATTTGCCTCAATTAATTGCTCTTCTAATGATGCCATATCGTTATTATCATAACGATAACGTGCTGCCTTACACAAACGCACTCCATCAATAATAGATGCATGGTTTAAACTATCAGAAATAATAGCATCTTCTTTGGTTAATAATGGCTCGAAAACACCTCCATTGGCATCAAAAGCTGCTGCATATAAAATAGTGTCCTCAGTAGTATAAAAATCAGCAATCTTTTTTTCTAGTCGCTTGTGAATATCTTGCGTTCCACAAATAAAACGTACGGATGACATTCCAAAACCATGCGTATCCATTGTGTCTTTTGCTGCTTGAATTACTTCTGGATGATTTGACAACCCTAAGTAGTTATTAGCACAAAAGTTAATCACTTCTTCTCCTGTAGATATTTTTATCACTGCGTCTTGTGATGAAGTAATAATTCGTTCTGACTTATATAATCCAGCATCTTTTATATCCTGAATTTCTTGTTGTAATTGTTCTTTTATTTTTCCGTACATAATTTATGTTTGAAAGTTGTTTGCTATAATGGGTCAAAGTTAGTTGTTAAACTTCTTCAACCAAAATTTCTTCGTCAATATATACAAGTAGTTTTTTCAACACCTTAAAATTCAATGCTTGTAATACTCTTCCATATCGCAATAATTGCTGATGATATGCTTTAGAGGGCTTCCCTGTTTTGTAATCTATAATCACGACTTCGTCTTTCGAATAAAAAACTAACCTATCTGGAATTACTATTTGCCCATCAATATCTACAATTTCTCTCTCGTTAAACACTACAACTTCTTCAGAAAAATATTCTTTTAACTCAGAGTGATTTGCTATTTGTTGTATATTTTTTATTACTTCAGATGATTTTTCTCGTGGCAATACTCCTTGCTGTTCATAACGATAAACCACTTTCTCAACATCTTCTTTCGTCTTTATTTCTGCCATCATTTCATGAACCAAATTACCAAACTCAATAGCTTTTCCTTGTTCTGTATCCCATAATTTTGATGCACTTGCCAGCATATGTATATTATGTTCTTTCCAAGGTGTAGATATAAAGCACTCTTGTATTTGAACTCCTGATGCTTTCTCTTTTAAAATACTTACCCTTTCTTTATTTCCAAAGGAATACTCCAAAACTTCATCATTCCATTCACCTACCTTTTTTAGGTAGTTAATAAATACTCCCGAGTAAAAATTCGTATTTTCTTCTCCTTTGGATGAAATTTTATTTTCTGTTACAATATATAATTGCTCAACAGCCCTAGTGAGTGCTACATATAATAAATTGAAATTATCTAATTCCAGCTCTTCTCTTTGTTGTTCATAAATCTCAAAACCTCTATCATTCACATAATTCAACTCTTTATTAAAAGGAACGAGTAATTCTTTAAACTTGTCGTAATTCTCTGGTAATTCATTTAACCAAACCTTAGGATTTACTTGTCGGTAAATGTCCAAATCGTATGGAAAAATAACTACTGGAAATTCTAAACCTTTTGATTTATGAATTGTCATAACCTGTACCGCATTTCCACTCTCAGGAGCTACAATGCTCAGCTTATCTTTTTTTTCCGACCAATAATCTAAAAATTCTTGAATACTTGTTCCTTTTCGTTGTTGTTCTAAAACCACATCTAAAAAGAATTGCACATAGGCATCTGATGAAGCTATTAGCTGAAAACTTCTAATAATTTCCTCTATTTTCTCGTAAAAAGGTAACTGATGAAATGTAGATAAATCAAAAGATGTTCCATATTCTTTTAACTCTAAAAAGAGTTTTTCATTTGGTTGTTGTATTAAACTATCGATAAACAAGTGTTTATCTTTAGCTACTTTTAAATGTTCTTGCAAAAAATAAAGCATTTCCAGACAGGTTTCCTTATCATTTGGATGCTGAATTACTTGCAAAACATTTACTATAAAATTGACTTTAGAACTATTTTCTAACAGTAATGTTTCCGAGGAAACTATATCAATTCCGTTTTCAGATAAGTAATTTGCTACTGCAATTCCATCTTTCTTTTTACGAACTAAAATACAAATCTCATTCAGCGTAAAGTCAGCTTCTAAATTTTTAACAAGCTCTAAAACTTTCTTTGGATACTTAATTCCTTCCTCTTCTTTATTTTCTTCTTTCCTTAAAAAAGAAAGCGAGACATATCCCCCTTTTTTAGCAGTTGTTAATTGTTTATTTCCTTCAATAAATAATTGTTTATATGATTCGTTTTGAAGAAAATTTGCTGTATGTTGAAAGAACTGATTATTAAAATTAATCACCTCAGCATAACTTCTAAAATTAGTTTCTAAAGTCCTTACTTCTTTAGAAATTTGAAACGGATTATCTTTTTCTGAACCCAATCCTATAAATTGTTCTGATTTACCTCCACGCCAACGATAAATTGCTTGTTTTCCATCACCTACCAACAACAAATTACTACTTTCTTGTGCTAGCGCATTATCTATTAACGGTATTAAATTTTGCCATTGTAAGGTTGATGTATCTTGCATTTCATCAATAAAATAATGCATAAATCGTTGCCCGATTCGCTCGTAAATAAACGGAGCAGGTTGGTCTTTGATGTTTTCAGAAATTAAATGATTGAACTCTGCATTCAATCGTAAATTATTTTCTTCTTTTAAGTGTGTTAATTCTTGATTGATATTGTTTAAAACTGCTAATGGAATAATACTTTTCAACGCTAGCTTATTCATTGAAAACTGTTGATATAACTTTTCCGATTCAGTGTACAAACTCAATAACTTTGGCAAAACCCCCTCAATTGCAGATTTTATATCCTCTGATTTTGATTTTGAATAAAAGTTACCCTCCTCAATTCGTTCCCTTAATTTACTTTGATCAAAAAACTTTGCTTTTTCAGGATTTTTAGACAGTGCTACAAAATGATTTGGCAACATTGATCGGTAAAAATCTTTATGATCTAGCTGTACTGATTGAATAGCTTGCAAAGCTTCTTCTCCAATTTCTTTCCAACGTTTTTTTATTTGCGTTTGATGTTTTGACAACTTTGTTTTTAGATTAGTAAAATCGGCAAGTTCGTTATCAGCTAGGTTTTTAAAATGCTTGGTATCATCTTCATTCAACAAAATTTTAGCAAACTCATTTAATTCACGAGAGATATCCCATGATTTATCATCATCTGCTTTATCTAGAGAAAAATCAATAAGTAATTTAGTCAACGCTTCATCACTTCCTATTTTTGAAATCAGTACATCTACTGCTTCATTTAGCAAAGAAACAGCATCCATTTCCACTTCAAAATTAAGTGGTAGCCCTAAATCATAAGCAAAACTCTTAATAATTTTATGTGTAAAACTATCAATCGTAGTAATTGAAAAAGCAGAATAATTTCGAAGAATTTCATTTAATATTTTTTTACTTCGGTCTTTTACAACACTTCTATCAAGTGAAGTTTCTTCTATTATAATTTCTAGTAAGTCATTTGCTTCTCCTTCTGCAAAAGCTTGTAAGTTATTTAATACACGCTCTTTCATTTCACCAGCCGCCTTGTTGGTAAACGTAATTGCTAATATTTTTTGAAAGCGAAAAATATCTTCAGATTGGAGTAACACCTTGAGGTATTCTTTTACTAATGTAAAAGTTTTACCACTACCAGCAGAGGCATTGTATACTTGAAAAGTTGACGGGTTTTCTAACAAAGTAAAATATAATTAGGTAAGCAATTTAACCAAAAAAAGATTCCCGCTTTTGCGGGAATTGTACTTTTATGTTTCATACGAGGTTTTTTCTATCCTAAACCAACATCTAACGACATCATTACTATAAACCCACCAATAAAACCTAAGGTAGCAATATCAGTATATTTATCTCGTTGGGTTTCAGGAATTACTTCTTCAACTACTACAAAAATCATCGCTCCTGCAGCAAATGCTAATGCATAAGGTAAAATTGGCGTAAAAAAAGATACCGCTACTGCACCTAGAACTGCTGCCATAGGCTCAACGATAGCTGATAATTGTCCGTACCAAAAACTTTTAAAACGACTTACGCCTTGTCTTCTTAATGGCATTGCAACTGCAAATCCTTCTGGGAAATTTTGAATTCCAATACCAATAGCTAGCGAAATAGCAGCAATTATCATTTCGGTTTGCTCTACCCCAACCATGGTTGAAGCTGCTCCAAACAACACTCCTACTGCCAAACCTTCTGGAATATTGTGTAAGGTAATTGCCAAAACCAACAAAGTTGTTTTATGCCAATTTGTTTTAACTCCTTCAACTTCGTCTTCTTTAAAATTAATATGCAAATGTGGCAACCATTTATCCATTCCAAAAAGCGCCAAAGCCCCCAGAGCAAACCCTATTGCCGAAGGAAGTACTTTTACAAATCCTTCACCCGGACTGTTATCAATTGCAGGTGATAGCAAACTCCAAAAACTTGCTGCCACCATTACTCCTCCTGTAAAACCAAGCATTCCATCTAAAACAGCTCTATTCATTTTTTTAAAAAAGAATACTAAACTTGCTCCTAAAGCAGTTAAGCCCCAAGTAAATAACGAGGCATACAATGCTGCTTGAATTGGGTGTTCTTTACCAAAACTTACTAGTTGATTAAATAAATCCATTTATAAAATTATTTCTTATTATTTGCTTAACGTGGTTTTTGAATATATAGATTGCTTGCTATTTTATTAGATACTGTAAGAGTTTTCCCGTCCATTTCTATGACTAAAGAACCATCAAAAGGCTCTTTTTCTACCACTTTTATTTGTTTCCCTAATGCTATTTCTTGCTTATCTAAAAATCGTAAAAACTCTGAAGAACTATCATCAACACCAACGCAAACACCTATTTCATTTTTCTTTAAAGTAGACAACAAACTTTTTTCTATTATTTGCAAGTTTCCTTCTTTGTCTGGAATAGGGTCTCCATGCGGGTCTCTTTTTGGATAATCTAAAAAAGCATCTAATTCGTTAATTAGTTTTGGGGATTTAATATGCTCTAACTGTTCTGCTACTTCATGCACTTCATCCCAAGAAAAATTAAGCTTATCTACCAAGAAAACTTCCCATAACCTATGTTTACGAACAATATTTGCTGCTATTTTCTTTCCAAAATCAGTTAATGTTACTCCTTGGTATTTTTTATAGCTAACTACGTTTTTTTCTGATAATTTTTTAACCATATCAGTTACTGAAGATGCTTTTGTATCTAACTTCTTTGCAATCGCATTCGTGCTAATTCCTTTTTTGTAATCAGCAGCTAAATGATACATTGTTTTTATATAGTTTTCTTCAGATTGACTAAACATTATATTTTTTTTAGGTATGCAAATATATAGTTTTTGATTTAATTAAACATATTTTTAGTCAAGACTAAAAATTAATTTATATTTGCAAAAATATTTAATTTTAAAAACTGTTTAACAGTAAACTATTTTCAACATGAAAAATCATATTACCTTAGTAATTATATTATTATCAACTATTGTAAGCGGACAAACAATTAAAGGGAAAGTCACTTCATCTTCAGGAGAAACTATACCTTTCGCTAATGTATTTATAAAGGGAACAGAAAACGGAACAACTACAGATGAATCTGGAAACTACACATTAAAAACAGCTAAAAACAAATTTGTTTTAGTTGCTTCATCTATTGGTTTTTTATCAGAAAGAAAGACTATTACAATAAACGCTAACGAAGAAAAAACTGTAAATTTCATACTGACTGAAACTGCAGAAATTCTAGATCAAGTTACTGTTACTGGAACACGTACTGATAAACGCAGAACTAACAGCCCAGTTATAGTTAATGTTATCAATAGCCAAACCTTATCAGATGTACAAGCTTGTAACTTATCTGAAGGGTTAAAATTCCAAACTGGTTTACGTGTAGAAACAGATTGCCAAACTTGTAACTATACCCAACTTCGTATGAATGGTTTAGCTGGCGGGTATTCACAAATTTTAATTAATGGTCGTCCTATTTTTAGTCCGTTAACTGGGTTATATGGTCTAGAGCAAGTACCTACTAATATGATTGAACGTATAGAAGTAGTCCGCGGTGGTGGCTCTGCCTTATATGGTTCAAGTGCCATAGGAGGAACTGTAAATGTAATTACAAAAATTCCGAAGAAAAATAATTACAGCATTGGTTATACTTATCAAAATATTAAAGGAGTTTCAGATCACATAATTGCTGGAAATGCTACAATAGTAAATGAAGACAGAAATGCTGGTGCTTCGTTTTTTATCAATAATAGAAAAAGAGACCTGTATGATGCTAATGGTGATAATTTTTCTGAATTACCTGAATTGAAAAATAATTCCTTTGGAACTAATTTATTCTTCCTTCCAACAGACAATCAAAAAATAGAGGTTAACTTTAGTAAAATGAATGAATATCGTTATGGTGGTGAAATGGTAGATAAAGCTCCTCATTTTGCGCTACAATCAGAAGAACGTGTGCATGATGTTTATGTAGGAAATATTGATTATCAAATTAATTTTAATGATGACAAAAGCTCTATAATTTCCTATTTAGCTACACAATATACCGATAGAGAACACTACACAGGAATTCGCCCTGACACAAACACTCCTGAAGACACAGAACATTTAGCTAAACCACCATATGGTAACTCTACGACAACGACTTTTCAAGGAGGTTTACAATTCAATCATAAATTAGAGAAATTTTTAGGTGGAAATAATGTACTGACTTTAGGTGGTGAATTTGTACAAGATGATGTTTTTGATGTTATAGAAGCATACGAGTACAAAGTAGATCAATTAACACAAAACTTCGGATTCTTTTTTCAAAGCGATTGGGAAATCAACAAGCAATTAAATTTACTAACAGGTATTCGTTACGACAACCATAAATTAAACGCTTTAAAGCAAGACGGAACAGAAAAAACTATTGTAAACAACGTAGCTAGTCCACGAGTATCTTTACTATACAAGCCTTTTGAAAACACACAAATTAGAGGAACTTGGGGAACTGGTTTTAGAGCTCCACAAGCTTTTGACACCGATTTACACATAGCTTTTGCTGGTGGTGGAATTTCTCGAGTATTATTAGCAGATGATTTAAAAAGAGAACGCTCTAACAGCTACACACTTTCATTCAACTACGACAAGCCTACTGAACATTATATTTACGGATTTACTTTTGAGAGTTTTTACACTAACTTAAAAGATGCTTTTTATTTAGAGTCTATTGGAGAAGATGAGTTTGGTGAAGTTTTTGAAAAAAGAAATGGTGATGGCGCCGTAGTAAAAGGAATTACTTTAGAAACACGATTAAACTACGATGGAATTCTACAGCTAGATGCTGGGTTCACCTACCAATCTAGTAAATACAACTCAGCTGTAAACAACTCAGACGAACTACCCTTAAAAAAAGAATTTTTACGTACACCAAACACTTACGGATATGCTACTGCGACTTATACTCCAAACCAAAAATTTAAAACAGCTCTAAATTTAGTATATACTGGAAGTATGGAAGTACTACATTTAGCTTCTCCCAAAAATTTAACAGAAGACGAATACTTTAGTTCTCCTTCTTTTTTAAATTTAGGGGTTAACGCTAGCTATACATTTAATTTAGAAAAACTAAACACGAACCTAGAATTTACTACTGGAATCAAAAATCTTTTTGATGAATACCAGTCAAAATTTGATATAGGTAAAGAGCGTGACAGCAATTTCATTTACGGTCCTGCTACACCGAGAACCTTTGTTTTTGGTATAAAGTTTACAAACAATTAATGCTTTGATAACATATAGAAAGTCCGTTAACATTAACTAAACATTCTAATAATACAAACGTAATTTACACCTAACATTAGCTTTACTATTTAACTTGAATTTTGCGGGATAAATAAACAGAATTCAAAGATTAGAATGAAAAAAATATTATTTATAGCTTTTTTAAGCTTATGTAATCTAGCATTTTCTCAAAGCAAAGGTACTGTTACTGGTACAGTTACTGACAAAGAAATGAGCGGAGAGGCGTTACCTTTTGCTAATGTCTTTATTAAAGGAACTTCTATCGGGGGGACAACCGATATGGACGGTAAGTACACACTTAGTGTACCTGCAGGAAACCAAACCATTGTGTTTAGTTTCGTTGGTTATCAAACTATTGAAAAACAAATAGTAATAAAAGAAAACGAAACACTTATAGTAAACCAAGAATTAGGCGCTAATGAAGGGGTAGCACTTGACGAGGTTAAAATTAACGCAACTGTTAGTAGAGAAAAAGAAACTGCTTTACTATTAGAACAAAGAAAAGCTACAATAATTAAAGAAAGTATTGGAGCCCAAGAATTATCTAAAAAAGGAGTTTCTGATGCTGCTGCTGCAACTACAAAGATTTCTGGTGTTAATAAAAGTGAAGGCTCAGGTGATATATACATTCGTGGTTTAGGTGACAGATATTTATCTACTACTATGAATGGATTACCAATTCCTTCAGACGATGTAAGTAATAAGAATGTTAACTTAAGTTTATTCAACACAAATGTTATTCAAAACGTAGGTATTAGCAAAACATACTCAACTGGAGGTTATGCTGACCAAGCTTCTGGAAATGTAGACATTGCGTCTAAAGAATATACAAAAGATATGTTTTCTATAGGTGTTAGTGGAGGCGTTAACACAAATGCTATAGATGTTGATAACTTCAGAAGTACTATTATTAATGATGATGTAACTTTTGGATTCCACCAAAAGAAGTTTGCACTTCAAAACCAAATGACCCTACAAGGATGGGATACTAAAAAAGGAGAAACTCCAATTAATTATGGAATCTCATTATCAGGAGCAAAAAGATTCAACTTATTTAATAAAGAATGGAAAATCTTAGCTTCTGCTTCACATTCTAAATCATCTGAATATAGAAATGGTTTATTTAAAGCATACAGATCTAACGTATTAAACAACTCGTTTACTGATGTTGAAAACTTCATTGCTAAAACAAACTCTACTGGTTATATAAGAGTTGATTTAAAATTAAACGACAACAATAAATTAAAGTACAACACTTTATTTGTGAACAAAGGTGAAGATGGATTATATGAACAAGGTAGAAATGGAGAAGGATATGTGTTTGATCAAGACCCACAAGAAAATGGGGCTTTTGTAAGAGACCAAAACTTTAAACAAACAACTATGTTTGTTAACCAATTAATGGGGGAACACAAGTGGAATAAAAACAATGAATTAAACTGGGCTGCAGGTTATAATTTTGTTTTGGCAGAAGAGCCAAACCGTATTAGAAATGAAGTAAACATTTTAGATGTTAATTCTAGTCCATTAATTCAATTCGCTCACGTTGGAGATTACCAACAAAGAAAGTCTTCTCAAAAAATTGAAGATACTGAATATAATGCTTTTATTGAAAATCACTGGTCTTTAGGCAATGTTGCTGATGAATACGAAGAAAAGCCTTATAAGTTAAACTACGGATTAAACTTCCGTAAGAAAGAAAGATCTTTTAACTCTTTATTTATTGGATTTAGAGCAAAGGATTTTACAGCTCCTTCTGTTGATCAAATTTCAGAAACATTACAACAAGGAACGAACGCTGGTTTAATTTTAAGAGAACAACAACCAGATTTATACCAAGGTGAGTTGTTGGTTTTAGCTGCTTATACCAACTTTGACTTCAAATTTGACAACAAATTATCTGGTAATATCGGCTTGCGTTTTGAGAGAGATGAAATTGACATGGCTTGGAATGTAGCTAACCGTCCTGGTAGATTTGGATCAACAAATAGAGTTTACGAAAGCTTATATCCAAGTGTAAACTTAAAATATGAATTAAACGACAGAAACTTTATCCGTTTTGCATCAAGTGTAACTCAAACGTTACCTGAATTTAAAGAATTATCTCCTTTCGAATACGTTTCTCCAACTGGTCGTGTTATTGGGGGTAACGAAGATTTAGAAAAATCTGACGTATATAATGTTGATTTAAAATGGGAGTTTTTCCCTAGCAGAAGCCAATTAGTTTCAGCTACCGCTTTTTACAAACAAATCAACAACCCTATAAACTTAACACAAGATCAAGGTTCATCAGGTTACTTTAAATTCTTCAATACAGGTGAACAAGCTGATATTATAGGTTTCGAAGTTGAAGGTAAATTAGATCTTTTAAAGAATGAAGACGAAGAAACTGTATTAAATGCTACAGCTAACTTAACTAAGATGTGGTTTAATCAAGATTTAGCTCCTAGATACCAATTTAAAGGAAAATCTGAATCTGAATTACAAGGAGCTTCAGACTTTATTGTTAATGGTTCCTTAAGTTATTCTAACAATAAAGAAAATGAATTTATCGCTACTTTAACAGGTAACTACGCTTCTGATAAGATTTATGCATTGGGTGCTCCTGAAGATTTTGACAATAGCGCTACCCTATATAATGATGAAATTATTGAAAAAGGTTTTGTAACTCTAGATCTTGTATTAAGCAAGCAAATTTTTAAAGGATTTACTGCTAAGTTAGTTGGTAAAAACTTATTAGATCCAAAAATTGAACAAACTCAATTAGTTCGTGATTTAAACACTTTAATTGAAACTAATGAAACTGTACTGTCTTACAAAAAGGGAAGGCAAGTTTCTCTGAGCTTAAATTACACATTTTAAGCTTCATTAACCTTAAATTAATATTCATTGCTTTATATAACAATCAATTAATATTCAGTTAAAAGAAACAAAAAATACAGGCTCTTAATTTGCAGAATAAAATTAAACTAAAGAAGTCAAAATGAAAAGATCATTTAAATTATTAAGTATAGCAGCTCTTTCTGCTGCAGCTTTAACTTTTACAAGTTGTGGTAGTGACGACCCAGCTATTTTACCTCCAGATGTTTCTGATGTTGTAGAAAAATTACAAAACGGAATCATGAGTGGTGAGCTTTCAGAAGATTATACATTATCAAATGCCTCTTATTCTTTAACTAGCTCTTTCGTTATTAAAGACGGGGCTACATTAACTATTCCTGCAGGAACTAGTATTGTTGCAGATGCTAAAGGAACAGATGTTTATATTGCTGTTTTACAAGGTGGAAAAATTAACATTAACGGAACTAACAGCAACCCAGTAGTTATGAGTTCTAGTGATGGTAAACCAGGTGACTGGGGTGGTTTAACTATTTGTGGTAAAGCTACCACTACTGCAGGTACAAATGTTACTGCTGAAGTTGGTGGATTTATTTATGGTGGTACTCAAGATGATGATAACTCTGGAGTTATCAAAAACTTAGTAATTAAAGGTACTGGTGCTCAAATTAACACTGAATCTCAATACAATGGAGTTTCTTTCTATTCAGTAGGTTCTGGAACTACAGTTGAAAACATTGCTGTATTTGATGGAGCTGATGATGGAGTTGAATTCTTTGGAGGAACTGTTTCTGCTAAAAATATATATTTAGAAAACTTAGAAGATGATGCTATTGACTGGACTGAAGGATGGAATGGTACAGTTGAAAACTCTTATGTAGTAAATACAAAAGCTGGTTTCTCAACTGTTGTAGAAGCTGACAAAGACAACAAAAACCCTAAGTTAGTTAACTTAACAGCTAAATCAATTGTTGGTGGTACTGCTTTACAATTTAAAAAGCAATCTGGTGCTACTATTACAAACTTATTCTTAGAAGGATATGATGACAATATAGATATGAAAGACGGTGGCCCTTTAGCAAACGTTATTATCGAAGGAGAAGCTGCAAAATTAGATACTGAATACAAAGCAGGAACTAAAGTTGACATCTCTGGCTGGTCATTTATCAATGGTGAAATCGTTGAAATTACTCCTTTAGTAGGTGAAGTTACAGGAAACGTAACATTAACTTCTGATAAGACTTATAACTTAACTGGATCTTATATCGTAAAAGACGGAGCTACGTTAAATATTGAAGCGGGTACAAAAATTATTGTTGATCCAAAAGGAACTGATGTATATATAGCTGTTTTACAAGGTGGAAAAATCAACATTAATGGAACTGTTGATGCTCCTGTAGTAATGGCTTCTGCTGCTGGAAAACCAGGAGATTGGGGTGGTTTAACTATTTGTGGTAAAGCAACAACTTCTGCTGGTACAGATGTTACAGCTGAAGTTGGAGGATTTATCTACGGTGGTACTCAAGATGACGATAACTCTGGAGTTATTAAAAACTTAGTAATTAAAGGTACTGGTGCTCAAATTAACACTGAATCTCAATATAACGGAGTTTCTTTCTACTCAGTAGGGTCTGGAACTGTTGTTGAAAATATCGCTGTAATTAACGGTGCTGATGATGGAGTTGAATTTTTTGGAGGAACTGTTTCTGCAACTAACCTATACTTAGAAAATAACGAAGATGATTCTGTAGATTGGACAGAAGGATGGAACGGAAAAGTAACAAATACTTACATTTCTCACACTATTGCTGGTTTCTCAACTGCTTTTGAAGGAGATAAAGTAAATAACAATCCTCAGTTTGAAAACTTAACAGCTATTTCAACTGTTGGTGGTACCGCTTTACAGTTTAAAAAGACATCTGGAGCTACTATTACTAATATTTGGTTAGAAGGGTATGACAAAAATATTGACATGAAAGATGGTGGTCCTTTAGCTAACGTTGTAATTGACGGAGAAGCTGCCTCTACTACAGCTGATTACAAAACAGGAACTAAAGTTGATATTTCAACTTGGTCATGGAAAGAAGCTGGATTATAATAGCTTACCTAATAAATCATTTATTAAAAACCGAGCAATATGCTCGGTTTTTTTATTTCTATTTATTTACTTTTTGATAATCCCAGGTTAACTTATGAATAAGAAAAAAACTTGATTTTTATGATGATTAATTATAAAATATAAAAACTATGAAAAAAATTACCTTATTATTTTTATTCACTATTCCTTTATTCTGTTTTGGTCAATCATACAAATACCACAGAGTTAAAGATTTAGGAAACTCAATTTCTGTTGCAACTGAATCATTTTGTAATGATCTAGGTTCGAAACACCATAAACTAAATATATATTTAGTTTCTAAATTAGAAATAAATGAAGTTTACTATTTTCAAGATGTAGATGGTCAAAATTTTTATGGAAAAATAATACAGGCTGAGGATAGTTCAGATCAAGATGCTGATGAGTTCATAAATGAGAGCAATGTTAGTGATATAATAGATATTACTTGTAATACGGACACCGATGGAGATGGAATAAATGATACTGAAGACAACTGTCCTAACACTTCAAATGCAAATCAAAATGATATGGATAATGATGGAATTGGTGATGCATGTGACTCACAAGACAATAGAGACTCAGATGGTGATGGGGTACAAAACTGGCAAGACAACTGCCCTAACCAAGCAGGTCCTTCTTCTAACAATGGATGTCCTGTTGGTGACCCTGATTTTGTTGTCGCTAGTATGTCTATCAATGCAGGAGGAACCTATACGAGTACAGACACATCTGGAGCATTAACTCTAAGAACCAACCAAAACCATAAATTCTGTGTTAATATTAAAAACATAGGAGCTGCAACCGGTACAATTAATAATACAGCTTTAATTCTAACAAACAGCTCGAGCTTGAATAGTTCAAGTATTGTAGCTAACCTTCCTTATCCTAGCTCTTCGTTAAACATAGCTCCAAACCAAACTAAAGAGATGTGCTCAGAAATATATATATGGGATAATTACTTAGGATATAACCTTTCAAACTTTAATTATTTACATGCTATAGCAGATTATCATGGAAATACGTCTGAATCTAATGAGAGTAACAATCAGGCTTACGCTAGCGTTAACTCCTCTTCTTCTAAAAGCCCTGCTACCCAGTTGACTATCCATGATGTAAACGGGAATAAGATTAAAGAAACTACTATCAACAATAAAACAGAAGAAACTGATGTTATTAAAAGCCTACCTGAAGGTTTCTATTTTATTGATAAAGACGGTAAAAAAAGTAAAATTTATAAAAAGAATTAATATCCTTTCTTTAAACAAAAAACCGAGCAAATTGCTCGGTTTTTTGTTTATTCTTTTACATCGGAAAGCTTATATAAAAATCTTCTAGCTTTTTTAATTCTTTTGGTGGGTTACCTGCATCAAATGTACTTGACCTATATTCCTTATCAACTATTTTTTAAACAATTCTACTAATAGTTAATCCATCTCTTATAGGCAGTAATACAGTTTCTAAACGACTATCTTTATTTAAAAGTCTATTATATTCTAAAAGAGTCTTAGTATCAATATCCTTAGTATCTAGCTTTTCAACAACTTTTCCGCTCCAAAGTACATTATCAGATAAAATAACACCTCCTTTATTCATCTTTTCAATAATCAAGTGAAAATAGTTTACATAGTTAGATTTATCTGCATCGATAAATACTAAATCAAATTTGGAATCTATAGTTGGAATTATATCTAAAGCATTACCAACATATTGAGTTATTTGGTTTTTATGGTCAGATTGCTGAAAGTATTTATGTTGGAGCTCCTCTAACTCTTCATTTTTATCAATCGTATGAATCATTCCATCTTTTGAAAGTCCTTCAGCCAAGCATAAAGCAGAATACCCTGTGTATGTACCAATCTCTAAAATTGATTTAGGTTGAATTAATTTTGAAATCATAGATAAAACTCTTCCTTGAAAAGCCCCACTTAACATGCGAGGATTTAAAACCTTTTGCCAAGTTTCTCTACTTAATTCTTGTAGTATTTTTGGTTCTGCTTGAGAATGTTTAACAACATAATTATCTAATTCTTCAGGTAAAAAGTTCATGTAGGTTGTTTTTAATGGGCAAAATTAAAAAAACGGAATTTATCACTATAATAAATTCCGTTTCAATCTAACAAAAAATCAAAAAATGGTTCTTTAAAAAACCAAAATTGTCTAATTAAATTTACTTAACTGTTCTTTTAATTTTTCTTTGTCTTTACTTGATAAACAAGCGGTATGTTTTTTACAATCTTCTGATTTTAACTTGAAGATATCAGACATTTTTCTATTTTGTTTTGTATACAAGGCACAAATCTTACAAGTTAATAAATGCCAAGTAAGTTGCATTCTTTCATATATAGAAGCTTCTCCATATTGACTTTTGTCACAAATGGTAGTAGCTTCATCACATGTAATTTTTAAAAATTTAAACATTTTTTTACTTATTAAACCAGTTCTTTTCCATACAGCTTCTTAACTGTGTTCTTGCTCTATGTATTATAACCCATAAATTGGACGGAGAAATATCTAACTCCTTACAAATATCTTCAGTTTCAAATTGTTGAATTGTTTTCATTTTAAAAACCATGGCATATTTTTCAGGAAGGCCATCAATACATTTATCTAATTGATTTTTTAACTCTTCATTTTCAATATTCCTATCAGCATCATTATCCCATGTTTGTGGTACTCGCTCCTCAATCCAGTTTCCTTCATTTTCTCCACTATCATAAAAACTCATTCTAACTTCAGCTTGTCCTTTTTTAGAATTTATTTTTCGATAATAATCGATTATTTTTCTCTTTAAGATTGAAACTAGCCATGTTCGTTCTGTAGACTTTCCTTCAAAGTTTTTAGCAGATTTTAATCCTGCAAAAAAAGTTTCTTGCACTAAATCTTTAGCTATGTTTGAATTATTTACACGAACAACAGCATAATTGAATAAATAATCTGCATAATTGTCTACCCATTTATCAGGAGATATAGTATTTGAAGGATTTGTTAGATTCATTAAATCAAAGATAAGTTATTTTTTGTGGAAATAAGTAACATAAATTCTACTTAGTCCATTAGGAGTATTTTTAATAAAATTAATTATTTCATCTAAACTTTTCTTTTTACTTAACTTATTTGAAATTTTACTTTTATTTGTTGTATAATAAATTTTATTACTTGAAAGGTCTACAAAAGGGCAATAATCTAATTTGTTAGAGTTAATATTTGTTAAATGCCTAGAAGCTAACCATTCGTTATTTCTTCCTTTTTTACTTATGTATAGGTCACCTCTACCTAAATCATCTTTTCTTCCATACGAAGTGAAAATGATAAAACTTTCATCTGGAGCAACAAAGGCATTAAACTCGTATTTTTCAGAATTTACTCCAGGACCAAGAGAAACAGGTTTGGAGTAAACACCATTAATAAGTCTACTTACATAAATATCTTCTTTACCTTTAGAGTTTTCATATTCTGCAGTAAAAAATAGGTCTCCTTTTTTTGTCACTGACGGATAAAATTCATCCGCAGGAGTATTAACTGGCGACCCAATATTTATAGGCTTAGACCAATCATGAGAAAAAGACTCACGTGTTACATACCAAATATCCATATCTTTCTTTACCTCACCAGAGGTATTATTCATTCTGTTAGAAGCAAAGAAAAGCTTCAATCCGTCAGGAGACAAAAAGGGCTCTAAGTCTTTATGCCTACCAGAAAAGTTAACAACTCCAGGTTTCTGCCATTTTCCATTTACTTTTTTTGAAAAAGCTATAAACGAATATTCTTTCAAGTAGCTTTCAACAGTGAAATAAAATTCATCTTGATTTTTGCTTATTGAAAAATCTCTGACGTTTGGTAAATCACTAAATAACTCTGGGTGAAATAATTCAGGTTCTTGAGCAAAACTAAAGCAAGAAACAAATAAAAAAAGAAATCCAATTTTTTTCATAAAACTATTGTTTAAGGGCTTTACAATTGTTTCTACGTCTCATATCAACTAAGTATATAATCTCCCATTTTCCATTATTATTAAAAAGTTGGAGAGAATTTGCTCCACAATGACTAAACTTTCCGTTTAAATAAAACTCATAAGGTGTCCATACAGAAGCTAAATTACCATCCACTTTAATATCCCATGACACTAATTTTTCTAAATAAGTATGTTCTGGTTTTTTATTAGCAATATTAGTAAGTAATTTGGCTTTACTTTCTGTAACCAAAACTTTTTTGCCTTCCTTATTAGTAAAAGTAGTTTGAATGTTAATTGTAGAATTAAGAGTTGAGCTTACTAATGTACTATCACCTTTATGAAGCCCTTCAAAAAAAGTTTCAATAGTTTTTTTAATGTCTTTTTTTTCTGAGCTTTCTTGTGCACTTATCACAGTTGTAAGAGCAAAAACAATTAATAAAGTAAAAACCTTTTGCACGTTAGTTTGATTTAGTTAGGTAAAGCTATTAAAAAAATAAAAGGCTAAAATTTAATTAACAGAAGATTAACGGCATTAAAAAAAGTAAATTAAAGAGATTATGAAAATATAATAAATAAAACCAGTGAATAATAATTATGTATTTTTACAATCCATAAAAAAAAAGAAATGTCAGTAGCAAAAAAACAATATAAAAGAATTACCACTAAATCTCTTGTTGAAATGAAAGCAAATGGAGAAAAAATCTCAATGCTTACGGCTTACGATTATACTATGGCAAAAATTGTTGATGGTGCAGGAGTAGACGTAATCTTAGTGGGAGATTCAGCATCAAATGTAATGGCTGGTCATGAAACTACATTGCCTATTACATTAGATCAAATGATATATCATGCAAGTTCTGTAGTAAGAGGAATAGATCGTTGTTTAGTAGTGGTTGACTTGCCTTTTGGTAGTTATCAATCAGATCCAAAAGAAGCATTACGTTCGGCTATTCGAATTATGAAAGAAAGTGGAGCACACTCAATAAAACTAGAAGGAGGAAAAGAAATAAAAGACTCTATTAAACGAATTTTAAATGCAGGTATTCCTGTAATGGGTCACTTAGGGTTAACTCCTCAATCTATTTATAAGTTCGGAACTTATACAGTAAGAGCAAAAGAAGAAGCTGAGGCAGAAAAGTTAATGACAGATGCTTTAATGTTGGAAAGATTAGGTTGTTTTGCTATTGTATTAGAAAAAGTTCCTGCTAAGTTAGCACAAAAAGTTGCTGAAGCTTTAACAATTCCAGTTATAGGAATTGGAGCAGGTGCAGGTGTAGATGGACAAGTATTAGTAACTCACGATATGTTAGGAATGACACATGAGTTTAATCCTCGTTTCTTACGTAGATACTTAGATTTATATACAGGAATGACAAATGCATTTGAACAGTACATTACAGATGTTAAAAGTCAAGACTTTCCAAACGAAGAAGAACAGTATTAATGTAAAAGTCTTCCTTTTGGGAGACTTTTTTGTTTAAGATTATATTTTTAAAATGAAAATACTTCATTTAGACACTAATCACTCTCTGTTAATAAATAAACTAAAGAATTTAGGTTTTGAAAACTATGAAGATTATATCTCTTCAAAATCAGAAATTGAAGCTAAAATTCATTTGTATGATGGAGTTATTATTCGTAGTCGATTTACCATTGATAAACAATTTTTAGATAAAGCAACAAACCTTAAATTTATAGGACGAGTAGGAGCTGGATTAGAAAACATTGATTGTGATTATGCTGAAAAGAAAGGAGTACACTTAATATCAGCACCAGAAGGAAATCGAAATGCAGTAGGAGAGCATACGTTAGGAATGTTACTTTCTTTGTTTAACAAGCTTAATAAAGCAGATAAAGAGGTACGAGAAGGTAAATGGTTAAGAGAAGAAAACAGAGGTGTAGAGTTGGATGGAAAAACTGTTGGAATCATCGGTTATGGTAATATGGGAAAAGCCTTTGCTAAAAAACTCCGTGGTTTCGATGTGGAAGTAATATGTTACGATATTAAGCCGAATGTTGGTGATAATAATTGTAAACAAGTTTCTTTAGAAGAACTTCAAAAAAGAACTGATGTTTTAAGTTTACATACTCCACAAACAGAATTAACGATGAATATGGTTAATTCAGACTTTATTAATGGTTTTTCAAAACCATTTTGGTTGTTAAATACTGCCAGAGGAAAATCAGTAGTAACAAAAGATTTAGTAGTCGCTTTACAATCAGGAAAAGTTTTAGGAGCAGGATTGGATGTATTAGAGTATGAAAAAAAATCGTTTGAAAACCTATTTACAAACCAAGAAATGCCCGAGGCATTTCAGTATTTAATAAAAGCAGAAAATGTGTTGCTTTCTCCTCATGTTGCTGGTTGGACCATAGAAAGTAAAGAAAAGTTAGCGCAGACTATTGTAGATAAAATTAAAGAAAAATTTTGTTAACTTGATGCTTCAAAATCATGTAACATGAAATATGAAGCAGCTACAGTAGAAGAATATATTTCTCAAGTCCCAGAAGAAAGACAAGAAGTTTTACAAAAGCTTCGTAACCTTATTAAGGAAAACCTACCTAAAGGATTTGAAGAAGGAATCAATTATAATATGATTGGGTATTATGTTCCACATTCAAAATATCCCGATGGTTATCATTGTAATCCAAAATTACCACTTCCTTTTATGAATTTAGCTTCACAAAAAAACTCAATAAATCTATATCATAGCGGAATTTATGCTAAAAAAGAGTTATACGATTGGTTTGTGACAGAATATCCTAAGTATTCAAAAAGGAAATTAGATATGGGAAAAAGTTGTATTCGTTTTAAAAAGCTGGATGATATTCCGTATAAATTAATTACTAAATTATGTACAAAAATGACTGTAGATGAATGGATTTCTATCTACGAATCAGTTGTAAAAAAGAAATAAAATGAAGAAAAAAGGTAAAGTAATAGGAATAGGAGGAGTTTTTTTTAAAACAGAAGACCCGAAAGCAACGAAAGATTGGTATAAAAACAACTTAGGTTTTAACACAGATGACTGGGGTTGTACGTTTTGGTGGAAGGATAACGAAGGTAAGAAGGCATCAACACAATGGAGTCCGTTTGCGAATGATACAAACTATTTTGAACCGTCTAAAAAAGATTTTATGTTCAATTACCGAGTAGAAAACTTAGTGGAGTTGTTAGAAGAGTTAAAAGAAAAAGGAATTACAGTGATGGATAAAATAGAGGAGTATGATTATGGTAAGTTTGGATGGGTTGTAGATTTAGATGGAAATAAAATTGAATTATGGGAGCCAAAAGACGAAGCTTTTTTATAAATTTAGCACCGTCTAATAAATAAAAAAATAAAAAAATGGATGTAATTGATGAAAACGGGAATACTGTTCCTAATCAAGAAAGTAAACGTGTATTAGCTGGTATTTTAGCGATTTTAATAGGTTCAATAGGAATACATAAGTTTGTATTAGGATATACCAAAGAGGGTATTATACAAATTATAGCTACGATTATAACTTGCGGTTTTGCAGGAATCATTCCTTTTATAGAAGGGATTATTTATTTAACAAAATCTGATGAAGAATTTGTTGAAACATATCAGGTAAACCAAAAAGGATGGTTCTAATCATCATATAAAAAAGCGCCTTGAGGCGCTTTTTTTATTTCAATTCAGAAAGGTTGTATAAAAAACCTTCCAGCTTTTTTAATTCTTTTGGTGGGTTACCTGCATCAAATACACTTGACCTATATTCCTTATTAGCTATTTTAATAGTAAACTTCGCATGCAAAGCTGCGTCTGTTATTCTTTTTTCACTTGGTGCTTGTAAATCGCTTATTTGTTCTAAATTCAACTCATTTACTATAGTGTTTAATTCTTCTAATTGTTCTTTAGTTACTTTTTTACTCCCTTCTTTTTGATTTATTTTGTACGATAAGTTATTTCCTTCAATAGTTAACTGCACTATACTTCCTCTTGTTTGAGCTTCATAAGCTATTTTATCAAACTCTTTTATTTTATTTTGTGCTGCACAGTTCATCATTAATAAAAATACTACAGGAGTTATTATTTTTAGGTATTTCATCTATTCTTACTTTCTAGTTAATCATAATAAAAAGACGCTCTTTTAAATAAAGAACGTCTTAATATATGAATTTCGTATTAAAATAAAGTTAGTCTGTTATAGTAGACTCTAAATTCTACTGGAACAAATACTACACACCTATTCTAGTTTTTTATCTTCTGTAAACACATATATACAGGTATCATTAAAATAATAATCCACAGAGGGTTTATAATCTTTGCAAACATTTTAAAAACATTAATTATGAATAATAATTAACACTTTAAAAACAACTAGTGATAAACAAGTAAAATATCTGCTTAAATACCAAATATAAAAAGACACCTAAATTAGGTGTCTTTTTATACTATGTTATATTAAATAACTATTTAAGCTTTTTCTTAACTGCTACTTCAGTATATGCTTCTAATGTATCTCCTTCTTTAATATCGTTATATCCTTTAATTTGAAGACCACAATCGTATCCTTTAGTTACTTCCTTAACATCGTCTTTAAAACGTTTTAACGAAGCTAACACACCATCATGAACTACAATTCCATCTCTAATTACACGAACTTTAGAGTCTCTTGTAATTTTCCCTGTCATCACCATACATCCTGCAATGTTACCAATCTTAGAAATTTTATAAACTTCTCTAATTTCAACATTACCAAGAACTTCTTCTTTCATTTCAGGAGACAACATTCCTTCCATTGCATCTTTCAGGTCGTTGATAGCGTCATAAATGATTGAGTAAGTTCTGATATCAACTTCTTCTCTATCTGCTACCGAACGCGCATTTCCTTGCGGACGTACGTTAAATCCAACGATAATTGCATCTGAAGCTGTTGCTAATAATACGTCAGATTCTGTAATTGCTCCAACTCCTTTGTGAATAATATTCACTTGGATTTCTTCTGTAGATAGCTTTTGGAACGAATCTGTTAACGCTTCAACCGAACCATCAACATCTCCTTTTAAGATGATATTTAACTCTTTGAAGTCTCCTAATGCAATGCGACGACCAATTTCTGCAAGTGTTAATGTTTTTTGTGTTCTAACAGATTGTTCACGTTGTAATTGAGAACGTTTTGCTGCTATTTGCTTAGCTTCACGCTCATCTTCAAATACATTGAACTTATCACCTGCTTGTGGTGCACCATCTAAACCTAAAATTGATACTGGCGTAGAAGGTCCTGCCTCTTTTACTTTCCTTCCTTTATCATCAAACATAGCTCTTACTTTACCACTATGCTTTCCGGCTAAGATATAATCTCCAATTTTTAATGTACCTGCTTGTACCAATATTGTAGATACATATCCTCTACCTTTATCTAATAAAGCTTCTACTACAGCTCCGTTTGCGTTTTTATTAGGGTTTGCTTTTAACTCTAATACTTCCGCTTCTAATAATACTTTTTCTAATAACTCATCAACCCCTTGTCCTGTTTTAGCAGAAATTTCTTGCGACTGAATGTTACCTCCCCAATCTTCTACTAATAAATTCATAGAAGAAAGTTGTGTTTTAATATTATCTGGATTCGCGTTAGGCTTATCTATCTTGTTTATTGCGAAGATAATTGGCACTCCTGCTGCTTGTGCGTGAGAAATCGCCTCTTTTGTTTGTGGCATTACATCATCATCTGCAGCTACTACAATAATAACTAAATCCGTTACTTGAGCACCACGAGCACGCATTGCTGTAAAGGCTTCGTGACCTGGAGTATCTAAGAAAGCTATTTTATGTTCTCCTACCTTCACTGCGTAAGCACCAATGTGTTGTGTGATACCTCCTGATTCACCTTCAATAACATTCGCGTTACGGATGTAATCTAACAACGATGTTTTACCGTGATCTACGTGTCCCATCACTGTGATAATAGGTGCACGAGTTATTAAATCTTCTGGCTTGTCTTCAACTTCTTCTATAGATTCCTCAACTTCAGCTCCAACAAACTCTACAGTATAGTTAAATTCTTCTGCTACAATTTGTAATGTTTCAGCATCTAATCGTTGATTCATCGTTACCATCATTCCTAACATCATACATGTAGAAATAATTTGGGTAACGGGAACATCCATCATAGTTGCTACTTCACTAACCGTAACAAATTCTGTTACTTTCAACACCTTACTCTCTGCTTGTGCTGCCTGTAATTCAGCTTCACTTTGCTGGCGGTGGGCATCTCTTTTATCTCTACGGTATTTTGCTCCTTTTCCTTTTTTAGATTTACCCTGAAGTTTTTCTAAAGTTTCTCTAACTTGTTTTTGGATTTGTGCTTCTGTTAGTTCTTCTTTTGGAGCAGCTGCTGGTCTTCTACCTCTTTGACCTCCTCGGTTACCACCTCTCTGGCCTCCTCGGTTTTGACCTCCTCGGTTATTTCCTTGAGGTTTAGCGCCTGTTCCAGGACTTCCTGGTTTGCTAATTCTTTTACGCTTCTTTTTATCTCCATCAGCCTTATTAGCTTCAGGTTTCTTCTTTTTTGGTCTTTCAAATTGTTTTAAGTCAATTTTTTGACCTGTAAAATTAGGACCTTCTAATTTTTTGTACTGAGTTTTAATTTTCTCAGCATTTTCTGGAGTTATTTCTACCTCCTTTACTGGTTGCTTCACCTCTTTAACCTTATTTTCAACAGTCTTTTTAACTTCTTTAGGCTGTTCTTTCTTCACTTCCTTTTTAGGAGTATTAACTGTTTGTTCCTTTGGTTTTTCAGTTTTAGGAGGCTCTGGCTTTTTCTCTTCGACCTTAACTGGTTCTTCAACTTTTTTAGTTTCTTGAACTGGTTTAATAGGCTCTTCTTTCTTTGGTTCCTCTATTTTCTCCTCTTTTTTAGTAGGCTCCGGTTTTACCTCTTCAGCTACTTCTTCAATAGCCTTACCAGTTTCAACATCTATTTTACCTACTGTTTTAAGTTCTAACTTTTCAGCTTTGGCTTTTAAAACTTCTTGTTTTTTAGCTTCCTCTTCTAATCTCTTTCTTTCTTGCTCTTGTTCTAATTGCTGACGAATTGCCTCTTTCTCTTTTTTCTTTTCTTCGCTCACTTCCTTAGAGGCCACCTTTTTAGATTTATCAGTTTGGAAACCATCAAATAAAATTTGATATTCTGCATCTGATATTTTGGTAGTAGGGCGAGCTTCAATCTCATAGCCATTTTTAGCTAGGTGTTCAACAGCTCTATCTAAAGAAATGTTTAGTTCTCTTAAAACCTTATTTAGTCTTAATTTTTTGCCTTCAGCCATATATTATTTTATACTTTTTATTGAAAAAACACACTTTACACGTCTCTAGTACGTATAGTTATGCTCTTTTTCTTCTTTTTGCTAGATTTTATACAGTTTCCTATATTAGGACACTAGCTTCCTTTTTTGTGTTATATTTAATCTTCGAATTCTTCTCTTAAAATTCGTTGAACATCTAAAATTGTTTCTTCCTCTAAATCTGTTCTTTGTACTAACATTGATACATCTTTTTCCAAGACACTCTTTGCTGTATCTAAACCTATTTTCTTGAATTCTTCAATTACCCAAGCTTCAATTTCATCAGAGAATTCTGTTAATTCAACATCTTCTTCTTCAATACCTTCTCTTTGAACGTCAATTTCGTAACCTGTCAACTCACTTGCTAAACGAATATTTACACCAGCTCTACCAATTGCTTTTGATACTTCTTCTGGTTTCAGCAAAACATTAACACGTCCTTTCTTACCATTCTTTTCTTCATCAAACATTTCAATGTCTACTGAAGTTACTTTTGCAGGACTTAAGGCTCTTGCTACAAATAACTGTTCGTTCTTTGTATAGTTAATTACATCAATATTTTCGTTTCCTAATTCACGAACAATACCGTGAATACGAGATCCTTTTACACCAACACAAGCTCCAACAGGGTCTATTCTATCATCGTAAGAATCTACTGCTATTTTTGCTTTATCTCCAGGAATCCTTGCTACGCCTTCAATAGTAATTAAACCATCGAAAACTTCAGGGATTTCTTGTTCAAATAATTTCACTAAGAACGCTGGTGAAGTTCTTGATAAAATAATAGCGGGTTTATTACCTCTTAACTCTACAGATTTTATCACTCCTCTAACTGCATCTCCTTTTCTAAAGAAGTCTGAACGAATTTGTTCACTCTTTGGTAAAACAATCTCATTTCCTTCATCATCCAACAAAATTACAGCATTATGACGAATATGGTGTACTTCTGCACTATAAATTTCTCCTTCTAAATCTTTAAATTGTTTAAAAACGTTTGTACTATCGTGCTCGTGAATTTTAGAAATTAAGTTTTGGCGTAATGCTAAAATAGCACGTCTACCTAAATCTACTAGCTTTACTTCTTCAGAAACATCTTCTCCAATTTCAAAATCTGGTTCAATTTTCCTTGCTTCTGCAAGTTCTATTTCCTCATTATCATCTTCAGACATTCCATCTGCCACCACCACTCGATTTCTCCAAATCTCTAAATCTCCTTTATCAGGGTTTATAATGATATCAAAATTCTCATCTGACCCAAACCTACGCTTTAAGGCTGCACGAAATACTTCTTCTAAGATAGACATTAATGTTACTCTGTCTATACTTTTATTATCTTTAAACTCCGAAAATGATTCTATTAACGCAATATTTTCCATTTCATTCTCTAATTAAAATATGATCTTCACTTTTGCTTCTTTAATATCCTGATACGCTAGTATTTTTGTTTTTTCTACCGTATGCTTTCCTTTACCTATTGGCTTAGGCTCTCTTGCTTTCCAAAATAGGGTAATGGTCTCTTCTGTTACCTCAGTTAACGTTCCTTCAAATTCTTCTGTTGCTGTTTTAACTTTTAGAATTCGGTTGATATTCTTTTTATACTGACGTTTTACAGCTATTGGATGTGCAATATCTGGTGTTGTCACTTCTAACGAAAAATCTTCTTCTTCTCTATCTAAATTATGCTCTATATTCCTACTAATACGAATACACTCACTTAGTGGCACACCTGAATCTCCATCTACTATTACCTTTATTTTGTTATCCGACAAGAATTGTAAATCTATTAAATATAAAGATTTGTTTTCTTCTAAGGCTTCTTGTAATAATTCTCTAACTCGTTCTTGATTCATCTTAGGTATAAAAAGAGGGGACTAACGTCCCCTTCATCTATCTGATTAATAAATTTGGTGCAAATATAGTAAGTTATTCATTAACACACAAATATCAACCCTCTTTCTTTATAACATTGTTTTTTGTATCTTTAAGAAACTATCTCTCTTAAAACTTTCTTATTATGAAAAAAATATTAGTACCTACTGATTTTTCGAAGTCTTCTGAATATGCTTCGAAACTAGCTTCTAAAATAGCTAGCAAAGCCAACAGTGAAGTACACTTACTTCATATGGTTGAACTTCCTACAGGAATCGTTGACATGGGGGCTGGAACTAACTTTAGTATTCCAGAAAGCATGTTATATATTAGAAAGGTTCGTGACAGACTCCTGGATTACAAAAAGGATTTTTTTCCTAAAATTAAAAATGTTAAACATGCTATCAGATTTCAAAGTCCATTTGAAGGTATTAGAGATTATTCTAAAAAAAACAGTACAGATTTAATCATTATGGGATCTAAAGGGCATACAAACCTTGAAGAAATCTTAATTGGGTCTAACACTGAAAAAGTTGTACGAAACTCTGAAATACCTGTCATTGTTACAAAAAAGAATAACGACAGTTTTACACCAAAAGATATCGTCTTTGCATCTAGCTTTAAACCTAAAAAAAATAAGGCTTTTGAACGATTTCTTGATTTTAGTAATAATTTTGATTGTACAATACATTTACTAAAAATAAACACTCCCCAGAAATTTGAAAACTCTCAAGACACTAACGAAAGAATTAAAAAAATTACAGACACATATGGTTTAGAAAATTACACTATTAATATTTACAATGACTCTTCTGTTGAGAAAGGAATTCTTCATTTTGCTAATAAAATTAACGCAGATATAATTGCTTTAGCTACGCATGGAAGAAGTGGCTTATCTCATATTTTTAATGGCAGCATTACTAAAAGCCTCTCTAAAAGTGCTATGCGACCAATGCTAACATTTAAAGTATAAAAAAGTGCACTATTAAGTGCACTTTTCTTTTTATTTCCAATATTTCTCAACCCAAGGAGCAGCTTTTACATATCTATACCATTTTCCTCTACCACCTTTTATTGCTTTATGTGGGTTAATTTCCCCATGAAAAATAATAATTTTTGCTCCCTTAGGTATAGCTGGTGTTTTCCAAAAAGCTAAAGGAAATCTAGATACACAATCATATTTAAAACTGGGGCACCATTCTTTTGGCCAATATTCTAAATACCCTCTATCATTAATACTATGAGTTAAATACTCTTGTTCATTCCTATGTATTTTTCTTATTTCTTCAAACTTCTCCAAAAAATCATTAAATACATATCCATGTTTCCCAATTTGAAATCTATATACCGATGAATTTCCTGTAATTCTCCAACTTCTCCAACTATGATCTTTAATTATTCTAAAAGTTCCATCAACTTCAAAAAAACAATCGATATTATCAACAATAACTATATCTAAATCTAAAAAAAGAGCCGTTCCTTTTAAACCATAAAGATCTTCTTTTAAAGTTGTTAGTTTCTTCCACATTCTTTCTGGAATATCCGTACGAATATTCATTTCAGGTATTTCATAACAGTCAATCTCTCCAATAATTCCTTTTTTATCATCAGTAAAACAAACCATTTTAAAATCATAGGTTAAATTTCGTTTCACCATCGAATATAATCGGTTTACATATTCTGCTCCGTACAATGTACCCCACTTCATGCAAAAAATATACTTCTGCTCCATATTTTTGTTATTAATCTTAATTATGTTTTAAGCAAATCTTCTTTCAATAATTTCTAACAGTCTATTTTCATATTCTTCTTTATCAGACCAATCATAATCTGGTTTAATCATTTTATTGATAAATTTTTTTGCTTCTTTTTCTGTTTTAAAAGTATTTAATTGAGAAATAACCCTATTAAAATCATTTTGATTTCCTTCAAAAAGGTGTTTTACAAAAGCAATTCTATCGTTTAAATCAATTTGAATTGTATTTAGAAAGTGATCATTAATTGTTTTCTTAGGTGCTGCCTTAGTAAATAAATCTGTAATTACATCAACTGATATAGTATCTTGCAACTCATCTTCTAAAGTAGGAGTTTTCCTATCTCCAACATCTTTCACATCATTTTTCAAATCTTCTCCATCACCATGTAGCAGTTCTTCTAATTCATCAAAAGGCTGTTCAATAATTTCATTAGTAATTATTTCTTCATTAATTCCTTCTATTACTTTTTCAACTATTTCATCTGCTTCTTGCTCAAAACCTTCTTTTAAGTCTTCTTCTAAGTGATGTACTTCCCTACTTTCTATAGACTCTTGTTCCTCCTTTTGTATCTTTTCTTCTGTAGACTTCTCTACTTTTACCTCTTCTTGAATTGGTTCTTTCTTTTTTTCAACCTCAGCATCCAAATCATCTACAACTTCTTTCTTTGTCTCTAAACTTACCTCTTCTATCTTAGGTAAAATTTCTTCAACAGCTTCAGCTTGCTTTTTTTCTTCGGCAAGTAAAACATCTTTTAACAGTTCCTCTTTAGTTTTTGTAGGATTAGGAGTATTATTTATGTATTCTTCTACATACGCTAAAACCGAAAGTTTTTCGTAAACCTCATATGCCTTTTGCTTTAACTCAAACACATCTTCTCTATTTTTCATCTGTAAAATACTGTGTGCTAAACTGGTTAAATCTGATGCTAGTTTTTTGTGCATAAGTTGTCGTTTGATATTAATTTTTGCTGTTAAATTTTAATAAATTTGTTCCTCATTCGAAAGTAATACAAAAATCAATAATTAGAGCTTAAAATTACAAAATGTTTCTTGAAAATACAGTAAATCATACAGAACAATTTGGTTGGATTGAGGTAATTTGTGGCTCAATGTTTTCGGGGAAAACCGAAGAATTAATTCGTAGACTTAAACGTGCTCAGTTTGCTAAACAACGTGTTGAAATTTTCAAACCTGCAGTTGACACAAGATACGATGAGGAGGAAGTAGTTTCCCACAATAAAAACAGTATTCGTTCAACACCTGTTCCTGCATCTTCTAATATTAGATTATTAGCCAATGATGTTGATGTTATTGGAATAGACGAAGCCCAATTTTTTGACGATGAAATTGTAGCTGTTTGTAACGACTTAGCAAATAGAGGAGTTCGTGTTATCGTTGCAGGTTTGGACATGGATTTTAAAGGTAAACCTTTTGGACCAATGCCTGCGTTAATGGCTACTGCAGAATATGTTACTAAAGTACATGCCGTATGTACTCGCACAGGAAACTTAGCCCATTATAGTTATAGAAAAGCACAAAGTGAAGATCTAGTTTTTTTGGGCGAAACTCAAGAGTATGAACCACTAAGCAGAGCTGCTTATTACAAAGCCATGAAGGAACACGAAACACAAAATAAAAAAGAAAGCACTAATGAATAACAATCATGTTACCGTATTAGAAATTAATACTAAAGCTGTACTACACAATTTAGCTTATTTTAAACAGAAGCTACAACCTACTACAAAAATTTTAGTTGTTGTCAAGGCTTTTGGTTACGGAAGTGAGTCTACTGAAATTGCTAAAATTGTACAAGACCATGTTGATTATTTTGCTGTTGCTTATTCTAATGAGGGAATGGCTTTACGTGAGGCTGGAATTACAACGCCTATCTTGGTTTTAAACCCTCAAATTCAAAACTTAAAAGATATTGTTAAATATCGCTTAGAGCCTAATCTATATAATTTTAAAATCTTCGATGCTTTTTTAAAACTTGCAGATGAAGAGCCTTTAATGAATTACCCTATTCATTTAAAATTTAACACAGGATTAAATAGAGTAGGCTTTTGGCATACTGACGTTCCAACTATTGTAGCAGAGCTAAAAAAATCAAACAATGTAAAAGTTGAATCTATATTTTCTCATTTAGCAGCTAGTGAAGATTTAAACGAACAAGAATTCACCATAGGTCAAATAAATAACTTTGCTTACATAGTAAAACAAGTTTATGAGCACTTAGGATACCAACCTATGATACATATCTTAAATACATCTGGTATTATCAATTATCCACAAGCTCAATTTGACATGGTTCGCCTAGGCATAGGTTTATATGGTTTTGGAAATGATGAACAAGAAACTACTCAACTTAAAAATACACATACGCTTAAATCTATAATTTCTCAAATCAATATAGTTCAACCAGGTGAAACAGTTGGATACAATAGAGCTTTTGTTGCTAGTCAACCTACGCGAAGCGCAACCATTCCTATAGGACATGCAGATGGTATATCAAGAAAACTAGGAAATAAAAATGGATTTGTGTTCATTAATAATCAACCAGCTCCTATCATTGGAAATGTTTGTATGGATATGATAATGGTTGATGTTACTAAAATTGATTGTAATGAAGGTGACGAGGTTATCATTTTCAACCATCAACAACACGTAGAATATATGGCTCATAAGTGTGAAACTATTTCGTATGAAATACTTACTGCCTTATCTCAACGTATAAAAAGATTGGTTAAGAGCTAATTTTTTTATATTTTTCAGTTCAATTAACTATTAAAAATCAAAAATATGGGAATGCTCAAAGAGTTTAAAGACTTTGCAATGAAAGGAAATTTAGTAGACATTGCAGTAGGTTTTGTAATGGGTGCTGCTTTCAAACAAGTAGTAACCTCTTTCACTGGAGGAATTGTTTCTCCTTTAATAGGACTTATTTTTAAAGCTAATTTTAAGGACATAAAGTATGTAATTAAAGAAGGAGTAACTGATGAAGCTGGTAAAGTAACAGGCGAAGTTGCTATAATGTATGGTGAGTTTTTAACCAATGTTATTGATTTTATTATTGTAGCTTTTGTTATGTTTATGGTGGTAAAAGCAGTAAATGCTATGAAGAAAAAAGAAGAACCTGCTCCAGAAGCTCCAAAGGGACCTAGTCAAGAAGAACTATTAGCAGAAATTAGAGATTTACTAAAAAAGTAATCCGATTAAATATTAAATAGAAAAGCTCGCAATTGCGAGCTTTTCTATTTTCTAATAGTTCTATCTAATTTACACATGCTTTCCTTTCTCCCAACCATGTTTTCCTAAATACTGTTCACCACTTTCAACCGCACCATCTTCAATACTTGTTCCCATAGAATCATTCCAACGATTTAAATACCCGAAAAGAGAAATCACACCTAACATTTCAACTATTTCACCTTCATCCCAATATTTATACAATTCTTCTTTTATCTTTTCATCTACCATATTTGGAACCATAGAAGCTGCCAATGAAAAATCTAACGCAGCACGTTCAGCATCATAAAAGGCAGAGTGTGTTTTATATTCCCATATATTATCTAATTGTTCTTGTTCTGCACCATAACGCTCAGCAGCACGAATTGCATGTGCTTGACAATAACGACAACCTGTAGCATTGCTACTTACCCAAGCAATCATCCGTTTTAAAGCAGAAGTTACGCGACCGTGATTAGCCATTACTGCTTTGTTTAAATTGATAAATGCTTTGGAAATTTCTGGTCGTCGTTGCATGGTTAACACTGAATTCGGACAAAAACCTAAGGTTTCATTATAAAAATCAGATAATTGTTTCGTTTCCGCATCATGATTCGGATCTAAAGGAGTTACTAAAGGCATAGATTTATTTTTTAAGTTTTTAATACTAACTTTTTACTGTAAGTTTGTGTTACTATTTAAATGTACTAAGTCGAAATACACACAGACTTACTTACGCAATAAACAAAAAATTATCAAGATATGGCAACAAACACAGTTACAACCGTTTGGAAAGAAAACATGCAATTTGAAAGTGACAACCCTAGTGGACACTCAATAGTTATTGATACTTCTGAAGAGCATGGTGGCAATAATTCTGGATTACGACCTAAAGCTATGATGCTTTCATCGTTAGCAGGCTGTTCTGGTTTAGATATCGTACCTATGCTAGAAAAAATGCGTGTAAAAATTGATGATTTTAAAATTGTTGTTACTGGTGAATTAACTGAAGAACACCCAAAATATTATCATAAAGTTTTAGTGGATTATCATTTTTACGGAAGTGATTTAGACGAGAAAAAAATTAACAAAGCAGTAGATTTATCGATAGAGAAATACTGTGGTGTTATGGAAATGTTTAGAAAATTTGCTGATGTAACTACCGCTATTCATTTACATAATAACTAATCTATTTTCGATAAAATTGCTATGCGCTGGACATTAAAACCGCAACCAGACACTATTAAAGTAAAACAATTAGCCAAAGAACTATCTATCGACACAACCTTGGCTAAAATTTTAGTACAACGTGGTATTGAAACCTTTGATGAAGCAAAACATTTTTTTCGTCCTTCATTGAGTGATTTACATGATCCTTTTTTAATGAAAGATATGGAAGTTGCTGTACAGCGTATAGAAACTGCTATTACTAATAACGAAAATATTTTAGTTTTTGGCGATTACGATGTTGACGGAACTACCGCTGTTTCTTTGCTATCTTCTTACCTAAAAACAATTCATCCTAATATTGCAACCTATATTCCTGATCGATATGAAGAAGGATATGGTGTTTCTTTTCAAGGAATTGATTTCGCTGAAGATAATGGTTTTTCACTTATCGTAGCTTTAGACTGCGGAATTAAAGCTATTGATAAAGTTGCCTATGCTACTGAAAAAAATATTGATTTTATTATTTGTGACCACCACAAACCTGGAAATGAAATTCCTAAAGCAGTTGCTGTTTTAAATCCTAAGCAAATAGATTGTAACTATCCATATGATGAACTGTGTGGCTGTGGTGTTGGTTTTAAATTAATTCAAGCATTAGCTTCAAAAAGAAATCAAACAATTGACGATTTAATTCCATATTTAGATTTAGTAGCTACTGCAATTGCAGCTGATATTGTTCCGATGACTGGCGAAAATAGAGTATTAGCGTATCACGGATTACAAGTCATCAATTCACAACCCAGAAATGGTATTAAGGCTATTATTCATCAGTTACAAAAAAAAGAACTCACTATTACCGATGTTGTTTTCATAATCGCTCCGCGGATAAATGCTGCTGGGAGAATGAAACACGGAAACTACGCTGTTGAATTGTTAACCGAAATGGATTTTGATTCAGCAGTTGAATTTGCTTCTGCAATTGAAAAGTTCAATTCTGACAGAAAAGAACTGGACAAAGCAATTACACAAGAAGCCTTACTTCAAATTGAAAATAACAACGAGCAAGAGGAATACACCACAGTAGTTTTTGATGAAAATTGGCACAAAGGAGTCATTGGTATTGTAGCTTCTCGTTTAACTGAAACTTACTACAGACCTACCTTGGTTTTTACTAAAAGTGGTGAAAAATTAGCTGCCTCAGCTCGCTCTGTAAAAGGATTTGATGTATATAATGCTTTAGAAGAATGCTCAGAATTTATTGAACAATTTGGTGGACATAAATATGCAGCGGGTTTAACGCTCTTACCCGAACAATATGAAAATTTTAAAAACAAGTTTGAAGAAGTAGTGAAAGCCACTATTGATAAAGACTTGTTAACTCCAGAAATCACTATTGATGCTGAGCTTGACCTATCAGAAATTACACCTAAGTTTTTCCGTATAGTCCAACAAATGGCACCTTTTGGTCCGCTAAACATGAAACCAATTTTTACTACTTCAGCAGTAAGAGATAATGGATATGGTAAACAAGTTGGCGCAGACAAAAGTCATTTAAAATTAAACCTTATTTATGGTTCAGACCAAAAAACATATAATGCCATAGGTTTTGGTCTAGGAAATAAAATAGCCATCGCTCAAAACGATTTTGACATTGTATATACTTTAGATGAAAACACATGGAACGGACACACAACTATACAATTGATTTTAAAAGACTTAAAATAGCTTCTACTTTTATTTAGAATAATTCCAAATAATCTTATATATTTGTTACGGTAATAAAATATAGTTATGGACGGAATTACTAAAATATACGACAACAACATAGGTATTTCATTTCACTGGAAAGATAACAACTCTAAGCTAGTTCAATTAATATTTAGAGATACAGGGTTTCATTTAACTGAAGAAGAAATTGAATTATTTTTAGAAAAAGTTACTGATTCAAAACTTCAAAAAAACTGCGCTACTTGTAGTAAAGGTAAAGACTGTAGATCCATTCTACTACAAACACCTTCTAATAAAGTTAGCATGGCAGTTTCTTCAGTCGAACTGTGGCAGATAGACGACCTTTTAAAAGGCACACTATTTCAACTAAGAATGAATAATTATCTAAATGAGCTATGTAGAAATTAAGAAGGCTTGCAAAATTAGCAAGCCTTCTATAATTATTTATCTTCTTTAATTAAGTACATATATACCGGATAGTGATCACTATATCCTCCTGTATACTTTCCATAAGAGAAACTTCTGAAAGGATACCCTTTATAACGACCACTTTTTTGTGTTAAAAAACGTTTATTAAAGATTCCTGATTTAAACATTTTATAGGTTAAAAAATCTTTTTCTCCCTTATCTAATAGTGGAGAAGTAAACATAATTTGATCAAATAAATTAATATTATCTCTATACCCTAATGTATTAAATCCACGACGGAACATATCTTCATAAGGGTTATAAATATCTCCTTCTTTTACATTTTTCTTTTTACTCTTTGTTTGTAAAACAGTTTTAAAGCTAGAGTTGATAGGATCATCGTTAAAATCACCCATAATTAACACTTTTGGATTTGGGTCGTTCAGCTTAATTTTTTCTATAATTTGTTTCACTTTATAAGCGGCTTTTTCACGCAATGGTCTACTCTTCGCTTCCCCTCCTCTTCGAGATGGCCAGTGATTTACAATAACATGTATTAACTCGTCATCTAAATAACCCGATACTAATAAAATATCGCGTGTATATACCTTTCTGTTTTGACTGTAAATATTAGGATTAAAAACCTCAAAATGAATTGGCTTAAAATAACGTGGTTGATACAACAACCCAACATCAATCCCTCTTTTATCAGGAGAGTCAAAATGAATAATACTATAACGCTTCTTTTTTAACCTTTCCGATGCTACTAAATCTTCTAAAACTTTCTTGTTTTCAACCTCAGCAACGCCTAAAATTACTGGACTCGTTTTTGTCTTTTCAGCTCCTAACTGTGAGATAACTTCTCCAAGTTTATCTATTTTATCTATATATACCTCTTCTTTATCTCCTTTCATTTCCATGATGGGACTTGCTTCATCATTCTTTTCAGGATCATTTTCGGTATCAAAAAGGTTTTCTAAATTATAAAAACCAACAGTTCTTATTTTATATTTTTTTGCTCCTTGTTGCGCATATGAAGAAAAAACAACAAGAGTTAAGACTAAAAATAAAGCTATATTTCTCATTTAATAAATTTTACGCAACAAAAGTAAAAACAATTTTCAAGCCAAAATCTATAATTTACATAAAACCATTTTTAGTAACTTTAACTTAATATTAACACAATTAGAATTTTCGTAGTTTTGCCTCCCTTTCGCTTTATTTTTTAGCTATGGGAAACAAATGTATTTAAATATTTTACAAACAATCATTTATGAAAAATTTTACGATAACAATGTTATTACTTTTTTCAGGTTTATTTGGCTTGAATGCACAGAACATTGTAAAGGGGATTGTAATAAACGGCGATTCTGAAAATCCTATGCAAGGTGTTTCTGTAAGTATAAAAGAAGTAAGCGTCTCGAGTACTACAGACGCCAGCGGGGCTTTTACACTAAATGGTTTACCAAACGGAAGACAAATTGTAACGGTATCATTAAACGGGTATGAAACCCAAAATTTTCCAGTTGAACTATCTGGAAAAACAGTAAATTTAGGCACAATCTTTATGTATGAAGATTTATCTGAAGATCAAGATTTAAGCACCATCACTATTACAGATGATGAGTTAAATGATGACACTAGTGCTGCTGATAACATTTCTGGTTTACTACAAGCCTCTAGAGATGTATATTTACGTACTGCCGCTTTTGAATGGAGTGGCTCTTTTTACAGAGTACGTGGTTTAGATTCTGAAAATGGTAAAGTTTTGATTAATGGAATTGAAATGAACAAACTATACAACGGAAGACCTCAATGGAGTAACTGGGGAGGTTTAAACGATGTATTGCGTAACCAAGAGTTTAGTAATGGACTAACTCCTTCAAACTATGCTTTTGGTGGTGTTTTAGGTTCTACAAATATTAACACAAGAGCTTCTGAATATAGTGAAGGTGGACGTATTTCTTATGCTTCTTCTAATAGAAGTTACAACCACCGTCTAATGGCAACATATTCTTCTGGTTTATTAGCTAATGGATGGGCAATAACTGTTTCTGGTAGTAGAAGAGCTGGTAACGAAGGATATATTGATGGTACTTTTTACGATGCCAACTCCATCTTTTTGTCACTTGAAAAGCAAATTAACGATGCTCATAGCTTAAACTTAACTGTGATTGCTGCAGAGAACGAAAGAGGAAAATCTTCACCAAATACTCAAGAGGTTTTTGATATTAAAGGAATTCGTTATAACTCATATTGGGGAAAACAAGGAGACAAAAACAGAAACTCAAGAGTTAAGAGATTATACGAACCAATTGTTATGTTGAACCACTATTGGAACCTTTCTGAAAACACTACATTAAACACTAATATTGGTTTTCAGTTTGGAGAAATAGGTAACAGTCGTTTAGATTATAACGGTGCTAACAATCCTGACCCTACGTATTACAGAAAGTTACCAAGCTGGTATTTATCAGATCCTAATGGACCAGATTATGAAAATGCATACAAATCATTAACTGGTTTCCAAAATGATGGACAAATTGATTGGGATGAGTTATACTTTGGAAATCAAGGAAGTCCAGAAAATGCTCGTGTAATTTTATATGAAGATAGAAACGATGATCAGCAATTAACAGCTAATATGATTTTATCTTCAGAGTTAAATGAAAATATTACACTAACTGCTAGTGGTGAATATAGAAAGTTAAAGTCTGAAAACTTTGCTTCTCCAATAGACATGCTTGGAGCTGTAGGTTATTTAGATGTAAATACTTTTGGTGATAATTTTAACCAACAACAAAGCAATCTTTTAACTCCTAATAGAACAATTGGATTAGGAGACCGCTTTAAATACAACTATATCTTCAATTCTGAAGTATATGGTGGTTTTGCTCAGTTACAGTTCAAATACAACAAAGTTGATTTTTATGTAGCAGGACAAGCGAACAATACTACACACCAAAGAGAAGGTTTATTCCAAAACGGATACTTTCCAACTAACTCTTACGGAAAATCAGATAAGTTAGATTTCTTTAACTACGGAGCTAAAGGAGGATTAACCTATAAAATTTCTGGTCGTCACTTAATTGATGTAAACGGAGGTTATATTACAAAAGCACCTTCTCTGCGTAACTCTTTTGCCAACTCAAGAGCTAACAATGTTACAGTTGCTGATGTTGCTGAATTAAATAGTGAAAAAATATTATCTGGAGATGTTAGCTATGTTTTTAGAAGCCCTTTAATTACTTCAAGAGTTACAGGTTACTATACAGATATTAAAGATGCTACTGAAATTTCATTCTTCTTTGCTGATGGTATTGGAGGAGATACTTCGGCATTTATTCAAGAAATCTTAACTGGTATAGATAAAAGACATTTTGGTGTTGAGTTTGGGATTGAAGCGCAAGTTACTCCTACAATTAAATTAAAGGGTGCAGCTAATATTGGTCAGTACACCTATAATAATAACCCAAATCTTGTAATTACTACCGAAAACGCTAATACAGAAGGTTTCGTTGATGGTAAAAGAGATATGGGGCTTGCTTCTCTTAAAGGTTATAAACTTGCTGCTGGACCTCATAAGGCTTATTCTTTTGGTTTTGAATATAGAGACCCAGATTATTGGTTTGTTAGCGTTACTGCAAACTATATGGATGAAGCTTATGTAGATGTTTCTCCTATTAGAAGAACTGCTAATTTTATAAGTGATGCAGACGGAGCTGCTTTTGCAGATTACGACCCAGTGTTAGCTAGACAATTATTAACTCAAGAGCAATTTGATGATTATATGGTTGTAAACGTTATCGGAGGGAAATCATGGAAAGTAGGCGATGGTAAATACATTGGCTTATTTGCTAGTGTTAGTAACTTATTCAACGAAGAATATAAAACAGGTGGTTTCGAGCAAGGAAGAAATGCAAATTATCACCAATTACGAGACGATAATGCTAACGGAACACCAACCTTTGGAAATAAATACTGGTACGGTAGAGGTACTACTTATTTCTTAAACTTAAATTATAGATTCTAAAAAAAACACTTAAAATGAAAAAAATAAATTTATACAAGATTTTTGCAATACTTTATATTGCAATTTCTGCTTCATGTGTTGACAATAACGATTTTGAATTACCAACTATTGGACCAGACAAACAGTACGAAAACTTAAAGTCTTTAGACGAAGTTATAGCACAATATAACGGTAATATAGTTGAATTTAATGACGACACCACTATCTTTGGTTATGTTGTTTCTGACGACAGAGAAGGAAATTTCTATAAAGAATTAGTTATTCAAGACAAGCCTGAAAATCCCACAGTAGGAGTTGTAATTAAAATTGATGATGCTAACTTAGGTGCTAGATATAATATAGGAAGAAAAATATATGTAAAACTAAAAGGTTTAGCCTTAAGCAAACCATATTCAGCTTTTGAAATAGGTATCAAAGGTACTGGTAATCGTACTGATAGAATAAGTGCTAACGATTATATAAGTAAAATAGATAGATCTTCTGAAATCGTTGATATTATACCAACTACTTTAACAATTGGTGAGTTAACTGAAAATCAAATCAATACCTTAGTTAAAATTGAAAACCTTCAATCTGAAACAAAAGGATTACAGTATGCTTACCCTGAAGACAATAGTTATATTACAAGAACCATGACTTCTTGTGAAACTTTTGAAAAAATTGATATTTCAACAAGTAAATTTGTTAGCTTCAAAGAATACTATATCCCTGATAACAAAGGTAGCATTACTGCTATTTTAGATGAATTTGCTGGTAACTATCAATTAGTTCTTAGAAACACTAATGATATTAACTTTACCGATGAATATGGTTGTAACGCACCTCCTATTGACGCTACTCTAAATGAAGTTAAAGCCTTTTATAAAGGTAGTGGAGAAGCAACAATTACAAAAAACTTAAAAATAAAAGTAGTTATTACTTCTGATTTAGCTTCTGGTAACTTACATCCCTTAAGTGCATTTGCTCAAGATGCTACTGCTGGTATTGCTTTACGTTTTAGTGGAGATCATAACTTAAACTTAGGAGACGAAGTAGAAATCGCTGTTGGAGGAACTAAACTAAGTGAATATAACGATTTATTACAATTAAACATTTCTCCTTCTAGTATTATTAAATCTACAGCAGGCACTTTACCAACCCCTGAGACTATCACTTTTGCTCAAGCTTTAACTGGTGATTACGAAAGTAAATTAGTACAAATTGATGGAGTACAATTCAAAGACAATACCAAAATTTATGACGGTAACAATGAGTTAATTGCTGAATGTGATGGTACTCCTTTAACCACTTATGTTAGAAAAGAGGCAACTTTTGCTAACAATAATGTAAATGATAAAAAAGGAGCTATAACAGGTATTATGACTGTTTATGAAGGTACTCCTCAAATCTATTTAAGAAACGAAGCTGATATTAATTTTACAGAAGACTATGTTACATGTGGAGGTACTACTACTAATGCTATTTTCTTTTCAGAATTAGCAGACCCTAACAATAATGCTAATGCTAGATTTATAGAGTTATATAATTCTGGAACAGATCCAATAGACTTAACAGGTTGGACAATTAGAAGATATACAAATGATGCTACTTCATCAACATCTTCAATTGACTTATCTGGTAAAACCATAGCTGGAACTAGTACTTTTGTAATTGCCAAAAATGCTGCAGAACTCTCAAGTATATATGGTGTTACTGCTGACATGGAGTCTACTTCTGCTGCAGCAGATTCTAACGGAGACGACCAATTAGAGCTAGTAGATCCAAGCGGAACTGTAATCGATATCTTTGGAGTTATTGGGGAAGATGGATCTGGTACAAATCACGAATTTGAAGATGGTAGAGCTTACCGCAAAGCTTCAGTAACACAAGGAAACCCAACATATACATTTGCAGAATGGGATATTTGGAATGACACAGGAGATGCAGGTACTACAAATGCACCTCAAGATGCCCCTGGTGCTTTTACACCTGGAGTGAGATAATCCCTTTTTTGATATAAAAAACCCAAGGTTTAAACCTTGGGTTTTTTCATTCCTTATAACTCCTACTTTTTAACCAATTGTCTAGTATACCTTTTCCTTGTATCGTCTAAAGACACAAAATAAATTCCTGCTGATAGTTTTGAAACATCTATATTACTATTTCTAGAACTCATTTTTACTTTTGTAAGCAACCTTCCGTTAGCATTATAAATAGCAACTTCTCTATTTTTCCACAACTCATTATTTACTTGTAAAACTATAGAATTTCCTTCGATAGGGTTAGGTGAAAAGACAATTACATCTTTATCATTTACTAAAACTTGCCTTACATTTAAATTATCGGTTTTAGCACTACCACAATTTCCTATATTATTCCATCCATTTGAAGTTCTCTCATACAAAACATTAAAATAAACAACCTTATCACCAACCTGATAGTTTTGGGAAGAATCATATTGAGGCACACCATCACAAATATTAGTATTAGTACCTCCATCTCCTTCTACAATATTTATAGTATAATCTTCAACCTCACCATAATCAAATGAACCACAAGAAGCAGGAGTATTATTGTATCGCATAGACACTCTCATTCTTGTGACACCTAATTTTGCAGTAGTAGGTACAGTAAAGCTTCCATTAACTGAATTATCAGTAGAAGCACTTTTAACCCACACTTGCTCTCCGTTATCTTCAAAATCAGAATCCTGATTATAATCAATCCAAACAGTATATCCTTCTTTATAAACTGTACCTGTCCATTTTGGAGTAACGGTAATTGTGTTGGAACTCCCTTGTTCTAAATCAGTAGAAATACTAGTAAAATCTTGATATCCATTTGTAGCTCCTGAATTATTATTAATTGACCCAAGTGTTACATTCTGAATATATTCATCATTTACATTATTTCCTTTTGATTCACAATACGTTGGTACACTAACGCTTCCTTTACTTTTAGCTACTTCAATTAAATACTCCAAACCAAGTTTCGCAAATTTTGCCGCATGCGTAGCATTTGCAGTTGGAAATCGGTCAGACGTATCGTTCACTGTATGAATATATGGACTCGAACCATTAAATGAAGCTTCAAAAGGAAAAGCTGCATCATACCCTTGTTGTGCCCAACTATAATGATCTGAACAACCATAATTACATCGTGTATAATCGTAAGTAAATTGATGACTTCCTGAAGCATTGTAATGATCCATAAGGCTAGCTAAAAAAGCATTAAGGGTACTGCTATTATAACTATCATCAGAAATATAAACATCCTTTGGTGACCCTTTGTAATTCGTCATATCAAACTGCACATACGACAACACATTAACATTTCTATTTTTATAATCCTGAGCAATTTCTTTTGAACCTCTTAAGCCAACTTCTTCAGCAGCAAATGCCATAAACTCTATAGTTCTTTTTGGTTCAAAATTCATTTCAAAAAGTACTCTTGCCATTTCAGTAATCGTAGCAATACCAGAAGCATTATCATCAGCACCAGGCGCATTCGTTTCTCTTTCTGGGCTAACAGAATCAATATGCCCACCTATAATTACATATTCATTAGGAAGATCACTTCCTTGAATAGTCATAACAACCGAAGGCATTGTGGTACTATTGTGATTAACTATTCTCACACTAACATCAGACCTGCCACTAGCCATGGTTTCCCATTTCTGTTTTAAATCCAGAACAGCATCTTTTGCCTTTTGTGTAGTATGATATCTAGTACCATAGTTTTCAAGCTCTACTATTTGATTCGCAATATTTGTATTATTCACCAAACCCAAACTTTGATTTACAAGTTGGTCTTCACTAATAGTGTAAGAAGCTCTTTTATAATGCGATTTTTTACTTTGTAGCTTCTGAATTGTTTGTAAAGCATCTTTTTCAGAAGACTCATAAATAAACCCAGGACCATGAGTTAAAATCATATGGTGTAACTTTTCTGCCGCATAATCACTTAACTTAACAGCACTGAAGGCATTAGCAGAGGAAATAATTTTAATATCAGAAGGAGCAACTTCTTGCAGTTTTAAGGCGTCTTTAGTTTCAATGGTACCATAAAACATCTTTTTTTGGCTGTAAATAGTAGAAAAACTAAGGCACAGCAATAGTAGCGAAAGTAGAAAATACTTTTTTTTCATTTTTGAAGGGTATTAATATTAATTTAAAATTTTACGTAAGTTATTAAAAATTAACATTATAGAGTAATAATTGTTTTTTTAATTATCTTTTAGTTATAAACTTAATTCTAAAATTTATTCATTCTATCGCTCAACCAGTTTTGCAGTATATTCCTTTTTTTGCATCTTTATATACACACAAATTTTTGCTACAAATGTTTTCAAAACATAGGATAACCAAAGCTTTTAAGAAAGCAAAAGAACTACCTTTAAACAAGGATTCTAAATACATTTTATTTTCTGATTGCCATAGAGGTGATAACAGTTTTGCTGATGATTTTGCTCACAATCGAAAAATATATCACTATGCATTATCTCAATATTTACAAAAAGAATTTACTTATATAGAATTAGGAGATGGTGATGAGCTTTGGGAAAATAAATTTGCAAATATTTTCAATGCAAATAAAAACATCTACTTATTACTTCAAAAGTTTCATCAACAAAACAAACTACATTTTATTTGGGGGAATCATGATATGAATTACAGAAAACCTAAAAACGTTGCTAAAAACTTTAACTCTTATTACGATACCATTGACGGAAAAAAGAAAGAATTAATGCCCAATGCTTCCTTTTCAGAAGCAATTAAATTGATACAAGAAAATGGGAAATCTATTTTTTTACTTCACGGTCATCAAGCAGATTGGTTTAACTATACTTTTTGGAAATTAAGTAGGTTTTTAGTTCGTTTACTATGGCGACCACTACAAATACATGGAATTAAAGACCCTACAAGTCCCGCTCAAAACTTTAAAGAGCTCATAAAGGTAGAGAAACGTTTGGAAAAATGGATTAAAAACAATAATAACCAAATGATTGTTACAGGACACACACACCGTCCTCGATTTCCATCAGAAAACGAGCTTCCACATTTTAACGATGGTAGTTGTGTACACCCAAGATGCATTACTGGTTTAGAAATTGAAAACAATGAAATAACTCTTATTAAATGGCATGTAATTACTAATAAAGATGGTACCATGCAGATAACAAGAACAGTTCTTGAAGGACCTAAAAAAATAACTAACTACATTTAAAACCTTAACTCTTTCTTAACTTCAGGTGTTACATCATATAACAATTTATTAAATTACACTTAATATTTACATTAAAAAAGAGAAATACTTTTGAATTACCTCTAACTTGAGGTGTATGGTCAATATAAATTTATTAGTTTTTGTCGACTATTTATTTGACTTACCATATACTGCCTTGAAAACAAGGCAGTTTTTTTAATATTTGCTTAACTTTAAGTTAACATTAGGGTTAGTAATTTGTCTCGACAAAAACTAATAAATTATCCTTAATGTATTACAAAAAAATACTTACAGCTGTAAGTATATTTATGTTGACGCATATATATGCACAACAAGGAAAAGACTCAAAATTTGGTAATGGCTTATTTAATATCATAGGGAAAGATAGTACTTGGTCTATGAAAATGAGTGCCAGAATGCAATTCTTAGCAACTGCCGAATGGGATTCTAACAAAGATGGTTTATATAACCCAACATCTTCAATGTTAGTAAGAAGAGCTCGTTTAAAATTTAAAGGATTTGCTTTTTCCCCTAAATTAAAATATAAAATGGAGCTTGGGTTATCTAATAGAGATATTAGTGGCGCTTCTGTACACACAGGAAATGCACCAAGATATATATTAGATGCTGTTATAAAGTGGAATTTCTTTCAAAATTTTGAATTATGGTTTGGGCAAACCAAACTACCTGGCAACCGTGAGCGTATTATTTCTTCAGGTGATATGCAATTAGTAGATCGCTCTCTATTAAACAGCCGTTTTAATATTGATAGAGATATGGGAGTACAATTAAAACACCATTTTAATTTATCTGACAAGTTTATTGTAAAAGAAGCACTAGCCTTTTCTCAAGGTGAAGGAAGAAATGTTACTGTAGGAAACTTAGGTGGACATCAATATACCGCTCATCTAGAACTTTTACCTTTTGGAAAGTTTGAAGGTAAAGGAGATTATGTAGGTGGTGACTTAAAAAGAGAACAAACACCTAAACTTGCTATTGGTATGAGTTACGACTTTAATAACAATGCCGTAAAAACTAGAAGTAACCAAGGTACTTATATGGTTAATGATGAAGGATACTATCAAACAAACATATCAACCTTTTTTATGGATGCTATGTTTAAATACAAGGGATTCTCTTTTATGGGAGAATATTCATTCAGAGATGCAAAAGATCCTGTTGCAAAAAATTCAGACGGCACACTTACTGGAGAAATTGTACAAGTAGGAAGTGGTTTAAACCTTCAATCAGGATATTTGTTTTCTAAAAACTGGGAAATATCTGGTCGTTTTACTAATATTTCTTTAGATAAAAAAATCACAGGAAAAGGAACTGAAAATCAATATACAATAGGATTATCAAAGTATATTGTTGGTCATAAATTAAAAGTACAAACCGACATTAGTTACTTAGATATAGCGACAGCTACTAATCAATTAATGTATAGATTACAGGTAGACATACACCTTTAAATGATAACATAAACATAACATGAGAGCATTCTTGTGTAACTAAATTTGCAAAACTTAATTAAAAACTAAAAAATGGGAGATCCATATATTTTGATGCTAGTCGCTTTGGCTGTTTTAGCTATTGTAGACTTGGTTGTTGGAGTTAGTAACGATGCTGTAAACTTTTTAAATTCAGCAATCGGTTCTAAAGCAATTAAAGTAAGAAATATTATGATAATTGCGAGTGTTGGAGTATTTTTTGGAGCAGTTACTTCAAGCGGAATGATGGAAGTTGCGCGTAAGGGGATATTTAATCCTAACATGTTTATGTTTCAAGACATCATGTTTATTTTTATGGCAGTTATGATTACTGATATTTTACTATTAGATATCTTTAATTCATTGGGTATGCCTACATCAACTACTGTTTCTATTGTATTTGAATTATTAGGAGCCGCAGTTTGCATTTCGTTAATTAAAATATCTGCTAATGATTCACACTCAATTTCTGATATATGGAATTATATAAATCATAAAAAAGCAGTTCAAATTATAAATGGTATACTACTCTCTGTTGTAGTAGCATTTTCTGTTGGTGCTATAGTACAGTTTTTTTCTCGTTTAATTTATTCATTTAACTTTGAGAAAAGACCTACCTATATCAACTCTTTATTTGGTGGTTTTGCTATTACTGCAATTACTTATTTCATAATTATAAAAGGGATGAAAGGAACACCTTTTTATAGTGATGTTAAACATTTAATTGAAGGAAATACATTGCTCATTATTACTGGAAGCTTTATTTTTTGGAGTGTAGTATCTCATATATTAATACAGTTTTTAAAAGTTAATATTTTAAAATTAATTATTGGTATTGGTACTTTCTCTTTAGCTATGGCTTTCTCTGGTAACGATTTAGTAAACTTTATTGGTGTACCAATTGCTGCTTGGAACTCATACCAAGCTTGGGAAGTATCTGGTGTTGCTCCTGATGCTTTTTCTATGGGGATTTTAGCTAAAAAAGTACCTTCTAACGTATGGTTATTATTGTTAGCTGGAGCTATTATGGTGGTTACTTTGTGGACTTCTAGTAAAGCGAGAAATGTTATTAAAACTGGGATTGACTTATCACGTCAAGGAGATGGGCATGAAAAGTTTCAACCAAATCCATTATCAAGAATTGTAGTACGAAGTGCTATGGGAATTAATGCGGTTGTTAGTTTTATTGTACCTAAGAAAACTTTAAACTTTATAGATTCTAAGTTTCAAAAACCTGTAATTGAGTTACCTAAAGACAAAACGTATGAAATGCCTGCTTTCGATTTAGTAAGAGCATCTGTAAACTTAATTGTTGCTGGTATTTTAATTTCTATTGCAACCTCTATGAAGTTACCTTTATCAACTACTTATGTTACGTTTATGGTAGCAATGGGTACTTCTTTAGCTGATAGAGCTTGGGGGCGTGAAAGTGCCGTTTATAGAGTTGCTGGTGTAATTAATGTTATTGGAGGATGGTTCTTAACAGCCATTACAGCTTTCTTAACTGCTGCTTTAGTAGCTTATTTAATTAGCTGGGATATGGTAATGATTCCTGTATTGTTATTGGTGGTTGCTCTTTTAATTGCAAGAAACACATTACAACACAGAAAGAAATCTAAAGAAGAAAAGAAACAAGTACATATGGAAAGAGCAGAATTAATCACTATTAACGGAGTGATTGAAGAAAGCTCAGATCATATTGCTGGTGTTGCTCATCGTATTAACAAATTATACTCAAGCGTTGTAAAAGATCTTGCTACTCACGATTTAATAAAATTACGTAAAACTGATAAGCACGTTACTAAGTTAAACGATGAAATCGATAACTTAAAAGACGGAGTTTTCTATTTTATTAAGTCGTTAGACGATACTTCCGTACAAGCAAGTAGGTTTTATATTTTAATTTTAGGGTATTTGCAAGACGTTGCTCAGTCTATTAGTTATATATCTAGAGCTACTTATAAGCACGTTAACAACAATCACAAACACCTTAAAAAAGGGCAAATTAAAGATCTTAAGAGTATTGATAATACACTTTCTAAGTTATTAACTGATATTGGAGATACTTTTGAAAATAGAAGCTTTGATAATTTAGAGCATATTATTAATGAAAAGAAAGAATTATTAAAGGATGTATCTAAATCTATTGAAAAACAAGTAGATCGTATTAGAACAGACGAAACAAGTCCAAAAAATACTACATTATACTTTAGTATTTTAATAGAGACACAAGATTTAGTTTCTGGATTAATGAGTTTACTAGAAACCTACGAAGAGTTTCATATTAGTACAAAATCAGCAGAAATAGAAGCTTAATCAAACAAAAGCCGAGGGATTACCTCGGCTTTTTTATTTCTCTATTTTTATAAACTATAATTATTCCTTCTTCTTCATGGGGCGCATTAAACCTTCTTGTGCTACCGAAGCAATCAGTTTACCTTCCCTTGTATAAATATTTCCACAAGCAAAACCTCTTGCACCATTAGTGTTTGGGCTTTCTACCGAGAACAACATCCAATCGTTAAAATCAAAATCGCGGTAAAACCACATCGAATGATCTAAACTTGCCATTTGTGTGTTTCCGAAATTAGCTACACTTGCATTTGGGTTTAAACAAGCCGTTAAAATATTATAGTCTGATATATACGTTAATATTTGTTGTTTAATTCCTAACGATAATTCAGAAGCTTCTCCTTTTAATTTAAACCAAACATCTACTACTGGAGGTAAATCTTTTCGGTCTAACGGATTTACGATCTGCACTGGTTTAAAATCAATAGGTCGCTCAATACTTAAAAAATCTTTCATTTTCTTTGGTAAAAAAGCTCCAAATTGATCTAACATATCTGTCCAACTCAACAACTCTTCAGGTTGTTTTAAGTCTTTTTTTATAGGCATTTGATGCTCATATCCTTCTTCTTCTTTATGAAAAGAACAAGACAGTATAAAAATCGTTTTATCTTTTTGATGTGCTGTAACTCTACGTGTAGAGAAACTACCTCCATCACGAATAGTTTGCACGTTGTAAGTTATAGGCAACTCTAAATTTCCTGCCTCTAAAAAATACGAGTGTAGCGAATGTAATATACGTTCTTTAGGTGTCGTTCTATACGCTGCATTTAGTGCTTGTGCTAATACTTGGCCTCCAAAAACATTTGGACTTCCTATATCTCTACTTACTCCATTAAAATTCCCTTCACCTAAATCGTCAAGGGTAAGTATATTTAATAATTCTTGTGTGTTTTTCATTTGTTAATACAGTAAAAAGGGTTAATTCTTTATACTTGTTTTGTTTTAAAAGGCTTTATTAACCTAAATTCTGTTGGTTGAATTCTGTTCAAAAATAAGCTTAAAATACGATTTGGAATGCTTTTTCTATGTCGTAAATAAATTGTTAAGTCCTGTGGTGTTGCTCCTACTGAACTTTTTATTTCGCTAGCTGTTCTTCCAAAATTTATCGTTTTTATATTATAGTCTATACCCAATAATATATAATCATATAGCATTCGTTGGTAAATAGCATAGGTTTTATTTACGGTATAATCAATTCCTACAAAATGGGCATCTAATGAGTTTTTATTTTTTATTCCTGACAAAAACCCAACTAACTTGGTTCCTAACCAATATACTTTAATAACATAGTTATCTTTTAAATTTTCTTTTAAAGATATATACGTTTCTATATTAAAATACCCTAAATTAAAGCTTGCCTTGTTTGATACATTTTTATACAATGACGTCACACTTGGCAATAATTGTTTCAAAACGTCAATACTTACTTCTTCCGTTCGTAAGTCTTTACTCTTCTGTAACGCTTTTTTTGCTTTTACTCTATACTTTGTTTTTAATGCTGCTAAATAATCATCAAAAGTATTCCAATTATCATCTAACGTTAACATCATATTTGGATCTACATTAAACGAATTATATCCTACACTATGTAATGCATCGGTAATAAAAAGCGATTCGTTTACAAAATCTTTCAACATAAAAGCATCAATTGTTTCTTTTGAAATGTCTTTTTCAAAGGCTACAATAGCTTTAGCTAGCTGTTTTACAATTCGCTTTTTATCTTTATTTGGTTTAATAAATATTCCGTGCTCTCCACTTACAAAAGTATTACCGCATGTAAGTATTTTAAATGGTTTTTGAGGAGACAACAAATGTAGTTTCCTCCCTATACATCGTATCCATTCTACAACCGATTGTAAATTATTTTGAACACTTTCTAAATAAAAATCTACCAATTGAATAGTAGCAAAGGCTATTGATTCTTTGTTTTCATCAAATAATAAAATATAAGAAAACTGTATTTGTTGATTGTTCTTTTCTAAAGCTTCTAAATACGCTGGCTGAAGGTATAAATTATCTACACAGTCAAGCTCTTTCCAAACATTTTCAGGTATCTCCCTTACTGAAGAAAAGTAGCGTATATTGGATGATTTTTTTTTACAGGATAAAATAATAGTGTTTTTTACGATTTGTATTCGTGTAAATTAGTAAAAGTTTGTTAATTACTCTATAAATTATTTTAAATGACACCATTATTCCAAACAGGCACTTTTAAAAATCTACTTATTTTTACCATATCGCTCAACAAGTATTCTTTATCTCCATGATTTAACAAGTTATAACGTTCTCCACTTTGAGTAACTAAATTCACCTCGTAACAATGGTAACCTCCAGACTTGTTTCCTTGAATAAATTTTGATAAAACTTGTAAAGCATATACTTGCTGAAAAGATATAATTTCACCATCTACTAATACCTTTCTTTTTTGTGAGTTTAAAAAAGCTTTAGCTCCAAAAGAAAACAATAAAAAAACTCCTATTAATACAAAGGGACCTCCTGAGATGAAAAACATTTTTCCTCCTTGCATAAAGGTTAATGGCTCTTTTGAAAACTCAAAAAACTCTATATAAGACCAAGCCACATAATTTAATCCCATCAAAAAGAAACTCCAAGCCATAAATTTCATATAAGTACTCGAAGTAATTTTATATCCAGAACTCGTTTTTCGTAAACGTTCGCTTAAAAAATTACTCCCTGACCCTTTAACTGGATCCCAAGAAATGTATTGCCCTATAGTATCTGTTGTAAAATCTTCAAAAGAAAATTCTATTTGTTTATTATTTGACGAGTTTTTCTTTCTTTTTGCCCAGTAACTAGAACCAAACATACCAATAAACATAAAAGCTAATACTGCCAGCATTCCGCCTGTTTTATAATAGGTGTACCGTTGTTTATCTATACTCAACTGATGAATTGGAACTGTAATTTCTAGACGTTTTATATTGTTTAAATCTTCTCTTGTAGGTTTAGTAAGTTGTTGTAATGAGTCCAGTTTTCGTGCACTTTGTTGTACTTCAATTTCTCTCTTATGAAATGATTCATACATGTTTTGTAACTGAGGAAATACTACAAAAAAGAAAATTCCGATTGGAATTATTGCAAAAACCCAAGAGCTGGTGAGAGATACTTTTTTCATGTTTTATTTTTTGGAAAGCAAATTTGAGAAAAGTTTTTGGTTTTGTCGTATAAAAAAAGACCTTTACATAAATGTAAAAGTCTTTCTAAATTATATTTTAAAAACTCTATTTGCAGTATTCTACTTCAAATGAACCAGATACTTTATTTTGTTTATCGATTGATTTAGCTTCTATTTTTAAATTAATTTTAGAATCTGAAATACTTACAACTTCAACATTTGATCCCAAAACATTAACTAAGTTTCCTTCTCCATCTTTGAAAACAACATTTACATCATTATACGTTCCTACTTTACCTTCTACTAATAAAGAAACTTCTAACTTATAATCAAAAATATCTGAATCACAACCTACCTCTTCGTTTGTAATATTAATTGAAACTTCTCCATCTTTTCCTGATGCAAATGACTTCCCTCCTTTAGCAGTAAAATCTTTTCCATATACCTTTCCTTTTAAAATAGTACTGGGTATTGGAGTACCTATGTTGTCCGTATTATCATCATCTGAACAACCAGTCATTACCAATGTTAAACATACTAAAGTTACATAACTAATTTTGAAAAAATTTTTCATTTATTGAATATTTATTATTTTTTAATAAGCGCTAATATAACCTAAAATAAAAAAGCACTAAATAAATAGTTTATTGTTATTGTTACTCACAAAAAGGAACCGTAAAAAAGCCTTCTATTGAATTATCTGAACTTGAATTTGCTTTTATTTTTAAGGTAACTTCATTACTTGTTAACCTTACAACCTCAACAGCTCCTTGAAGGTAATTTAAAGGATTCGCTCCTTTCTTATTAAAAACTACATTCACATTATTATAAGTTCCTAACTCTGCTTTCACATAAGTTGTAATTTTTAATTCGTAGTTGAGAACATCAGAAGTGCAATCTGCTTGAATATTGGTTACATTTACTGAAAGTTCATTATTTCCAGACATAAATGCTTTACCTCCTTTGGCCGTAAAACTTGTTCCTAATACTTTTCCTGATAATTTTGTGTTTGCGATTCCTTCTGGATCATTATCGCTATCAGAACAACTACTCATTACTAAAGTAAGACACATCAAAACCGCATAGCTAATTTTAAAAATCTTTTTCATTTGTTTAAATTTTAATTTGTTTTTATAGGTTGCGAATTTAGCTTAAAAATAAAAACCCACAAACAAATTAATTGCTTGTGGGCTTTCTATATTTATTTAAGGTTAACTTACCCTACAATGTTTATAATTTTTCCTGGAACAATAATTACTTTTTTAGGCTCTCTTCCTTGTAATTGTTGTTGTGTTTTTTCATGTGCCATGACTGTTTTCTCAATTTCATCTTTGCTCATGTCTAACGGTAATTCTAAAGTAAAACGCATTTTTCCATTGAAAGAAACTGGATAGTTCTTTGAGCTTTCAACTAAATGTTTTTCTTCAAATTTCGGAAAAGTTACAGTTGCAATAGACTCATTGTGCCCTAACTGACTCCATAATTCTTCTGCAATATGCGGAGCATACGGAGAAATTAGCACTAATAAAGGTTCTAAAATTTGTCTCTTATTACACTTTTGAGCAGTCAACTCGTTTACCGCAATCATAAAGGTAGAAACTGACGTATTGAACGAGAAGTTCTCAATATCTTCTTCTACTTTTTTAATGGTTTTATGTAAGGTTTTTAACTCGTCTTTAGTTGGTTCTGCATCAGAAACGTTGATACCGTTTTCATCAGTAAATAATTTCCATAATTTCTTTAGGAAAGAATACACTCCTGAAATACCAGATGTTTTCCAGGGTTTGGTTTGCTCTAACGGCCCTAAGAACATTTCAAATAAACGTAAACTATCCGCACCGTATTCTTCACAAATCAAATCTGGATTTACCACATTGTATTTCGATTTCGACATTTTTTCCACCTCGCGATATACTTTATATTCATCCTCAATCAACTCGCAGCTAACATTTTCACCTAACCACTTTTGTAAATTAACTTTTGAAACTAAATCAGAACTATCAACAATTGAAACATCAATATGAGTTGGTCTAATACTATGATGTGATAGTAACTCAAAATCTATATCTATATTCTCATCATTTAAAACATCTCGTTTGAAACCCTCTACCTTTTCTAAAACGTCATACAATAATTCTGAGTCAAAATTACTTTGCAAAATAGAGTCTTTTAATTCGTTTGTTATCACGAACTGAAAAACAGCTGTTTTTAAAAAATGTGTCTTATCATGAGCTCCAACCTGTTTTATATTTATTGAAAGAATATCTGCAAAAGCAGAAGTTCCTAAAATCATACCTTGGTTAATTAGTTTTTTAGCAAATTCATCCACAGGTAACAATCCTCTATCAAATAAGAATTTTTGCCAAAAACGTGCATATAATAAATGCCCAGTAGCATGTTCAGAACCTCCAATATATAAATCTATTTGTTTCCAATAGTCAACCGCTTCTTTACTTACAAATTCTCCTTCATTATTCGAGTCCATATAACGGTTAAAATACCAAGAACTTCCTGCCCACCCTGGCATTGTGTTTAACTCCAAAGGAAATACAGTTTCATTATCTATTAACTCATTACTCACTACTCTATTCTCAATACTATTCCACGCCCAAACTTCAGCATTTCCTAACGGTGGCTTTCCGTCTTCAGTAGGTAAATATTTCTCTACTTCCGGTAATACGATTGGTAAATGCTTTGCTTCAATCATTTGCGGCATTCCGTCTTTATAGTATACTGGGAATGGTTCTCCCCAATAACGTTGACGACTGAATACTGCATCGCGTAAACGATAGTTTATTTTTCCGTAACCAAATCCACGTTTTTCTAATTCGTAGATTACAGTTTTCATTCCTTTCTTATAATTTAAACCATCTAAGAAATCAGAGTTTGCTAATTTAATTCCGTCTTTAGCATCGTTTGCCTTTTCAGAAATATCAACATCTGCAAAAATATTCGGAATCTCTAACCCGAAGTGTTTTGCAAAATCATAATCACGTTGGTCACCACATGGTACCGCCATAACAGCTCCTGTTCCGTAGCTTGCTAATACATAATCACCAATCCAAATTGGCACTTGTTTTCCTGTAAACGGGTGCAACGCATACGCACCAGTAAACACTCCTGAAATAGTTTTTACATCTGCCATACGATCACGCTCAGAACGTTTTGCTGTAGCTTCTACGTAAGCTTCTACAGCCTCTTTTTGTTCTGCAGTGGTAATTTTCGCTACTAAATCGTGCTCTGGAGCTAAGGTCATAAAAGACACTCCGAAAATAGTATCAGGACGTGTTGTAAATACATCTATTTTAGCATCGTGACCATCCACATCAAAAGCAACCATCGCTCCTTGCGAACGACCAATCCAGTTGGTTTGAGAGTCTTTTAAAGGTTGTGGCCAATCGATATTTTGTAATCCGTCTAACAAACGTTGTGCATACGCAGAAATTCGCATAGACCATTGGGTCATTTTTTTACGCACTACTGGGTGCCCACCACGTTCTGAAACTCCGTTTACAATTTCATCGTTTGCTAATACCGTTCCTAAAGCTGGACACCAGTTTACTTCGGTATCTGATAAGAATGTTAAACGGTATTGTAATAATATTTCTTGCTGTTTTGTATCTGAGAAGTTTTTCCATTCTTCTGCAGAAAAAACAGCAATATCTTCATCAGAAACAGCATTTACGTTCGCGTTTCCTTCTGCTTCAAATTTAGCTACTAAGGTTGCAATACCTTCTGCTTTATCTGTGTCTTTATTATACCAAGAGTTGAACAACTGGATAAAAATCCACTGTGTCCATTTGTAATACTCAGGGTTTGAAGTACGAACTTCGCGAGACCAATCAAATGAAAATCCGATATTGTCTAACTGACGACGATAGGTTTTGATATTCGTTTCGGTAGTAATTGCTGGATGTTGTCCTGTTTGAATCGCATATTGTTCAGCTGGCAACCCGAAAGAGTCATATCCTTGTGGATGCAATACATTAAACCCTTTATGACGCTTGTAACGTGCATAAATATCAGATGCGATATATCCTAACGGATGCCCAACGTGTAATCCTGCTCCTGATGGATAAGGAAACATATCTAACACATAATATTTTGGTTTATCAGAATTATTTTCAGCTTTAAATGTACCTTGATTTGCCCAGTACTTTTGCCACTTTTTTTCTATCTCTTGGTGATTGTATTGCATTTGTAATCGCTTGTTTTAAAGGATGCAAATTTACAGTTATTGTTGATAAGTAAAAAGTTTAGTTCTTTTAATACAGCATGAAAACTTAAATAAATACAAAAAACCTCACAAGCCTTATAAGCTTTGCAAGGTTTAAAATTGAAATAAGAGAGAGTTTATTATATTATCCTAATGATGTATCTGTTAAAATTACTTTTAATGTTCCCCCACGTTCCGATCGCTGAATGTTACATATCCTTTCTTTTTGAGGTGGTCCATAAGGTAATGTAGGGCATGGTTTATCGCCTTTTAATTGAATACAATCGGTGCAGTTTACAGGAAACACTCCTGGATTACCTGAATTTTTCTGTAACTTTTTATTATAAATTCTACTAATAGGTGTTTTATTTGGTCCGTAATTCCACCCCCCATCCTTGTCTACCTCCATGGCAATAAAGCTATTTATTCCATTAACACAGCTTATATCAAAAGCTTCAGCACATGAGGTATTTGGGTTTAATGTAAACTCTGCAATACTCGTTCCTTGTGCTCCGTGGTTAAAGTCTGCTCCTTTTACAGGACACTGTGGTTCTATATAAAAACAAATATTTCCACTAAAACATTCTCCTTTCGGATCAAACTCTTTAGTATCCTTAGCTCCTAATTGAAATTTTCCCATGAGTTTATTCACTTTGGTTAAAAAACTAAAATCTGACACTCCAACAGGAGATGGACAGCATTTATTAGCAGCATTTGATGCTGCAAAAGTTACGTAAACCTCTACTGGTTTTGAGGTTTGATTTGTAACGGATAGCGTTGTGTAATTTGTAGACATTTTTTAAAGTTTAAAGTTAATTGTAAACGTATTGGTAAAATACTTTCTGGAAGATATTAATTGTATGTTTATAAACATTTTAAAATGTCTTTACTGATTGTTTTTGAGTAATGAGCGATTTAATTTAAGTTTCAAAAAAGCTTGGTGTAGCTAGCCTTACTTGGCTATATTTTTATAATTTAGGAAACTTAACAACTAACCTACTATGAACGAAAATATAACGGCTTTAGATATTAAAGAAAAAGTATCTACTTTACTTAAAGACTCTATTGAACAATCTGAAATTGAAAATTTAATAAACGAAATACATACTTACTTTAAAGAATTAACTCAGCTCACTGGATTTGAAAATCATATAGAGCACTTAGCAGCTATAACAACTTCAAAAGGAAAGGCTTTAGGATTAAACCATGCTGCACAGTGTTTGTTAGATTATAAACGAACTGTGAAGTTTTTAAAAGCTATGGTGATGGCGATTAAAGAAAAACAACAAGACCATCCTAATGAAACAATTCATATTTTTTATGCTGGTTGTGGACCTTATGCTCCGTTTGTTACTCTAATTGCTCCGCTTTTTAGTCCTGAAGAAATACAGTTTTCTTTACTAGAAATTAATGATAAGTCTTTAAAATATGCGAAAATCCTTATTCAAAAATTAGAACTTACCAATTATGTAACGAACTATTATACTGCAGACGCTGTTACTTTTAAAATACCTGAACCTGAAAAGTTTCATATACTCTTTAGTGAAACATTGGATGCTTTGTTGTACAGAGAGTGTTATGTTCCTATTTTATTTAATCTACTACCTCAACTATCAGAAGATATTGCTGTAATTCCAGAAAATGTTTTGATAAAAATGAGCTTATCGGTTAATTCAATTACAGATTCTAAACATATAACTGAAGAAATTGACACCATTATAAATGTTAGAGAGGTTATTTCATTAAACAAATCTGATATTATTTCTACTCAACTACCCGATAAAAAAGTAGCTGTAAAATCATTAAATATAGAACAGTACAATTACTTACTATTAGACACATTGGTGCATATTTATGATAATATCTGGCTAACAAGAAACGAGTCTTCTTTAACAATTCCTCTTGAAATGGGAATTGAACATCCTTTCCTATTTAATTCAATTGTTTACACTTACCAAATGCATCCAGATATTGAGCTAAAATACAAACTAGAGCAATAATATTTCTTAGATTATTTTAAACAAAAAAAGCATAACCAAATTAGTTATGCTTTTCTTATTTCTGAAATTTCTTTTGCTTATCCTTTTATAGGAACAGTAACAATAATGTTGTCCCAACCAATGTACATGTTAAATGTATCATCTTCTCCTTCAAAAACAATTGAAAAAGCTTCAATTGTTTCGTCCGACTTAGAAGTAGGAGCAGTAACTCTAGCTACATCTTCACTTTCGTTATAAAAGTAAGACCCCCAAACATTTTTAGCTGTATTTAAAATAAGAGTCCATTCTTTTTCCCCTGGAATTGTAAATAAGGTATAGGTTCCTGCTTTTACTTTTTTACCTCCAAAAGTTATATCTTTATAAAATGTAATTTCAGCTGCTTCATTCGCTCCTGTTCTCCATACTTTTCCCATAGGAGCTAGTTTTGCTAACGATCTTCCTTTTAATTGTGGACGGCTATAAACAACTTTTACTTTTTTATCTGAAATTCTATAACTACTAGGAAAAGCAGCTGCATCCATTGGACTTTTATCTAAATTCGCAAATTTTTGAGCTGTTACTTCGTTTGAAAAAACTAAAGCTACAGCGAGCACGATAATTGATAAAATTGATTTTTTCATGTTCTTATTTTTAATTATTAATTGAGGGTTTTGTCATCAAATTTAAGAATCCTTACGTAAAATTCACTCTTTTTTTAAAACAATCCTATTTTTTGACTCTAAACAAGCAAAGAATAATTTTCTTAAAAATTGTAATTCAAGTAAATAGATGTTCTATATTCTACTTCTATAGTTCCTTGTGCTAAATTTTGCTGTATTGGATACATTGCTAAGGCTCCTACTGTTAATTTTTTTGCATTATACTCGGCACCTAAGCTAGAAAACAATGCATGACCTTCAGTATTTTTAACTTTTAATCCAATCATTTTATTACTTTCATAGAATTCTCCTGAAACTCCTATTGAAGGCACAAAACTATTTTGCTTACTATCTTTAAAAGCATAAAAGAAAGTACTATTGAAATTAAATTGATTTCCAAATCGATATTCTTCTTTATTTGTAGTTTTTATGTAATAATTAAGATAATTTGTAACTCCAAAATTATTTCTCTTAAATACGTACTGAAGGTTCGTTATTACATCAACACTTCCTGTTCCTAATTGAAAACTAGGGTTTATTGAATTATTAATTGCTTCGTTGTAAGTTCCTGTTGGTAACTTTAACCCTCCACCAACTTTTAATAAATGATTAGAAGATATAACCTTATCTTTTTCTTCTTTATAACTTCCTGTATTTTTATTTAAAACGGTATAATTAATTAAAAAAGATATATCTCCTAAACCTTCAATAGCTGTTGTTTTATCAACATAGTCTCTTGAATGAAAATGAAAAGGAACAAAAATTTGGGCTTCTAAATACTCTTTAATAATTGGAATTCGAGACCAAACTTGTACTGTATTAAAATACTCATTTATAATTGGAGAGTTGTTAAAAATCCCATCTTTTGATTGGTATTTTTGGTGTAAATAACGTACACCAACAAAATTATTATCTATTATTCCTCCCATTCCTAAACTACCTCCGCTGTTACTACAACCACAAGCATCGCAGTCTAAAAATAGCTCATATCGCTTAGGGAATGTGTCCGCTTGTATTTGTCCTGAAATTAATAATACTAATATGAGTAGTACTTTATTCGGCAAATCTTTTATCTGTGATAAATTCTTCATCTGTTAATGTTTTTAAAAAGGCTATAATGTTTTCTTTTTCTTGCTCGTTTAATGCTATTCCGATTGTTCCATTCTCATTTTTAAGAATTGGATCTAGGTTTTGGGTTTCTTGAACTCCTGTTGCATAAAAATTCAATACCGATTTTAAAGACCCAAATCGACCGTCATGCATATACGGAGCAGTAAGTTCAATATTTCTTAGACTAGGCACTTTAAACTTGTATTTATCTTCTTCTAATAAGGTAACCGTCATTCTTCCTAAATCGTTAATTTCTGGGTTTATTGGTAAACCATTATTTCTAAAAGCATCATCTGTAAACAAGTCAGATGTATGACAAGAAGCACATTTTGATTTAAAAAGCTCTAGTCCCTTTCTTTCTTGCTCAGAAAACTCTCCTCCTTTTTCCACTCGAATATATTTATCGTACTTTGAATTGGCTGAAACCATCATTAACATAAATTGAGACATCGCCTTAAACGTGTTGTCAGCATTGATTTCTCCATCTTCAAAAGCTTGACTAAACAATTTTCGGTAAGCTGCATCTTGTTGTAGTTTTTCCAAAATATTGGTTACTGTTTCGTCCATTTCAACGGGATTGGTAATTGGTATTATTGGAAATATATCTAAGTGAAAAGCAGCTCCATCCCATGAAAACTGTTTTTGGAAAGCCATATTTTGAATTGGAGGCGTATTTCTAGTCCCTACTCTATCTTCTACACCGTGACTTAATTGATGTCCATGGTGTGTAAACGCAAACTTTTGCTGATGACAAAAAGCACAAGAAACTACTCCGTCTGACGATAGTTTTCCTTCATAAAAAAGCTTTTTCCCTAACTCAAATCCCTTTTCTGTAATTGGGTTTGAGCTTAAATTATAATGAGGTTCAGGAAAGTTGCTCGGTTGTTCAAAAGCTAATTCAACATTAGTATACACATCTTCCTGCTTACAACTAAAAAAAGAACATACTAGCAAGACAATCATTATTTTTTTCATTACATACGGTATTAATAGCTAATTTTTTTCAATTAGCCTATTACACTTAAAAGAATAGAGTGAACTTTCACCCTATTCTTTTTGATTAGATGTGTTAATTAATGATGGTTTGTATGATGTACATGGTGAACCATGAACATCTCAGTATAGTTTTCTGCTATGGTAGCTGCTTTATCTCCCCCCATAATAGTTGCACCTTCTGAAAGTTTAATTTTAGATTTACCATCTAACATTGTATTGGCATCTACTTTAATATGCAATTGTGGTGATTGTTCTTTACTCACAATAGCAGCATCCATAGGTAATTCTACTTCCTTATATAAATCTACTGTTGTTCCTCTACTTGCAATATGAAGCATATATTGTTTTTCATCACTAGTAGTGTTTTCTTTGTAATTTCCTTCTAAAACCACAAACTTATAACCCGCTTGCCAACTCCAAGTTAAATTGTATTTTTCTGCTAAAGTCCAGAAATCTTGCTGAACAGCTTGTCCTTCTTTAAATCGTTCTTGATCTACACCAATTCCGAATTTAACTTTTGTATACTTTCCTGCTGGTACGTCTTTAAGTGATATTTGAATTTTCTTAGGTTTGTCTCCTCCTCCTTCACTAATTATAAAGTAACTTTCTTCTTTAGGGTATACAAATTCTTCTCCTTCTTCTGTTACAAGCACAAAGTTACTTACGATATAATCGAAAGAATTTACAGTTAATACTTCTCCATTTCCGTTCGTGTATGTTGAAGTCCCTAATAAAAGCTTGTCTTCAGCAAAACCGTTATCGAATTCTATTACTACTTCGTTTTTTCCTTCTAATTTATCATTAATTATTTCATCGTCACTACATGAAGTGAACACCATAGCAAAAGCTATGATAGCTAATATTTTTTTCATCTTTTAATTTTTATATACTACAGTACTTCTTTAACAATGCTGAGCATCATTAAAGTTTTTGCCTGTAAATTGTGTTTTAATCTTGTTTTTATTTTACAATAGTCTACTCTTTTGATTACCTTATTTGTAACCAATTAGTAGTAATTTTAGCCAATTATGAAGATTAAATAATAGGAGGATGAAATACTTCTTTATTAAATAAGTAGTGATAGTTTTTTTTATAAGAAAATGTTCCTTTCTCTTTTACAAACTGTTTTTCTTCTAAATTTATATTAAGAATAGAAACAAACCCAATAGGATATTCTTCCATCGAGATTCGTAGCGATTTAAAGTCGTCGTCTTGTTGTTTTTCAAGCTCCATCATTAACTGACACTTACCGTTACAGTTTAATTCTGGCTTATCTTTATTAATACATAAAACTTTTGATATATAATCATAATTTATTGCATACTCAACAAAAGGAGCTATTGGGCGCAACATGGCTATCATGTAGAGTGCAACAAAAAAATATATGCTTAGTTTTTTTATCAAAAAAAGGACTTTTTTCTCACGCAAAGATACGATTATCCCTACTTATAATCAATAATAAAAATACATGTTTTTTGTTTTATTTTAATTTGTTCTAAATAAAAAACTTATCTTTGCAAAGATTTTATTGAAGAATAATGATTGTTTTTTATACTGAAACCAAGAAAGTTACCTCTAAAACTTCTATTAAGAGACTAGAAAAAGTTACTTTTTGCAGCTCCGCATGTACAAGTAATTGTATTAAGCCTAAAAGTAAATGCTGTAACAAATATCAAAAGAAAGGTGTTAATTGTAAAAGGTGCCCTTTAACATTTGATTTAAAAGCAGTTTCGTAATTAACAACTATTTTCTCACGTTTGTTTATATATTATAAACAAAAGCCCTTAAAAGAAATTTCTTTTAAGGGCTTTTTTAGTTTTTGCCTACGATTTTCTTTATGCTACCTTTAATAAAAAGTAATTTTTCTTACCTCTTTGTAATAACACGTATTTATCAGCAATAAGGTCTTTTGAAGTGATAACAAAGTCTTCACTTACTTTTTCTTTATTTACTGATATTGAATTCTCTTTTAAAGCTCTTCTTGCATCACCGTTTGATTTTAAGAATCCAGTTTTAGCGGCTAAGGCTGCAATCATATCTAAGCCTTCAGCTATGTCTTCCGATGTTACCTCAGCTTGCGGTACACCATCAAACACATCTAAAAAGGTTTGTTCATCTAAATTCTTTAAGTCGTCAGCTGTTGACTTTCCAAATAAAATATTTGAAGCAGCAATCGCTTTATCTAACTCTTCTTTAGAATGTACGAAAATTGTTACTTCTTCAGCTAACTTCTTTTGTAATGCTCTTTGGTGTGGTGCTTCTTTATGTTCAGTAATTAAAGCATCAATAGTTTCTTTATCTAAAAACGTAAATATTTTAATATACTTTTCAGCATCTTCATCCGAAGTATTTAGCCAAAATTGGTAAAACTTGTAAACTGACGTTTTATCTGCATCTAACCAAACATTTCCTCCTTCAGACTTTCCAAATTTAGAACCGTCAGCTTTTGTTATTAATGGGCAAGTAGCTGCAAATGCTTTTGCATCCTCTCCTGGTGTCATTCTACGGACTAGTTCAGTACCTGTGGTAATATTACCCCATTGGTCAGAACCTCCCATTTGTAATTTACAGTTTAAGGTTTTATATAAGTGATAGAAATCATACCCTTGAATTAATTGATACGTAAACTCTGTAAAACTCATCCCGTTACCCGCTTCTCCTGTAATACGTTTTTTTACAGAATCTTTTGCCATCATGTAGTTCACAGTGATTCTCTTACCAACATCACGTACAAATTCGATAAATGAAAAGTCCTTCATCCAATCGTAATTGTTTACTAATAAAGGAGAATTTTTAGTTCCGTTATCAAAGTCTAAAAAGCGACCTAATGTTCTTTTTAAACCTGCTACGTTTTTAGCTAAAGCCTCTTCATTTAATAAATTACGCTCATCTGATTTTCCTGTTGGATCACCGATCATACCTGTTGCACCTCCTACTAAAGCTACTGGCTGATGCCCTGCTTTTTCAATGTGAACTAGTAAAATAATTGGAACTAAACTACCAATGTGTAACGAATCTGCAGTTGGATCAAAGCCAATATAAACCGACGTCATTTCTTTTTGAAGTTGTTCTTCGGTTCCTGGCATAATGTCGTGAATCATTCCACGCCATTGTAATTCTTCTACTAAATTCTTGGTCATTTTATTCTATTTTTAAAGAAGCAAAGATAAGTTTATCAACCAAAATAAACTAAATTCGCTTTATGATTTTAGTTACAGGAGGAACAGGTTTAGTAGGCTCACATTTATTATATCACTTAAGCCAAAAAAACGACAAGATTCGAGCTATTTTTAGAACTGAAGAAAAGCGTGAATATGTTAAGAAAATCTTTTCTTTTTATACAGATAATGTGCAACAGTATTTTTCTAAAATTGAGTGGATACAAGCTGACATTACTGATATTCCTTCCCTAGAACCTGTATTTGATAACATCACACAGGTTTATCATTGTGCTGCATTGGTTTCTTTTAACCCAAAAGATTATAGAAAAATGCGTCAGGTAAACATTGAAGGAACTGCCAACTTAATCAACTTTGCTATTGATGCTAACGTAGATAAATTCTGTTTTGTAAGTTCCATCGCTGCGGTTGGTAACGCTATTAATGGAAAACCGATTAACGAAGAAAACGAATGGCTTGATAGTGATGAAAATCATGGATATGCAATTACCAAGTATGGTGCTGAAATGGAAGTTTGGAGAGGTAGCCAAGAAGATTTAAGTGTAGTAATTGTGAATCCTGGTGTAATTTTAGGAGGAGGTTTTTGGAATGAAGGCTCTGGTAAAATGTTTACTCAAATAAGTAATGGATTTAACTTTTACACTGAAGGTGTTACTGGCTTTGTTGGAGTAAATGATGTGGTGAAGGCTATGATAGATCTAATGAATTCTAACATAAAAAATGAACGTTTTATTCTTGTTTCAGAAAACAAATCGTTTAAAGATGTTTTATTTAGTATTGCTGATAATCTAAATAAAAAAAGACCTTCAAAAAAAGTAGGACAGTTTGTTACCTCAATATTTTGGAAAATTGACTGGTTTTTAACAAAGCTTACTGGTAAGGAGCCTTTACTAACTAAGAACTCTGCAAAATCTGCTCACAACAAATCGTTCTATACTGCTAAAAAAATTATAGAACAACTTAATTTTGATTTTGAATCAGTGAATGATGTAATTACTAGAGTTTCTAAAGAGTTTAAAAGGTAAGTTACTTAATTTTCTTTAAGTCCTTTTTTTCAAACTCTCTATCTTCTCTTTTTATTAATTCTTTAGGAAGATCATTCAATAATAGTTCTTTATCTAAAATTGTATCTCTTTTTAATTTTCCTTCCTTTTTAATTCCTTTTATTGAATCTTGAACCTCTTGCTTTTTTCTATATAAAACGTCTAATGAATCAATGTTCTTTTTTACTTTATTTAAAATTTCAGTATACTCATCAACCATAGAAGTGTAATATGTATTACTAGCATCAAAGCGAGTACTGTCAATTCTATACTTTTCGTATACCAAAAACATATAGTTTTTTTCTCTCTTTAAAAACTTATTTTTTTGATTTTTGGCAGAAGAAGCAATATACATATCGGTTAGTAACGAAATCATAGAATCTTTCGGAATTAAATTATCAGGCTTTTTGTATATCGTATTACTTGTACACGACACCAAAAAAAAACCAATACATATGTAAAAAAAAGACTTCATTTATCTGTTAAATAATAATCGTTTCCCTTTAATTTCTTCGTTAAAAATTCCCTCGTTATACATTAAGTTACCATTTACAAAAGTGTGTGTTATTTGATTTGAAAACTCAACACCTTCAAACGGAGACCATCCGCATTTAAATAACACATTCTCTTTATCTACCGTCCATTTCTTATCTGCATCAACTAAAACCAAGTCAGCATAGAAACCTTCTTTTATAAATCCTCTTTTTTCAACTTTGAAGATTTTCGCTGGATTGTGGCTCATCTTTTCTACTGCTTTTTCTATTGACAGTACTCCTTCTTTCACCTTTTCTAGAATAGCTGGAACTGCATGCTGTACTAATGGACCTCCACTAGGTGCCTTTGTATACATATTATCCTTTTCTTCTAAGGTATGCGGTGCATGGTCGGTTGCAATGATATCAATCCTATCATCTAACAACGCCTTCCATAATCCATCTTTATCTTTTTGTGTTTTCACAGCAGGATTCCACTTAATGTGTGTTCCTTTTTTATCATAATCTGCATCGGTAAACCATAAGTGATGTACACAAACCTCTGCCGTAATTTGTTTTTCCTCTAACGGAATATCATTTCGAAATAAGTGCGTTTCTTTTTCTGTAGATAAGTGGAAAATATGTAAACGTGCTCCTGTTTTCTTTGCTAATTCAATTGCTTTTGAAGATGATAAATAACAAGCTTCTTCACTACGAATTAACGGATGGTATTTTACAGGAATATCATCACCATATTTTGCTTTGTACTCTTCTGTATTTTTCCTAATGGTTGCTTCATCTTCACAATGCACAGAAATTAACATCTTAGTTGATGAAAATATTTTTTCTAATACTTCTTCATTATCAACTAACATGTTTCCTGTTGAAGAGCCTAAGAATAGTTTAATTCCCGCAACGTCTTTTGGATTCGTTTTTAACAATTCTTCTAAGTTGTCATTAGTTCCACCAAACATAAATGAATAGTTAGCATACGATGTTTTACTTGCAATTTCAAACTTATCAGCTAATAATTCTTGAGTTGTTGCTTGAGGTACTGTATTTGGCATTTCAATAAAAGAAGTAATTCCTCCTGCAATTGCAGCCTTACTTTCTGTAGCTATATTTGCTTTGTGTGTTAAACCTGGCTCACGAAAATGTACTTGATCGTCAATCATACCAGGAATTAAAAACTTTCCTTCTGCATCTACCATTAATACATCACCTGTAGGAATTATGTTTTCTCCTATTTCCTTAATAAATTCTCCTTCTATTAAAACATCGCCTTTAAAAACCTTGTTTTCGTTAACGATTTGTGCGTTTTTAATTAAATATGATTGTTTCATTTTCTACTAAATTTCCATTTTCATGTTAATCAAACTTTTGTTAAAACCAAAGCGTTCGTACGCCTTTATTGCTGATAAATTGTCGTTGTAAACATCAAGTCTTAACTCTCGTATTTCTTTGCTTTTTGCCCAATTTTTTAACGAATTCAAAATTAAAGCACTTATTTTTTTACCTCTAAAATTAGGTTTTACATATATAAAACCAATATATCCATTATGTTCATTTTTACGATAACTTCTAGATTTTTCTATTCTGAGATAACCTGAACCCACAATTTCATCACCAGATACTGCTACAATTAAATATACATTGTCAGCAAAAATCATTTCTTCCAGATTATAGTAACTAATTTTTCCTTCTTTCAATGATGAATCAAAAGGTCTTTCAGCTTCTATTACACCCTGTTCAAACCCTAACAAGATTTCTAAATCTTCTTTCTTTGCTTCTCTTGTCGTAATTGTGGTCATTCTCCTATTTCGGTAATCCGTTAATTCTCATTTTTATCACACCAAAGACAGCTTCTTTAATAATTCCTTTACTTAGTTTCGACTTTCCTAAAACTCTATCAGTAAAAATAACTGAGACTTCTTTGATATTGAATTTGTGCTTCCATGCCTTGTATTTCATTTCAATTTGAAAAGCATATCCTACAAATTTAACTTTATCTAACTTAATTGTCTCTAAAACTTTTCTTTTATAGCATACAAAACCAGCTGTCGTATCATGAATAGGCATTCTGGTTATTAACCGTACGTATTTTGATGCAAAATAAGACAATAACACTCTGCTCATTGGCCAATTAACAACATTTACCCCTACTGAATATCTTGAACCAATAGCTACATCTGCTCCATTATTAACACATTCATTGTATAATTTGATAAGATCTTTTGGATTATGTGAAAAATCAGCATCCATTTCTATAATATAATTGTATTTTTTGGAAATTGCCCATTTAAAACCATGAATATACGCAGTTCCCAATCCACTTTTCCCTTTTCTTTTTTCAATAAAAAGCTGATTAGGAAATTCTTTTTGTAACTTTTCTACAATTATTGCAGTTCCATCAGGGGAACTATCATCTACAACCAACACATGAAACACCTTTTCTTGACTAAAGGCTGCTCGAATAATAGCTTCAATGTTTTCTTTTTCATTATACGTAGGAATTATGATTAAAGCGTCTGACTTCATGTAATTTTCATATAAATCTGGGCAAAGATACATTTATTTATTACTAATTTTGTGTTAATTAAAAAAGTATAAAAACAATTGAAAGCAATAGAAAGAGTTATATATAATGATAATTGGGTTACTTTAGTTATCATACTAGCTATTGTATTATTGGCTATGATGAAGCTACTAAAACCTACTAAGTTATATGGATATACTATTGCTTTTGTAACTCCTGGTTTTTTTCATAAAAGAATGGAAGAAGGTGTTTCTTTTTTCACACCTTTTAAATTGTTACTGTTTTCTTTTTCTATAATTGTTATTTCTTTATTTTTATTTTTCACTTTAGTATCAGAAATATATTCTCATAGTTTTCTAGCTTTTTTAGGACTCTTCTTGTTTGTTTCTGTATATTTTTCTGTTCGTTTTTTTTTAGATTATGCATTGGCAAATATTCTTGGTTTATCTAAAACCGTAAACTATTTTTTATATACAAAATCGGGTTATTTATATGTTCTTAGCATTTGGTTATTTCCCATTATCATACTGTATCAATACACTTTTACAAATAAACTTTTCTTAATTTATTCTTTCTGTATCTTGCTTGTTTTTAGGGTCTTTTTAATTTTAACAAATAATAAAAAACTTGTAATTAGTAAGTTGTTTTATTTTATTTTGTACTTTTGCACCCTTGAAATAGCACCGCTATTAATTCTTTATAAAACAACAACTACGTAATAAAGAGAAAGTTTATGAAAGTTAAAACTATTTTAGTCTCTCAACCAAAACCAAAAACAGAAACATCGCCATATTTTGACTTGGCAGAAAAGCAAAAGGTTAAGGTTGACTTTCGATCGTTTATTCATGTCGAGGGAATACCTGTAAAGGAAGTAAGAGCTCAAAAAGTTGATTTAAACAATTACACAGCCATTATACTTACCAGTAGAAATGCTGTTGATCATTTTTTTAGAATCGCTGAAGAAATGCGTTTTACTGTCCCTGATGATATGAAGTACTTCTGTCAATCTGAAGCTGTAGCCTATTATTTACAGAAATACGTTGTGTACCGTAAACGTAAAATTTATGTTGGTAATAGAACATTTCCTGAATTAACTAAATTAATCAAGAAACATAAAGACGAGAAGTTTTTACTTCCTTCTTCTGATAAATTAAAATCTTTAATTCCTGAAGAATTAGATAAATTGGGAGTTAACTGGAAACGTGCGGACTTATATAGAACTGTAGTCAGTGACTTATCTGATTTAGAAAATGTTTTTTATGATATTTTGGTATTCTTTAGTCCATCAGGGATTGATAGTTTATTTGAAAACTTTCCTGATTTCAAACAAAACAATACTCGAATAGCTGTTTTTGGAAACACTACTATTAAAGCTGTTGAAGATAGAGGTTTACGTGTAGATATTGCTGCTCCGACACCAGAAACACCTTCAATGACTATGGCTTTAGAAAAATATATTAAAGAAGCTAATAAAAAATAAATAGCCTACTTGCTTTAAAAAGCCGCTAATTAAATTAGCGGCTTTTTTTTGTAATGCAAATATATTTCTTTCGACTTTTCCATTTTATTCTAATTAATGGAAAGTCCATAAATGTCAAAACAACCCAATATAGCTATTCTTATTTTTGCAAACTCTTCTAAAAGAGAGGCTGAAAATAAGTTTTTAGAAAAAGGGGAACAGTTATTTGACTATTTAAATAAAAAGATTGTTTTTGAAGCTTCAAAAACAAACGCTCAAATATGTATTTGTAATGAAACTCACCAAATAGGAGCTACTTTTGGTCAGCGTTTTACGAACGCTATAGAAAACACTTTTGCCAAAGGGTTTCATAACATAATTGTTGTAGGAAATGACAGTCCAAATTTAAACGCTTCCCACCTACAAAAGGCTATTGACCATCTTCAAAACGACCTTCCTGTTTTAGGTCCTTCAACAGATGGAGGCATTTATTTACTCGCCATTAATCAAAAACATTTTAACAAGAAAAGTTTTGCAACACTTCCTTGGAAAACTCCCGATTTATTTAGTACGCTAAAAAAAATACTTGAAAAAAACGAACATTCTGTATCACAACTCGCATACTTAAAAGATATTGATTCAGAAAACGATTTAATCTATTTTTTAAATCGTTATTCAACGAACAGTTTCCTAAAATATCTAATTAATAAGATATTTCTCTTATTGAGAAAAAGTTTTTACAACACCTCATACACATACAGATATCAATACACCTCAGTACTTTACAACAAAGGTTCTCCTACAACTTCACAAAGAACTTCCATTTTTTCTTAAGTACAACAATATCATAACAATCATTCATTTAGTAGTAAAATGCTTCGCTTTTTATTTACTCTTTGATGATTCTCAATATGAAACAAAATTTATAAAATACATGAAACAAATCTTACTGGGGTTGTTATTATGCCTAACCACCTTTGCGAATGCTCAATATACAATTAGAGGAAAAGTAACCTCAAAAAAAAATGGAACTCCCATTCCTTTTGTTAACGTAACTATCAAAAACACCACGAAAGGAACGGTTACAGATAATAGTGGCAATTACTCTTTAAAAATAAAGAGCAAAAACGATATACTAATTTTTTCTTCTATAGGCTATAAAACAGCAGAAATTAAAGTTGGGAATCAAAAGAGTATATCTATTTATTTGCAAGAAGAAAATACAGGGTTAGACGAAATAATTATTACTGCTTTAAATAAAAAAAGAGAGTCTAAAGAGCTAGGATATGCTATTCAAAGCATCCAACAGAAAGATATTTCAGAAGTTAAATCGGTAAATTTTTTAGATAATTTATCAGGAAAATTAGCGGGTGTTAACATTACCAGTGGTGGGGCTACTGGCGTTGGCTCATCTTCAAAAATCGTTATACGAGGCGAACAATCTTTCACCAATAACAATCCACTTTTTATTGTAGACGGTACCCCCATAAACAATAATACTATTTTTAATAATACTAATGAGGCAGCTGCAGGTTTTCAAGAAGCTGATTTTGGTAACGGTGCTATGGAAGTTAACACCGATGATATTGCCTCTGTTTCTGTATTAAAAGGAGCTAGTGCTGCTGCTTTATATGGTACTAGAGCTTCTAATGGAGTTATTATCATCAACACAAAAAAAGGAAGCAATGCTTTTAAAATGAGTGTTAATTCTTCTTTATTTATTGACACAGCTTTCCAACTTCCTCAGTTTCAAAACGAATACGGACAAGGAAATTCTGGACGTTTTGAATTTGTTAATGGGTTAGGTGGAGGAACTAACGACAATATTTCCTACAGTTGGGGACCAAGATTAAACCAAGGTACTTTAATTCCTCAATTTGACAGTCCAGTATCTCTACCCGATGGCACTACCGTTAGAGGAGGTGATACTGCTTTGTACAATGGACTTCCTATCACCCCCACTCCATTTATAGCACACCCTAACAACTTAATAAATTTTTATAAAACAGGTATTACAGCGATTAATAACATTGCCATAGCATCGGGATTTAACAAAGGGAATTATCGTTTGTCATTGACCGATGTTAACAGTGAATCAATTATACCAGGTGTTAATTTACATCGTAAAACAATTGCTACTAATTTGCAATTCATCCCTTCAAAAAACACTACCATTACTTCGCATGTTAATTATGTAAATAGCAATAGTGATAACAGACCTTCTAATGGATACGGATCTGAAAACGTGAATTATTCATTAGTAGCTTGGGGGCCTCGATCGTTAAACATTAACAGTTTAAAAAATTATTGGCAGCCAGGATTGGAGGGTAAACAACAATATTCGTTCAACTATACTTTTTTTGACAACCCATATTTCATATTACACGAAAATAGAAATGAATTTAACAGAGACCGTGTTTTTGGTAATATTTCAGCAAAACAACAAATTACCAACAACCTAAACCTAACACTAAGAACAAGAATGGATTACTCTAGTGAAAACAGGCGTTTTTTAAGAAACTTTAGTTCCAATCGGTTTAGGAATGGTGCATATGCTGAACACAAAGTAACCTATAGAGAAATTAACACCGATTTTTTAATTAATTATACCCCTAAAGTTAATAATATTACTCTTGACATTTCCTTAGGAGGAAATCGTCTTGATCAAAAAGCTAGTACACAACAAACACAAACTACACAATTAGCACAACCCGGTATTTTTAGCTTTAACAACGCTGCTTCTCCCATTGAAACTTTTAATTTTTTATCAGAAAAAAGAATCAACAGTTTATATGGCTTAATAAAATTAGGATATAAAAATATTTTCTTTTTAGACATTACAGGTAGAAATGATTGGTCTAGCGCGCTTGCTACTCCAATTACCACCACTAATACTTCTTTCTTTTACCCTTCGGTTTCTACCAGCGTCATTTTAAGTAAATTATTTCCCCTTCCTACAACGGTTTCATTTGCAAAAGTTCGTGCAAGCATTGCTCAGGTTGGTAACGACACCAATCCATATCAAACTTCAAGAACCTTTATCCCCACAACAAATGTACATGCACAACCCGCATTTACAAGTCAAGATTTTATTGCCAATCCTAACTTACGCCCAGAAAAAACAACTTCTTTTGAAATAGGGGCTGATCTTCGTTTTTTTAATGATCGCTTAACTTTTGATATTACTTATTACAACGCACTTACCAAAGATCAAATTTTATCACTTCCAATTCCTATTTCATCAGGTTTTAAACAACAAGTAGTTAATGGCGGAAAAGTACGTTCTGAAGGGGTAGAGCTTGTTATAAATGCCACTCCTTTTAAAACCAATAACTTCAAATGGAATACTACTGTGAACTTTAGTAAAAATGTTGCCACCATTGAATCGTTACCTCAAAACAGTGGACGAATTACATTGGCGTATTCAAGAGTATACAACAATCCAGATCAAACAGTTTGGTTTCAAGTAGAAGAAGGCGGACGCATCGGTGATTTTTACGGAACTGGTTACTTAAAAAATGAAAAAGGTGATTTTGTCTTAACATCAGAAGGAAATTTTATTGCAGACCCTACACTTAAAAAACTAGGAAATTACAATCCTGACTTTACAATGGGACTCAACAATAGTTTTTCGTACAAAAACTGGAATTTAAACTTCCTTTTTGATTGGCGACAAGGGGGAGAATTAGTTTCAAGAACCTTAGCTTTAGCAGGAGTTGCTGGTCAGTTAAAAGAAACAACTTACCGACCAACATCGGGTATTATTGCACAAGGGGTTGTAAATACTGGTACTCCAGAAAACCCAATATACACCCCAAATACAACTGCAATAACTCCCGAAAGTTATTACAGACAATTTTACGACAGAAATCATGAAGAAAACAATGTCTATGACGCCTCTTATTTAAAGTTACGACAATTTGCCTTCAGTTATACCTTCAATTTAAAAAACAATGCCTTTGGTTTCGTTAAAAATGGAGCTGATGTAACTCTTTCTTTTATAGGTAAAAATGTATTTGCAATTAGTAACATTCCTCATTTTGATCCAGAGCAACTAGCAGTACAGGGAAATAGAATTGTTAGTGGTGTAGAAGATATGTCGTATGCTACCACCAAAAGCTTCGGATTTAAACTAGGTGTAACCTTTTAAAAAACAATATCATGAAAAATTACATATCTCTCTTCCTATTAGCACTTATAACAAGTTGTACTAGTGATTTTGAAAAAATAAATACAAACCCTAACTTTCCTGTTGATGTAGAACCCAATTTATTATTTCGTAAAGTTATTTACAATTATGGAGAGGCAATGTCGTATGAAGGTTTTGTTGCAGGTAATTTATTAAGTCAACAACTTACTGCTTTAGATTTTAATTTATTTGATCGTCATGCTTTAAAATCACCACAATTAGGAGGGAATCCATGGCCTGTATTTTACACTAATTTAAGGGACAATGAAATTATCCTAAACAAAGCCAAAAATAATCCAACATTTAAAGTGTATGAAGGCCCTGCTTTAATTTTTAAGGCATATATGGCTATGGCTTTGACAGATCTTTTTGGAGATGTTCCCTATAGTGATGCTTTTAATGGAGATAACAAAACTGTTACTCCCAAATACGACACACAAGAAGCTATTTACTTAGCAGATGGAGGTATTTTAGATAGTTTAAAAAAGGGAATAATAGCAATTGAAAATTACACGGGTAGTTTACCGCTAACTGGCGATGTTTTATACAACGGAAATCTAGATAGCTGGATTTTATTTGCCAACTCATTACGAATAAAAGCACTCATCCGTATTTCATCAAAACAAGATACAAGAAAAGAACTTCAAGAAATTGTAACCGATGGCAACTACATTGCCAACAATGCTCAAAATGCTGTTTTTAATTTTACAGATGGAGAGCCTAATAACTTTAGAATGGCACGTTTACGAGTAGGAGATTTTAACAACTTTGTAATGTCTAAAACTATTGAAGAAATTTTAAAAGAGCTAAATGATCCTAGAATTCAAACTTTTTTTAGGCCTTCTAGTAATATTCCCAGTAATTATAACGGGTTAATTAACGGAATAGACGCTTCAAAAACCACTATTTCATTGGGAGATTATTCATTAGCTGGTTTTATTTTTAGAGAACATTCCGGAAATTTGCAAGCCAATTATATGACCGCTTGGGAAACTAATTTTTTATTAGCAGAAGCAGCTCATAAAGGTCTTATTACCCACGATGCCAAATCACTATACGAATTAGCTACCAAACAAGCCTTTAGTTATTGGAACACCAACATACCTAATGATTACCTTACAACAACTGCTAGTTTTGACGACACAAAAGCCCTTGAGCAAATTATTACACAAAAATGGATTGCTAATATTATTAACGGCTATGAAGGGTGGATAGAATATCGTAGAACTGGGTTTCCTAATCTGAACCCTATTTCAGCAAGTTTAAATAACAATTTAATTCCTGTAAGAATGCCCTATCCTGCAGAAGAAGCCTCTTTAAATAAGATAAATTACGAATTAGCTGCTCAAGCTACTAATGGTAATAGTATTAATTTTGGTGTTTGGTGGAATAACTAAAGTAAGAAATTAAAATTTTCTCAGAACATGTACAACCAATGAAAGAAATAATATACATTTGGCAATGGGGTTTGCTACTTAGTACCAGCTTAGTATTTTTAATATTAGCACCTTTTGCCCAAACCAATCAAACTTTCTTTAAAGCTACACACAATAAAAAAGCACCTAATACATTATTACTCACAGGTAGCTTAGTCATCTCTTGGATTTTTGCTAAAAGTATTACCAATGCCGCTAATTTAGGCTTACAATTTGGACTTGTAGGAGGGGTTGCATATGCACTGTATTACCTTTCGTTTGCCGTTGCTGGAATAATTATATATCAACTACGTACCAAAGGAGGTTTTAAAAGCATTCATGACTTTTTAGGTATTCGATTTGGTAATACCGCTATTCTTGTATTTTCAATTTTAATTCTCATTAGACTATTTAACGAAGTTTGGTCAAACACCATGGTTATTGGTTCTTATTTTGGAGCTGTAGGTAGCTCTTCATACTACACTTCTATTGTGGTTTTTACACTTTTAACCTTGACTTACGCTTTAAAAGGAGGTTTGAGTAGTAGTATTTTTACTGATGCAATTCAAATGTTATTTTTCTCTGTACTTTTGGCTATTATTCTTTGGAATATTTATTCTACTAAAGGTATAAATTACGAAACCGTTTCAAATTCTGGTGAGTGGACGATGGCTTTAGGAGGAAACTTAGCTATCGCTGCTTTTTTACAATCGTTTAGCTATCCTTTTCACGACCCAGTGTTAACCGATCGTGGTTTTATAAGTAATCCGAAAACAACCCTAAAAAGCTTTCTTTGGGCTACTGTTATTGGGTTTTTATGTATTGTTTTATTTAGTTTTGTAGGTATCTTTGGAAAAATCAATGGCCTTAACGGTCAAGCAGCTGTTGCTTTTAGTAAAACCTTAGGCGTTGGAATGTTATTAGTTGTTAATTTTATTATGATTACCTCAGCTGCATCTACCTTAGATTCTACATTTTCATCAACAGCTAAGCTTTTTGCTATTGATTTAAACATTAACCCCTCTGTTTCATTTGGTAGAATAATAATGCTACTCATTGCTATTATAGGAACTCTTCCTGTGTTCTTAAACGCTTCAATTTTATCAGCAACCACTATTAGCGGTACTATGGTTATTGGACTAGCTCCAGTTTTTATATTATGGAAGTTAAAACCTCCTAAAATTAGTTACTACTTATCTGTAGGCACTGGTATTATCATTGGATTTTTATTAGTTTTTGATGCCTTTCCTTCTTTGTTAATTTTTACTTCTGGCAAGTATGCCAATTTACTTTGGAGCAATGTTTGGGGAAGTATTCTTTGTTTTACTCTTTATTTAATTCCGTTATGGATACAAAAACAACATACATAAATACCGTTAAAGGAAAAGTACTTTTGTTTGGGGGTGTTTACAGTAATCTACAAGCTTTAGAAGCTTTAATTAAAGTCGCTGAAAAGGAAAATATAGCACCTGAAAACTGTTTTTGCACAGGTGATATTGTTGGCTATTGTGCACAACCAGAAGAAACAGTACAAGCCTTTATAAACTGGGGAGCACATAGTATTATTGGAAATGTAGAACAACAGTTACGAAATAGAGAGGTTAATTGTGGTTGTGATTTTACAGAAGGTTCTCGTTGTGATGTTTTTTCAAAAGCGTGGTATCCTTTTGCTCAAAACCAACTTTCGGAAGCTTCAATTAATTGGATGCAAACCCTACCCAATTATATCTCTTTTACTTATGCAAATAAAAAGATTTTCATGGTACATGGTTCATACCATTATATTTCTGAATTTATTTTTAAATCTACTCCATGGAAAAATAAAATTTCATCATTCAATGAAACTAATTGCGATGTAATTGTTGCTGGACATTCCGGACTTCCTTTTACAGATGAAAAAGACTCGCTTCTTTGGTTAAATCCAGGAGTTATTGGCATGCCTGCTAACAATGCAAAACCACATGTTTGGTATGCCATTTTAAATGACACTAATGGTTTTTCATACTCTTTTCATACTCTTTCTTATAATTATAAAAAAGCAAATACATTAATGACTGAACAACAGCTACCTCCTGCTTATGCACAAACATTACTTACAGGTTTTTGGGACAATATGGAAATTTTGCCCCAAGAAGAACGACTATGGAAAGGACGAGATTTATTTAAAATTATAAATCATTAATTCATTATTTTTATTGCTGAAATTTATAGCTCCTATGGAAAGATACCTAGAAATCGTAAAAAACTCCTACACTGGTTATTGGAACTACTTAAAACAATCTGTTTTGTTTGAAATTCAATGGGAAAATTATTTTTATGGTTTAATTATAATTTCTCTTATTGTTTGGGGATTAGAAATTATCTTTCCTTGGCGCAAAAACCAACCTTTATTTCGTAAAGATTTTTGGCTGGATACTTTTTACATGTTTTTCAATTTCTTTTTACTAAACCTCATCGTTCTTATTGCCTTATCAAATACAGCAGAGCAGTTTTTTAATGATATTTTAGGTTTGGTTGGATTATCGGTTGCTAATTTTCAATTATTCGACATCAACACATTTCCTTATTGGGCGAGACTCTTAGTATTTTTTATTAGTATTGATTTTGTACAGTGGTTCACTCATACATTATTACATCGATATGAATTTTTATGGAACTTTCATAAAGTGCACCATTCCGTAAAACAAATGGGGTTTGCTGCCCACTTACGTTACCATTGGATGGAACCCGTAGTATATAACTCTATGAAGTATATTCCGCTTGCTATTATGGGCGGATTTACAGCACAAGACGTTGCTATTGTTCATTTTTTCAACATTACTATTGGTCATCTTAATCATGCCAATATTAACTGGGATTACGGTTGGTTAAAATATATTCTGAACAATCCAAAAATGCATATTTGGCATCATGCAAAAGAACTTCCTGAAGACAGAAAAATGGGAGTAAACTTTGGAATTACGCTAAGCATATGGGATTACATTTTTAAAACTGACTACATTCCTTACAATGGGCGTGATATTGAATTAGGTTTTGAAGGGGATGAAAAATTCCCTAAAGACTTTATTCACCAAGAAATATATCCAATAGGAAAAAAATAACATTTTAAGTCTTTTTTAACCTATTACTTAATACTTTCAATTAGCTGTTTTGCTACCAATTTGTATCTTTAGCTTTTTAAAAATAAACAGATGAAGTATATAAAAATTCTATTCTTATTTATTGTCGTTCAAGTTACTGCACAGCAAGGAGGTATGTGGATTCCTTCTCTTTTAGAAGGAATGAATGAACAAGAAATGACCTCTTTAGGAAGTAAACTTACCGCTAAAGACATTTATGATGTAAATAACTCAAGTTTAAAAGATGCTATTGGGCATTTTAACGGAGGTTGTACTAGCGAAGTGATTTCTCCTGAAGGATTAATTTTAACCAATCACCACTGTGGTTTTGGACAAATTCAATCTCACTCATCTTTAGAAAATGATTACCTAAAAGATGGTTTTTGGGCGATGAATAAAAAAGAAGAATTACCTAATAAAGGGCTATATGTTGAATTTATTGTTCGTATTGATGATGTAACTACCAAAGCATTGAATGGGGTTACTGATACTATGACTGAACGTGAAAAACAATCGACTATTGATAAAAACATCAACGAAATTCAAAAAACAGTACAAAAAGAAACATGGCAAGGTGTTAAAATAAAGCCATTTTACAAAGGCAATCAATATTTCTTATTTGTTACAGAAAAATTTGAAGACGTTCGTTTAGTAGGTGCACCACCAAGTAGTATTGGAAAATTTGGTAGTGATACCGATAACTGGGTTTTCCCTCGTCATACAGGAGATTTTTCATTATTCAGAATTTATGCTGATAAAAACAATCGTCCTGCTAAATACAGCAAAGACAACGTTCCTTACAAACCAAAGCACTTTTTACCAGTTTCTTTAGATGGAATTGAAGAAGGTGATTTTACTATGGTTTTTGGTTTCCCAGGTCGTACTAATGAATATTTACCCGCTGTTGCTATTAAACATATTACACAAGAGTTTAATCCGAGTAACATTGCTATTCGTGAAGCTGCATTAAAAGAAATTGATGCACAAATGAAAGCTAGTGATGCTGTTCGTATTAAATATGCTTCAAAACAAGCACGTATTGCAAATGCTTGGAAAAAATGGATTGGTGAAAATCTAGGAATTAAAAAGAGTAATGCTATCGCAGAGCGTCAAGCTTTTGAAGCTACTTTCAAAAAAGCATTAAAAGAAAAAGGATTAGAAAAAACCTACGGAAATATTCTTCCTGAGTTTGAAAAATTATATATAGACTTTGCTGATATTAATATTAAAAGAAGAAACTTTATTGAAGTTTTCTTAGTTACCAACGAGTTGATGCAAATGACTTTTAGAGCGTATCAGTTAGAACAAGTAGCTTTAAATAAACCTAAAAAGTTTGAAGAAGCTAGAACTTCTTTGGTAAATCGAATTAAAGGAATTCATAAAAACTTTGATGTAAATGTTGATAAAGGAGTGTTTAAAAATGTAATGCCTTTATACAATCCTACTAATGTAGATGCTTCTATTTATGACAAAACAAATTTTACTGATTTAAATAAAGCTTTACAATTATTAGAAGGAGACGCTAAAAAGGTGGTAAAAAACTTAAACAAAGATGCTGCTTACCAATATGCTAAGCCTATGATTGAAGAGTTTTACACAAAAATAAATCCTGAGTTTCAACAGAAAAACCAGCCAATTACAGCGTTACAAAAAACATACATGAAAGCATTAATGGAAGCATTACCAAATACACGCTATTTTCCTGATGCTAACAGCACTTTACGTGTTACTTACGGTCAAGTTCGTGGATACTCTCCTAGAGATGCTGTATACTACAATCCTGTAAGTTATTTAGATGGTGTTATTGAAAAATACGTTCCTGGTGATTATGAATTTGATGTACCTCAAAAGTTACGCGATTTATACGACGCTAAAGATTTTGGACAATACACTGATAAAAACGGAAAAGTTCCTGTTTGTTTCTTAGGAACCAATCATACCACAGGTGGTAACTCTGGTAGTCCTGCTATTGATGCACACGGAAACTTAATTGGATTAAACTTCGACCGTGTATGGGAAGGAACGATGAGTGATATGAATTACGATCCTGAAATTTGTAGAAATATTATGGTTGATGTTCGCTATGTATTATTTATTGTAGATAAATATGCAGGAGCAAAACACTTAATTGAAGAAATGAAGTTAGTACACCCAAAGAAAAAATAAAACGTTTTTCTACATAAGAATAGCTTAAAAAGCGAGGTTTGTATTTCACAACCTCGTTTTTTTTTATGCAAATAAACAACTCATTCTAGATTAAACTCTAGGCTATCTGTGATTAAAAATATTGACCTATACCAAACACAAATCCTTTTGATCCATTCTTTGTAAGCCCATGCCCATAATCAATTCTAAAAATTGCATTGAATATTTTTTTATTAATGAAACGTAAACCTATACCTGAATAAACTTTCATATTATCACTATTGATAAAATCATCAAAACTTCCTCCTGGATTACGCCATGTTCCAGCGTCTACAAACACATTACTTTGAATAACAAACCATTTTTTTTCATACAGCGTATGCCTATATTCGGTATTCCAAACAATACTTCCAGTACCTCGATCAACTAAAATACCAACTCCTCGTAAATTCAAATTATTATCTAAAGCAAATGGAGCAAATGGAGTATCATCATTAGATGACAAACCAAAACGCAATCTGTTTGCCCAATTTCCTTTTTCACCTATTCTTTTAAAGTAAAAAAAGTCATTCCAAAAAATTAAAAAATCATTCTGATATTCATTTTCAGAAGTTACATATTGTCCATGAAACTCATTTTTTATTCCGTTAATGTATTGATAATTATAATCTAGATTATCAAAAACATAAATTAGCTTCAGTAGCTTTTTATCTACATTTAACTCAGTAGGAACATCCGATGAAGTACTTCCTCTTAAATAATTATACTTTTCCTCAAAAAAATTAATTCCAAATTGAAACTGATTTTTAAAATTGTGTTGGTATAAAGCCAAAGCTTCATAAGAGATATTCTGATACTTATAATTGGCTGATTCACTACCAAAATAAAGTGGTTCTTCACTCGTCCAGTTTTGATGACTTAATGACACTCCCCATTTTGCTGAAAATAACGTAGGAGCCCTAAAGTTAATTCCATAAGAATCAAAACCATTGTATTGGTAAAACGCACCTAAGGTCATGTTCCTTCCCAAAAAGTTATACTCACCCACTCCTATTCTGTAGGCTAATTTTTGATTGATCGTTTTGTGAAAATTAACTTCTGGAATTATTGTAAAGTTCTCTTCTACAGTTACAACAACATTACATTTACCCTCAGAACATGATGCTTTAAAATACGCATTAGAAATTGCTGGTAAGCGCTTCAAACGAATCATATCTTCTTTTAATACCATTGAATCAAGCACTTTATTTTCTTTTGATTTCAGTATTTTCTTTAAAACATGTGCTTTCGTTTTTTTAGCTCCTGAAAAAGTAATTTTTTCTATACTTTTTTCTTGTGAATAACAGTTTACAGACAACCAAAATGTTGCAAGAATTATTGTCTTCAAGAAAAATAGATACTTATTTTTATATTTTTCATTTACTATTTTCATACATCTTTTTTATAGTCAATTCTGCTGGTTTGTTTTGAGGTGTAAACCTATTGTTATCTTCCCCTCCAACTTCTTTATGATTATGAAACCATTTCCAAACAAAACCACCAGCAAACCAATCTTCTTTCCAAAATTGATTATACAAAGCTTGTAATGCTTTTTGTTGGTTTTCTAAATTGATATCTCCTTCTATTCTATCTGATTTCCATGGCTCTTTTCCAGTAAAATTTACACTTCTGTACCCATACTCGGTAAATAAAACAGGCTTATTAAACTTACTTTGAACCTGAATAATTTCATTTTTGTGAGGTTGCCAACCTTTTTCAAAATCTTTAAGAGTTGGGGATTTTTGATCACTTAACGGAAAATAAGCATCAATTCCTATAAAGTCTAAATCCTCCCAAAAGTCTACTCGCTTAAATTCGTCCCAATTTGCTGCATAGGTCAATTTTCCAGAGTATACCTTTCTAATTTTTTTAATGAGTTTTTTCCAGTATTCTGGTCTGTTTATTACAAACTGCTCCAATTCTGTTCCAATACAAAAAATTTCTGCATTAATTTCTTCTGCTACTTTGGCAAAAACGAGGATAAAATCTTCATACGATTGTTCTAACTCTCTCCATTCATCTTCAGATTTCATTTTTATAGTTCCTGTATACACCCCATTCCAAACCCAAATTTGTGGTTTCAACATAATCTTTATTTTACTTTGTTGAAACTCTTTGGCATATTGTTTTACACCTTCTTTTGTCTCTCCAAACCATTGCTTTTTGGAGTCATAAATTACATTTGGAGAAGACAAGCTTTTAACAAAAGCAAAAGGCATCAACGTTACATAATTTGCTGATACCTTTTTTACATCATTAATATGTTTACTTGTTATCTTCTTTGAAGAAGCAACAAAACTAACACCGTTTATCTTTTTTGATTGGCTCGTACAAGAGCTTACCAAAAAAACACAACTTATTATAAAAAGGAGTTTTAGAGTTTTCATTACTCCTCTAATTTACTATTTTTAAAATAATGCCCTTAATCCTACATTAAAACTTTGTCCTAGCCCATTGTTGTTTCCTCTAACAAAGTTACTGTACAAAACCTCCAAGTTTAAAACACTGGTTAATTGATATTTTCCTCCCAAACCTAAAGCTGTATAATCTTGTGTAAAATCTCCAAATCTTTGTGAATGTTGAGAAAACACTAATACGGTAGACTTTTCGTTGGGAAAATAACTAAAGAAAACACCAGGAGTTAACAAAAAAGTATTGTTCGCAAAGCTATCCTCATCACCAAAATTGTACTCCGTATTTAACTCTGTAAATAACTGCCATTTTCCACTAGAAAAAGTATAATCGTAAAAAAATCGATTCTGAAAAGTCAATGCTGTTTGATCTAAAAAGACACCATTTTCTGTTTCATTACTCACCAAAGGAATATGTATTGCTGATTGAACGGAAAAGTTTCCTACATTTTTTAATGGTTGAAACTTAATAGCTGGTGCAATTGATGTAATTCCTTTTCTTTCAGAATTTGGGTTATCTTCTAAACTAAATACTGATAATGCTTGACGCCCTCCTATTGTGTTGGAACGAAACTCTACAATTGCTCCTACGTTAATACGGTTATTTTTAGAAATTCCAGTGAAAGCTTCCAACGTTGAAGTAAAGTAATTCTCTCTTGCTTTCGATTTGGTGTTACCATCTGCATCTGCAAATTTTGTTTCAGTATATAGGTTATTAAACCATTTAATATCCCACTGACCATTATTTAAAAGCTTAGATGGTGTATATGTTTGAATATTTGATTTTTCTGCTTTATCATCTTGAGCATTTGAAAGTTGCACTACAAAAAACAGTAAAACTGTAAGGCTTGCTAATTGTCGTTTCATAAGGTTAATTTTTTATATAGATCTTAAGTCGCTTAAAAAAAACTTCTCTTACAAAGCTCTTTTATTTAAAATCATTCTAAATTCAATTCCTTTATTAAGTTCTTAACTTTAGCAACGACCTAAACAGCAAATCAACATTTATGGAGCACGTTGTTATTATTGGTAATGGAATTTCTGGAGTTACAGCCGCAAGGCATATCAGAAAATTATCAGACAAAAAAATTACCCTTATTTCTTCTGAAACTGATGAGTTCTTTTCAAGAACAGCTTTAATGTATGTGTACATGGGACACATGAAATTTGAACATACACAACCTTACGAATCTTGGTTTTGGAAAAAAAACAGAATCAATCTCAAAAAAGGGTTTGTTTCAAAAGTACATTCATCAGAAAAAGAAATAGCCTTTAGCACTGGAGAAAAACTGTCTTACGATAAGTTAATTATAGCCACTGGCTCTAAACCTAACAAGTTTGGTTGGCCTGGACAAGACTTAAAAGGTGTTACGGGAATGTATCATAAACAAGATTTAGAGGCTCTTGAACAATATGCTCCAAACAACAAAATATGTAAAAGAGCTGTTATTGTTGGTGGAGGTTTAATTGGAATTGAACTTGCCGAAATGCTTCATAGCAGAAATATCCCTGTTACCTTTTTAGTTCGTGAAAATAGTTTTTGGGACAAAGTGTTACCCAAGGGAGAATCTGCCATGATAAATCGTGAAATTATAGAAAATCATATCGATTTACGCTTAGGTGTGAACTTGAAGGAGATAAGGTCAGATAAAAACGGGCAAGTTACATCTGTAATTATTGAAGAAACTGGTGAAGAAATACCTTGTAATGTTGTTGGTTTGACTGCTGGTGTTTCTCCTAATATTGACTTTTTAAAAGATTCGAAAATTGAACTTGGTAGAGGAGTTAAAGTCAATCGTTTTTTAGAAACCAATATCAAAGATGTGTATGCAATTGGAGATTGTGCAGAACAACATGAAGCAATTGGTTTACGTCGTCCTATTGAAGCTGTTTGGTACACTGGTAGAATGATGGGAGAAACTGTTGCACAAACTATTTGTGGCAATCGAATTCAATACAAACCAGGGCACTGGTTTAACTCAGCAAAATTTATTGATATTGAATACCAAACTTATGGTTGGGTATGGCCGCAACCTAAAGAAAATGAAGCTCATTTTTACTGGGAGCACGAAAGTGGTAAAAAATGTATTCGAATTAACTATGATAAAAACACGCAAGAATTCCTTGGTATAAATACATTAGGGATACGAATGCGTCATGAGTTTTTTGACAAAATTTTGAATAAAAAGCAGTCTGTAACTTATACTTTAGAACATTTAGCAGATGCAAACTTCGACCCAGAATTCTATAAACTTCACGAATCAGAAATTGTAGCAAAATTCAACAAAGAAAACAACACCAATATTCAATTAAAAAAGAAAAGCTGGAAGCGAATTTTCAGCAGAGTTTAGGATGAAAATAATAAAACAAACAGGTCTACTTCTATTCTTAATAGGGTTAATCATTTTTTCAGGAGTAATTTTTACGGGTTCTTTTAATTTAAATCAATCAGAACTAGATTCATTTATTACTGAAAAAGGATATAAAAGTGAAATCATAAAAGAGGAACTCAGTAAAGCTATTGTTACCGATGAAAGCTTTAATATTTTTGAATTTTCTAGTCGGGTTAGAAATGCTTATGAAGCATCTAACAATCATTATAATACTCTAATTGCTAAATACGACGCTGAAAAAAATTGGGATAAAAAAGGTGAACAATACCAATATTTAATTTATGGGAAACCCCATACCTTAAGTTATGAGTTAGCTAAAAAAGCTGGAAATGGTTTTGTTAGAAACAACTCAAGTTTGCTATGGTTACTCACTTTTGGTTTAGGTATTTTGGGAGCACTGTTATTTATACTTCCTAATTTTATTTTACTTGGTCCAAAAGGAATAAAGAATAATGGTATTTATTTAGAAGCTAGTACAAATCGAGGATGGATAGCTTGGTTAGTTTTAATTTACTTAGTTGTTTTTTACTTGTTGCTTTATTTTTTTCCTGATTATGTGGTTAACTGGACTTTTATATTAGACCCTATCAGTAAATTTTTAAACGGCGGTGAGGCAAGCCAGTGGTTTGTATACGGTTTTTTATACTGTGTGATTATGCTTACAATGGGAGTAAGAATGTATATAAAGTATAGACACAACAAATACCAAGTTATAAGAACAACTTCTGTTTTATTTTTTCAGATTGTATTTGCCTTCCTTATTCCAGAAATCATGACCAGTTTAAATATGCCTGGGTATGATTTTAAAAATGCTTTTCCGTTAGACTATGATTTCTTTTTTGAATGGAATTTAGATAGCTTGAGAAATAGCGGAGCTATTGGTTTATTTATTTTAGTTTGGGGTATTGTACTTACGCTTATCATTGTTCCTGTAATGGTATATTTCTTCGGAAAAAGATGGTATTGCTCTTGGGTTTGTGGTTGTGGTGGTTTAGCTGAAACTTTAGGTGATCCATACCGTCAGCATTCTAACAAAAGTATGAATGCATGGAAACTAGAGCGCTGGTTAATACATAGTGTTTTGGTGTTCTCGTTAATAATGACCGTTGTAACGTTATACTGTTACTTTACTGGTGCACAATCTTTCCTTGGAATCAACTCTCAATGGATAAAAGACACCTACAGCTTTTTAATAGGAGCTTGGTTTGCAGGAGTTATTGGTACCGGGTTTTATCCAATTTTTGGAAACCGTGTTTGGTGTCGTTTCGGTTGTCCGTTAGCCGCTTATTTAGGAATTGTACAACGTTTTAAATCTCGATTTAGAATTACTACCAATGGCGGACAATGTATTTCTTGTGGAAATTGTTCTACGTATTGTGAACAAGGTATTGATGTACGTGCATATGCCCAAAAAGGAGAAAATATAGTGCGTGCAAGTTGTGTTGGTTGTGGTATTTGTTCGGCAGTATGCCCTAGAGGAGTATTGAAGTTGGAAAATGGTCCGGAAAAAGGACGTATCAACCCAACAGAGGTTTTATTAGGTAACGATGTTGATTTAATGAAATTGGTAAATGAAAAATAATGTTTTCATACTATGCTTTTTTATTACTTTCTCTTTAGTTGGGCAAAAAACATATCATAAATCATTTTATGAAGAAGGAACACTAAAAGAAGAAGGCTGGCTTGAAAATAATAAAAAAACCGATTATTGGATTTTTTATTACAAAAATGGAAACATTAAAAAAGAAGGAAGTTTTAAAAATAACCTTCCTGTTAAGTATTGGCATTTTTATTATGAAAACTCTTTTAAAAAAAAGGAAGGACATTTTATTAATGGATTACCAAACAAATGGTGGGTCTTTTACAATAATAAAGGAGGTATTTATCAAAAATGTCAAATCAAAAACAATAAAAAAAACGGTTACTGTTTATTATACAAAAAACATAAGGTAACAAAAGCTATAAAGTTTAAAGAAGGACTAAAGCTAAAAGAATGGAATAATTTGTCTTCTTTTGCAAAAGAAAACAATCTCAACGACTTAAAATAATTAATGAATCCACTTATAAAAGTTATCATCCCCGCATATAACGAACAAGATTCCATTGCCCATGTAATCAATGACATTCCTTCCATAGTAGACGAGGTAATTGTTATTAGTAACAATTCAACAGATAATACTGAAACCATTGCTAAAAACGCAGGAGCAACAGTACTTTCTGAAAATAGAAAAGGTTACGGATATGCTTGTTTGAAAGGGATGGAATATATTTCTATTAAAAACGAAAAGCCAGATATCGTTGTTTTTTTAGACGGAGATTATTCTGATTATCCTGAACAACTTACTGAGCTTGTTGCTCCAATAATGAATGATAACATTGATTTTGTAATTGGTGCTCGTGTACAACGACTACGTGAAAAGGGCTCTATGACTCCTCAACAAGTTTTTGGTAATTGGCTAGCAACTACTTTAATGAAGTTGTTTTTTGGTGCAAAATTCACTGATTTAGGTCCTTTCAGAGCAATAAAATATGATAAACTACTAGCTTTAAACATGGAAGACAAAACGTATGGTTGGACAGTAGAAATGCAATTAAAGGCTTTGAAACAAAAATTAACTTATACAGAAATTCCTATGAAATATAGAAATAGAATTGGCGTTTCAAAGGTTTCAGGAACTGTAAAAGGTAGTATATTAGCCGGCATAAAAATTTTAGGTTGGATCTTTAAATATAGCTTTAAATAATGGTCTTAGAATACATAATAATTACACTATACACTATATCATTAGTACTTATATTGTTATACGCTATAGCTCAGTTAAACCTGCTTATCAACTATTTGAAAGCTCAGAAAAAAAAGGAAAGCGCACCCAAATTAGATTTATCTGACATTAACAAAGTTCCGTATGTAACAATACAGCTACCTGTATATAATGAGCTATATGTAATGGAGCGTTTATTACACAACATTGCTCAATTAGAATATCCACGCAAAAAGTTAGAAATTCAAGTATTAGATGATTCTACCGATGAATCAATTGAGAGCACAGCTAAACAAATTAAAGAGCTTCAAAAAACAGGTTTAGACATTCAACATATTAGACGTGAAAACCGTCAAGGATTTAAGGCTGGCGCCCTAAAGGAAGGACTTAAAACGGCCAAAGGTGAATTTATTGCTATTTTTGATGCCGATTTCTTACCTAAGGAAAATTGGTTACTGGAAACCGTTCCGTATTTTAAAGATCCTGAAATAGGCGTAGTTCAAACTCGTTGGGGACATATTAATAGAAATTATTCAACCTTAACAAAAATTCAAGCGTTTGCTTTAGATGCTCATTTTACTTTAGAACAAGTAGGTAGAAATAGCCAAGGACATTTTATTAATTTTAATGGTACTGCAGGTATTTGGCGTAAAGAGTGTATTTACGATGCTGGAAACTGGGAGGGAGATACTTTAACAGAAGACTTAGATTTAAGCTACCGTGCACAATTAAAGAATTGGAAATTCAAATATTTAGAAAATGTTGTTACTCCTGCTGAATTACCTGTAGTTATTAGTGCTGCTCGTTCTCAACAGTTTAGATGGAACAAAGGTGGGGCAGAGAATTTTCAGAAAATGTTAAAGAGGATTATTACAAGTTCTACTATTCCTTTTAAAACAAAACTTCATGGAACGCTACACTTACTAAATAGCTCTATGTTTACTTGTATCTTTTTAGTTGCTGTTTTAAGTATACCTATGTTGTATATTAAAAATGAATATGCGCATTTGAAAATTTACTTTATAGTCATGAGCTTTTTTATTGTAAGCACCTTTATTTTCTTTATCTGCTACTGGTTTATGTATAAAAGGACTTACGGAGGAGGTTTCTGGAATTTTATCAAATATATTGGCGCCTTTTTCGCTTTTTTCTCTATTGCCATGGGCTTCTCTTTACACAATACAATTGCTGTTTTAGAAGGTCATTTAGGTAAAAAAAGTGAATTTGTAAGAACCCCTAAATTCAATATTAAGTCGTTAAAAGATAGTTGGAAAAACAATAAATATATTCGTAAAAGACCCTCTTTACATGTAATCATAGAAGGTTTATTAGCTTTATACTTTGCTTTTGGTATGTATAGTGCTTTTACTGTTGGTGATCAGGGTGGAGACTTTGGTTTGTTCCCTTTTCATTTAATGTTATTTGTTGGTTTTGGATATGTCTTTTTTAAATCGATTTTCTCAAAAGCTTAAATGTCTTTTTTTAAAAAATATAGCTCAATTATACTAACCTTTGTTAGTGTTGTTCTTTATTTTTTATTTGCTTATACAATTGAACGTACCGAATTTAACAAGTTACTTTTTCTCTGGATTAGCCTATTTACTTGTTATTTTGCTCTTTTACGAGATAAAGAATTATCGTTTGCTCATTTAGCTGGAATTTCGGTCTTATTTCGATTGGTTTTCTTTTTTGCTATTCCTAATCTATCTCAAGATTTCTATCGTTTTATTTGGGATGGACGTATGATTTTAGAAGGAATAAATCCTTATTTATCATTACCTCAAACGTTTATTGAGCAGCATAACTACCCTATTAACCAAGCTAAGGATTTGTATGAAGGAATGGGAGCCTTAAATGGTAGTCATTACACCAACTATCCTCCAGTTAATCAACTTTGCTTTTTAATAGCCGCCTTGTTTGCTAAAAACAGCATTATTGGGAGCGTTATTGTAATGCGAACACTTATTATCTTGGCTGATGTTGGTATTTTATACTTTGGTAAAAAGCTTTTAGAAAGATTACAATTACCCGTTAAAAACATTTTTCTATATGTTTTAAACCCATTTATTATAATTGAACTTACTGGAAACTTACATTTTGAACCTGTTATGTTATTCTTTCTGGTTTGGAGTATTTATACACTACATAAACAGAAGTGGTTTTTAGCAGCTATACTAATGGCTTGTTCAGTTTCTGTAAAACTCATTCCTTTACTCTTTTTACCTTTATTTTTTCAATGGTTTGTAAAGAATGATTTTTCACTCCTTAAAGGATTACAAAAATTAGCATTTTTTTACGGAACTGTAGTTCTAACAATTGTGTTACTTTTTCTTCCTTTCTATTCTCCAGAGTTAATTTCAAACTATACTAACTCTGTTGGTTTATGGTTTAGAAGCTTTGAGTTTAATGCTAGTTTTTACTATTTAGCTAGAGAAATTGGTTATCAATTTAGAGGCTATAATGAGATTGCCATTATTGGTAAAATAATACCTATTCTTACCGTTTGCTTTTTATTAATTCTTACTTTTTTCAAAAAGAACAAGTCAACAAAACAATTAATTCTAAGTATGCTATTTGCTTTGTCGTTCTACTATTTTTCAACAACAACAATGCATCCTTGGTATATAGCAACGCTTTTAATTTTATCTGTATTTACTCAATATCGTTATGCTGTTTTGTGGAGTTTAGTTATTATTCTAAGTTATCAGGCATATGCTAATTCTCCATGGAAAGAAAATCTTTGGTTAATTACTTTAGAATACATTATTCTATACAGTTACTTTATTTGGGAAGTTTTTATAAAAAGAAAACCCACTCAAAATTGAGTGGGAAAAATTGCTATGAAAAAGAAAAAGAAAGTGGTTTAAAAACCACTGTTCAAATATAAATAAGATTTTTCTTTTCACAAATATTTTTTTTAAGTTTTTTCACTTTTTTTAAACTTTAACTTAAAGTTTTCTTAACTCATTGTTTTTCAAGATATATTTATCTCCACTTTCTGAGCAAGTAGCCAAACCTTCATCATCAAAATTTAACCGATGTCCGTACTCACTAATCCACCCTATTTGTTTTGATGGGTTTCCTACAACTAACGCATAAGGTTTAACTTCTTTAGTTACCACTGCTCCTGCTCCTATAAAAGCGTATTCTCCAATATTGTTACCGCATACAATTGTTGCATTTGCTCCTATACTCGCTCCTTTTTTAACAATTGTTTCTAAATACTGATCTTGTCTTTTTATGGCGCTACGTGGATTAATTACATTGGTAAAAACCATAGAGGGTCCTAAAAAGACATCATCTTCGCATCTAACACCCGTATATATAGAAACATTATTTTGAACCTTTACATTATTCCCTAAAACAACCTGAGGCGACACTACTACGTTTTGTCCAATATTACAATTATTACCAATGTTACAATTAGGCATAATATGGCTAAAGTGCCATATTTTAGTTCCTTCTCCAATTATGCAACCATCATCAATAACTGCTGTCTCATGTGCAAAAAACATTTTATCTGTATCCATATATAACAAAAATAAAAAAACTCAACCAGTTGGCTGAGTTTTTACTTTTTATTCCACTCTAAAAGTAATTGGTAGCGTATATTTTACTTTTACTTCTTTATTATTCTGTTTTCCTGGAGTAAATTTTGGAATTTTATTTACTACTCTGTTTGTTTCCTTTTTTAATTTAGTATGTGGTGCCCTAATTTGAATATCCGTAACATTACCTAACTTATCAATAACAAACTGTGTCAATATTTTATATTTACCAGAATTTAATCCTACATCTTGCGCCAATTCAGAATTAAAATTACGTTGTATATGCTGTTGTATTTTTCTTTCAAAACATTTTATGTTTTCTTCTTCTGAGAGTCCTTCACAACCTTTAAAAACCGGAGTGTTTTGGACATTCTTAATTGAAATTGGATCATCACTATCTTCTATAGTTTCAGTTTCTTTTAACTCTGGAATTTGATTTAAATCAATAGGTGCTTCATCTACAGGTAAATCTATTACAGTGGTATTTTCTGTATTATTATCTACTACTTCGGGTTTAAATATTTCTTTAATTACACGCTTCTTCTTTGGTTTTACAATTTCTTTTACTTCTCTTTTTACAATAACAGGAATGTCAAAAGTGTAAACTTTCTCATAATCTTGTGCATTAGTAGGTTCAACTACCGCTGTATCTTTAACTGTTTCGTGCTCTAAAACAAGAAAAACGACAAACAAAGTTAGCACTAAGCCTAATTGTGTAAAAATAGTTGAAAATTTTTCTAATTGCTTTTTAGCATGCTTCTTAGGTGTTTTCATAGTATTTGTTTTTTATGTTAATACTATGTTAAAAACAAGAAACGTGCCAATAAAAAAAGACAATCCGTTTTGGATTGTCTTTTTTTATCTTTTAGTAAGTTTCTACTACTCTACATTAAATGTAATAGGTAACGTATAACCTACTCTTACTGGTCTACCTCTTTGTCTACCTGGTTTCATTTTAGGTATTTTCTTAGCAACTCTTTCTGCCTCTTTTTTTAATCTTGGATGAGGAGCTCTTGCCGCTACACTAGTAATAGTACCGTCCTTATCAATTTTAAACTGTACATAAATTCTTTTCTTACCTGGAGATAAACCTAATTCATTTGCTAATTCTGCATTAAAGTTACGTTGAATATGCTTCTGTAACTTTTTATTCAAACATGCTTTCTTTTGAGCTTTTGTTCCACTACAACCAGGAAATACAGGAACTTCCTCAATAATAGCGAATGGTACATCTTCTACCACTTCTTCAACCTCTTCAACCTCTTGAATATCTTCTACCTCTACAGCTTCAGATTCATCAGTTTCAGTTGATTCGATAACTGTTTCTTCAATCTCTTCTTCGTCTTCTACTACTTCAATTTTTTCAGGAGCTGGTGGTGGAGGTGTATTTGGTTTTGGCTTTGGTGGCTCAATTTGAAGCTCAATAGTTTCTTCTTCAATATCAGTAGCCATGTTAGCCATACCTAACTCTCCATACTCTTTATCATATGTCTTATTCTCAATAGCAACATACGTTACAAATAAAGCTAAAACCAAACCTATTTGCATAAATAGTTTACTATAGTTCTCTAAGTTTGATTTTGGATTTTTCTTGATTTCCATCCTAAATGTTTTTAATAGTTCGCTAATTTAATTAATTTATTTCAACTTTTACAAGCTTAATCTTTAAATAGCTTTATTTTTCTTAAAAAAAAGTTATAAACTATGAAAGCTATTAAAATACCCGTCGTGTTTGCCATTATATCTAAAACCTCTCCTGATCTATATGACGTTGTTGTAACTTGTAGAACCTCAATAATTATGCCGTAAAAAAAACAACAAAAAACAGTAATATATTTATTAATTTTTGTTGTTTTTAAAGCTAACAACCATACCAAACTTAACACGAAATAAGCAAAGGTATGTTCTAGCTTATCTATATGGTTAATTTGTATAGGAGCTTTTTCTATTTTTACTAAGCTAATAATAGCAATACTTAAAGTTATTAGTATTGCTATTATGGTTAGTTTATCCTTTAATAAGTTCTTGATATGCTTCAGCACTTAATAAATCTGCTACTTGTGAATCGTCAGATAATTTTACTTTTATCATCCACCCGTTTCCATAAGGGTCAGAGTTTACTAGTTCTGGTTCATCTTCTAAAGCTTCATTAAACTCTATTACTTCTCCTGATAAAGGCATAAAAAGGTCTGAAACTGTTTTTACTGCTTCTACAGAACCGAAAACTTCTTCAGCATCTAATTCCTCATCTAATGTATCTACGTCAACGTATACGATATCTCCTAACTCTCCTTGTGCAAAATCAGTAATACCAATAGTTGCTACACCATTTTCTACTTTAACCCACTCGTGGTCTTTGGTGTACTTTAATTCTGATGGAATGTTCATTGTAATGATTTTTTATTGTGTTTGTTTTAATTTCCTAAGTTGTATACTAAATTAATTCCTGCATTAATAGATTGTCTTGGAAAAGTGGTAGAAACTGCATATTCAAATGTTTGGTGATTGTAATAAAAAGATGCTGTTAAATTGCTGCTTAAATTATAGTCGGCAATAAATTTTAATCCAAATAATTTCTCCCCTCCTGTAATCTGACTATTTTCTTCATCTACACTTCTTATCAATGTTAAGTTATCTCTTAACGATATATCAGCTCTTAAATTTATATCTCCTTTTAAAGTTTCTTTTTTTCCTGTAAATCTAGTGACAAATTTAACATCTCTTATCTTGTATCCAAACCCTAAAACATATTCTGTTCCTTTAACATCTGTTAAAGTATTATTATTAAAGTTTAATGTTAAAGATCTGTCTCTTCTTATCTCTCCTTTGAATGAAACTGAATTCTTCATTCTAAAATCTACTTTTATTAATGGTGAAAACTCATCAATTAAAGTTGCGGACGAAATTAAGAGTTCTGGTTGATAATTACCAGAAGTATTTGTATTTGTTTCTCTATTATTTGAATCATACTGTAAATTATTAGAATAGTTACCTATTGTATACGATGATTTGTAACCATGTGATAGAGTAAATGAAGTAAAGTTCTTCTTAAACCATTTATATTTCATAAAACCATTATAGCGTAATGTCCAGTTAGGAATCGGAATATTTTTAAAGATTCCTGTACTTACCGAATTCGGACTATTACCAGAATATGCAGCAATAAATGCTGGAAGCATTGCTTGCTGTCCGTTTGTTTGATACGCTGCTGTACCCGTATTAGGCAAGCCTGTTTCTGCCGATAGTCTATTTGAAATAGTGCTTCTATAATCTAAGAAGTTTTGATATAATGTTTCATTATCAGTAAAAATAGTTCCTAACATAAAATGGCTAACACTATAATTACCTGTTTCAAAAGGTTTTATATTCGGGTCTTGCTCAAAACCTCCACTACCATTTGAAACAACATCTAACTGCTGTGTTAAGTTACTTGTTTGAATTCTGTTCCCTCGTAAATCAATAGTTAAATCTCTAAAAGGTTTTACAGACACATTATAATCTAGTTTTTTATATCTTGTTTTAGAGTAATTCTTACTGTAATACTCATCTCCAGCGTTTCTAGTAATTAACCATCCATTTTCAATTGCTGTATTTAAAATATCTGTTTGACTACCAAATACAAATCCTAAAGTTGGAGCTAAGCCTCCATCAAAACCATTTCTTCCTAAAAATCCAACTGAAGGCTTATATCCTTGTAGTAAAGTTCCATTATTTTGAGAGTAACTAATTTTTGCTCTTTTTACCGATGTTAACACATCATATACTCCCTTTCCTAATTTTTGACCAAAAGTAGCTTTCTTTTTAAGCTTTGGCTTTTGGGCTACTTGATTTCCTCCTAATGTAGCTGTTCCTTTTTGAGTTGGTTGCTTTTTTGTTCCTTTTAACAATAGTTTATCTACACCAACAATTTTATAAAAACGACCGAAATCTATATTTGTGTTTAAGTTATGTGTATTGGCATTCTGAATCATGTTTCCTACTTGCTCAATATAACTTTGTGAACCTGCTTTCCAATCAAAATCAGCTGTATATCCGTAATCTGCATTGATAAAATTCAAGAATGGAAACTTATTTAATGGTAATTTATAAGTTGTATTTAACTTTTGATGGTAATTATCTGGTCTTCCTATACTGAAAAATTGATCGTAAACTTCTAATTGTTCATCTTCTCCGAAACTATCGTATATATAATTGTTTGTCGCATTAAAGTTTAATTGTAATGACTTAGTTAAGTCGAAACCGATTGTATAATCCCAATTAAATAAAAATCTTCTTTGTATGAGTTCTGGTTGAGCAGGTAAAGGATTCACTGGGTCAATAATCAAGTTTCTTGACTGTTGACTGTTATAGTTTCTATTAATTCTTGAGTTTAATGCTATTGTTTTAGGTACTGGATTAAAGTTTAAATCTTTTATAAATTGTAAGTACCTACTTTTAAATCCTTCTGATTTTTTAAATGGCTCTATACTAAAAGGAACAAAAGTGAAATTATAACTAGCACCAGCCATTACATTTTTGTTTACATAACTTTCAATATTGTAATCTTTATGAAACTCCTCGCTATGTGAATATGAGGCTGAAAAATTCTCTACATCATAAAATTTAGGTTTCTTCTTACTTTCTGGGTTTCTATTCTTTTTTACATTAATGAAACTAATACTTTTCCTTCTTGTATAATCTTGAGCATTTTTACTATTTGGGTTTTTATCAATTGCGTCTTCTAATTCTACATCTTGAAATTGTGGATCGTATTTTGGGTCTCTAAACTCTTCTCCATAACTATAATTCATAGGTACTTGCATGTTCCATTTTTTTGGCATCATTTTACCTAACTGAATATTGGTAGCTACACTATATTGTTTTATTTCTTCAATACTTCTTTGTTGTACACGATCTTCTACATTACCAAAACCTATGGTTGACATTCTTCCAGCTAAAGAGACATCCATTACATCAGCCATATTAGCATCTGCATTTACAACTGCTGCCCATCCTCCTTTGTTATCAAAGCCTACTGCACGTAATTCATTAAACCAAACTTCAACAGTTTTATTATCGTTAACTGTATTTTTAACCCCTAACATCACCGTTCTTACTTGAGCTAAGGTTGGGTTTCCTCTCACAGAAATTTTTAATCCATTAGAGCTTATCGACGAGTACACATCAGTAAGATTGCTTCCTGTTGGTCTTTCAATTTTTAGGTTAGCTAACTCTTCTAATGGAATATCTAAATTATTTTCCTGAGGCCAAACATCTAAAGATGAAGCGTTTGATGTAGATATTTTTAATGGCTTTTCTACTTGGTAATAGTTATCGTTTAAATCGGTACCTAAACGTATAATTGCTACCATTTCATCATCATTTGCGCCTGTAACGCTATTTTGATTTTCAGCATGTAAAAACATACGCAGCTTTTTATACCTACGCATATCAATACTAATATTTTTATAAATGGTTCTAACCTCGTCAGCTTCTAAGTCAGTTACCTTTAACGTTACAGATTGCTCGTTTTGACGTTGAATTCTATTGGTTCCTTGCAAACGTTCTCTTTGAATTCCTGGTGGCAGTTTATAACGGTCTTGATTTTGTTCAATGCTAACTACTCCTACTTCAAACTTGTTTAATTTATTTGAATCTAAATCCTCAGGAGGAGTGTTTGTATCTGGTAATGTTTTTGTATAACGTCTCCAATCTCCTCTTACCAATTCTAATTCTCCAAAACGTAATACTACTGGCATTTTGAATTGCGTTAAAAACATTCGTATAAAACGAATGCTATTAAAATCAGTAATTCCATTAATTTTTTGAGCATCAGTAACATTTCTAACAGGTATTCTAAATTGATACCATTTAGTGGTTCTTGTTGCTCCGTTTAAAAGTGTTACATTTTGTGTTTTTACATCAATAATATTATTTTGACCTAATACTAAATCTGTTTTATTTAGAGAAACCTCATACTCAAAATAACTATTCACAGGATTCATTGTTTGATCCTTATTGATGTCTTCTGTATCTGGGTAGGTGGTTGATGATGTTGGATATGATTCGTTTGACTGACTCGCTGTTGGTGAGTTACCTTCTGTACCGTTAAAGTTTTTATATCTGGATAAAACTGATGGATTGGTGTTTTCTATTTCTCCTCCTCTAAAAAACTGGAAATTATCTCCCGCTGGGTCATCTAGTCCAGCAAATGCAGGGAATTTTATTCTTTCTTCTTCATCACTTAAACCGTCTAAACCAATATCTTGATTCGTTCTTGCATCATTACTAGAGTCAAAAGCATATAAAATAGAAGGATTTATAGGGGTATCTCCCCAAATAGAAGTTTGGATATTACCTCCGTCAGCTTTTTGTCCATCGGCAGGGAGCCCATTTTCATATTGCTTTCTTCCATCTTTTAATATATCTTCAGAAACATTACCTAAGTTTATAAATAATTTCCCTACTTGATTTGTTGGGTCATTTGGGTTAATTCCTGCAGGCAAACCTTCTTCAGTTGTAATTGAATAGTTTTCATACGGATCCATTAACCAAAATTGAATATACTCAACATTTGCTTGCTCAAAATTATTCGTGGTTAATGCTCTCATAATACCTCCCCAGCGCTCTTCAGCTGTTACACTGCTTGCATTTTCATTATAGTTATATGGTCCTCTTTCTGCAGGGTAATAAGCTAAATCTAAGGTTCTAACTAAGTTTTGTTGTGTAATATCTAAATCTGTGTTAGGAAATAATTCATTATATCGAATTTGACGTACCTCATCTCTAGACAATTCATTCTCATCAATATTACTTGGTCTGTTTCCACTTCCGTAGAATAGTTGATCAATATTGTACCAAGCTAATTTCCCTCTTTTGTAATTGTATTCTAAACCAAAAGTTCCTCCATCAAAACCTTGAGATTCTGGCGTACTCGCTAAAAACCATTGCTGTGGTGAGTTTAAGTTAATTGGTATTTGTGAAGCTTCAAAATCATCTAAATATGAAGTTGCAGTACCATCAACATTAATTCCACTAGGAGATCCTGGTAACAAATATGCCATGTCCGCTCTAACCGAAACATTTGACGGAGCTTCAGTTTCAACGAAAGGCAGTTTGTTTGCTAGTTTTGTTAAATAGGGTACTTCTGAAGAATAGTCTAAGTTCAAACCTAACATAATATTATCTATAGGCTCTCCTCCTAAATTTACCTTAGGTGTAATTGGCTTTTCACTAACATTTAAAAAAGTTCCTCCTAAAATAAAATCTTCAGAAAAACGATGTTCAACATCAATTCCTATAAATGTTTTTCGTTGCTGATTAAAAAATGTATTATTTTCTACAGATGCGTTAATTGGAATTCCTGAAGCTTCTAAACCTGGGTCTAAAATTTGCACACGACCTAATTGATAATCTACCACATAATCTATCCCTTCAACCAATTGTCTTCCTCCAGCTGTAACGCGAACTGACCCTCTTGGAACATTGAAAGCCCCCAAAGAGATCCCTCTACTTGTTTCTGATTTAAAATATCCTTTTAAGAAGAATTTATCTAAGTTCTGATACTCGTTTTTAGCTTGAATTTTAGTAGTTAAATATAATTCTTCGAAACCGTATTTTGTTTGATCTGTTGGATTGGTTAATTTCAGTAATAAATCTTCACCAAATGGTTCTGGTTCAGGAAACAAAATGTATCCTCTTTCAGAATTCACCGTAATTCCTTCTACATAATCAAAAAAACCATCTCCATTTGTAACTGCATATTCACTTTGGTCTAATTTATCTAAATTCAGCAACCTTAATAATGGTTCATTCTTTAACGCTGTATTTGCTGCATTTTGTAAAGTGTTTTGTAAGGTTCCTGTTTCATCATCACGATACAATAACTCAAAACGAAAACCTTCACGTTGTAATGGAAATGCTCCTAAAGCATATACGTTTTTCATCATTAAGCGCCACGTAGGAAAAGGCTCACCGGGACTATTTGCTGTAGCTGTTCCTGGTCGAACTGTATTTAAAATTTCACTACGTAATAATTTTACTGCTAGGTTTGCTGGTGCAACAACTCCATCGTTTGAAAACTCTCCTACTCTAAAAACTGTTTCACTATTAGAGGCTCCTACCACAGTATATTCAAAAGCTACTGCTAAAACTTCTCCGTCATTTAATCGTCTATTTAACGAGATAAACCCTAACTGTGGATGTAGTTTGAATTCATTAGGTTGTAACTTACGAGCATTTTGTAAGTATGTATAGTTAAAGCCTTGTCTCGCTGGAACACCAATACCATTAATTGCAGCATCAATAGTTGCAACATCTCTAATCCCACCTGAATTTGCTGTTAATAAAGAACTTAAATTATTCACTCCATTATAAGGTATAATTTCAGAATTAACTGATATAGCTCCAGGTGTTGTTGTTATTTCAGCTGGATTCACTTCATTTGCATCATCAGATTCTCCTAAATCGGCAAAAGCTACAATACTACGATAATCGGTTACGTTTTGATTTCTATTAGTTACCCAAACCTCAACTCTAGTAATATTTATAGGACTGTTAATTAAAGGGTAATTCTCTAAAGCTTCTTTGTAATTTTCTCTAAAATATTGTGATAAAAAGAAATGTCGGTCATTATCATAGTCAGATGCTCGTAATTCAAATGGTTCTATGGTTGCTCCACCTTCAGCAACTACTGTTTTAGATTGTGAATTTTGCTGTGAGAATGCAGCTGTAACATATGTTTTACCAAACTGCAATTCTGTTTTTACCCCAAATAACGATTGTGCTCCATTAATAAGTGAGTTTTTAATTGGCATACTAATATTACCTGCCTCGATATTTCTAATAATATCATCTTCGGTTGGAGTATATTCTAACTTAATAATATTTTGAAAATCAAAAGTAGATTGGGTATCATAATTTGCCGTTACCGTTAATCGTTTACCTACTTTTGCTTGTAAACTCGCACTAATTTGTTGATCAAAATCAAATGTAAAGCTGCTTTGATTTTCAACAGAGATTTGAGGGTTTTCATTGTTTTGATATACACCTCCAAGTTTAATATTTATTTGTCCTGTTGGGTTTACCTCAACAGTGTTACCTCCAAAAACAGATTCGAAAAACTTAGAATTTACATAGTATTTAGGTAATAAGTTTTTACGAGCAGCCTCACTGCCCTTCTTTTTAGGATTAGTAGCGTCTACTTTTTCTTTAAAATAATCTTTTAAATCATTTTTTAAGCGGTATTCATTATACTCTTTAGGTGTCATAAAAATAGGGGTACCTACATAGTAATCTCCTATTTTTTCAACAATCATAAACTTATTCAACACCTTATCATAAGTTACTACTTTTTGAGAAGGGTTGTTTAAATAAAGTGTTCCGTTTTGGTTATATTTAAAATTATACTTAAGGGGAATAACAGTATCCTGTTTAGCATTACTTGTCTTATTTTTTTGAGTATTTTGTGAAAACGAAACAACACTTACTAAAATAGCAAGTGCTGTAAGTAGTCTATTAATAACTGCTTTTTCCAACCTTTTTTATAAGTTTTTTAACGCCTGTTTTATAAGTTTTTCAACACTAGCATCAGGTGTTTCTTTTAATATATTCCCTATTACCTTGTCAGCTTGTTTTCGTGCAAACCCAAGAACTTCTAAAGCAGATAACGCTTCTTCTTTATTTGTATTGTTCTGTACCACAGAAACTTCATCTATATCAAAAGTTTTTAAGACTTTGTCTTTTAAATCAACAATAACTCGTTGTGCAGTTTTAGCTCCAATACCTTTAACCGTTTGAATTAATTTTACATCTCCAGAAGCTATTGCCTGTGAAACCTCTTGTGAAGTCATAGAAGACAACATGGTTCGCGCAGTACTTGGTCCTACTCCTGAAACCGAAGTTAGCAACCTAAAAACTTCTCGCTCTGTTTTTGTTGAAAATCCATATAACGTATGAGCATCTTCTCTAATGGATAAGTGTGTATATAACAACACATATTCATCGTTTGGTAATAATGAATATGTGTTTAAAGAAATATGCATTAAATATCCTACTCCATTGCAATCTACAACAGCGTATGTAGGATTTTTTTCCACAAGTTTTCCCCTTATTTGTGTTATCATCTAGCTATTTTTTTCTATTGGTCTAAAATAGAAAAAATTATCTTTTAAAAAAATTTCTCTTATCTTATTGAGAAACTTTGTTTTTTGCTTTCATTTCCTTGTTTTGAGCATCTACAACTGCTACTGCAGCCATATTTACCATTTCATCTACACTTGCCCCCAATTGCAAAATGTGTACTGGCTTACTCATTCCAAGTAAAATTGGCCCTATAGTTTCTACTTCATCAACAGCTTTCATTAACTTATAGGTAATATTAGCCGATTCTAAATTTGGAAAAATTAATACGTTTGCTCTTTTTCCATTTAGTTTAGAGAAAGGAAACTCTTTTGCTAATAGTTCTGGATTTAAAGCAAAATCTGCTTGCAACTCACCATCAACTACAACATTTGGATAATGACGGTGGATGTAAGAAACTGCTTCTCTAATCTTAGTTGAACTTTCAGATTTTGATGATCCAAAATTTGAAAATCCTAACATTGCAACGTTTGGTTTCATCCCAAACATTTTAGCCAACACAGATGTTAACTGTGTAATTTTAGCTAAATCTTTTGCTGTTGGATTGATATTAATTGTGGTATCTGCTAAGAACATAGGCCCTTGCTTCGTTAACATCATATTTGTTGCTGCAACTCTTGTTACTCCATGATCCTTTTCAATCAATTCTAACATAGGTTTCACTACTGAAGGATAAGGTCTTGAATATCCTGTAATCAATGCATCTGCCTCCCCAGAATTCACCATCATTGCTGCAAAATAGTTGCGTTCACGCATCCATTTTTGTGCCTCTAAAAACGTAACTCCTTTACGTTGTCTTGATTTCCAAAATATTTCAGCATATCGGTTTCTTCTTTCTTCTTCCTCATCTGTTTTAGGATCAATAATTGGCACATCAGCATCAAATCCTAACTCAGTTTTCAGTTCTAAAATAATTTCTCTTCTTCCTAATAAAATCGGTTTTCCAATTTTTTCTTCATAAACTCTCTGTGCTGCTTTTAAAACATCTAAATGATCTGCTTCAGCAAACACTAATCTCTTAGGATTCTTTTTAGCTCTGTTGTGTAATAAGCGTACTTCTTTACTTCCTGTTCCTGAACGATCCATCAACTCCTCTCTATACCTATCCCAATCATCGATAGGTTCTTGAGCAACTCCTGAGTCCATCGCTGCTTTTGCTATTGCTGGTGGAATTTCATAAATTAACCTTGGGTCAAATGGTTTGGGTATAATATATTCTTTTCCAAAAGAAAGGCTTACTTCATCATATACAATATTTACCTGTTCTGGCACTGATTGTTTTGCTAAATCTGCTAATGCGTGTACAGCAGCCATCTTCATTTCTTCGTTAATTTTTTTGGCGCGTACATCTAATGCTCCACGGAAAATAAAAGGAAAACCTAATACATTGTTCACCTGATTAGGGTGATCTGACCTTCCTGTTGCCATGATAATATCGTCTCTTGTCGCTATAGCTAAATCGTACTCAATTTCTGGTTCTGGATTTGCCATTGCAAAAACAATTGGGTTTTTCGCCATTGACAAAAGCATTTCAGGAGATACCACATTTCCTTTTGACAAACCAATAAACACGTCGGCATTTAACATTGCTTCCTCTAAAGTATTTACATCTTGATCTGTAGCAAATTCCGCTTTTTGTGATGTTAGATTATCTCTATCTTTTCTGATAACCCCTTTACTATCACACATAATTACGTTTTCACGACTCGCACCTAAAGCTAGATACAAACGCGTACATGATATTGCTGCGGCTCCGGCTCCGTTCACAACAATTTTTACATCCTTAATATCCTTTTCATTAATCTCTAATGCATTTTTTAAGGCTGCGGCTGAAATAATTGCTGTACCGTGCTGATCATCGTGCATTACAGGAATATCCAACTCCTCTTTTAATCTTCTTTCAATTTCAAAAGCTTCAGGAGCTTTAATATCTTCTAAATTAATTCCCCCAAAAGTAGGAGCTATAGCTTTTACTGTTTCAACAAATTTATCAACATCAGTAGCATCTACTTCAATATCAAAAACATCAATATCAGCAAAAATTTTAAAAAGTAATCCTTTTCCTTCCATTACTGGCTTGGATGCTTCAGGACCAATATTACCTAACCCTAAAACTGCTGTTCCGTTCGAAATAACAGCCACTAAATTGCTCTTTGAAGTATATTTATAAACGTTGTTTTTATCTTTCGCTATTTCTAAACAAGGTTCAGCAACACCTGGTGAATACGCTAATGATAAATCGTGTTGTGTTGCGTATTTTTTGGTAGGTACTACTGCTATTTTTCCTGGCTTCGGTTTGGCATGATAAAGTAAAGCTTCATGCCTTTTTCTAGAATCTCTCATAGGTTCGTTCTTGTTTGTTTGAACTTACAAATATACATTTTGTTTGTTAAGTAAAAGTAACTTGCTTACCTATAAAAGTTATATTATCTCATTAAACTCCTTTGGCTATTAACCCTAACTTTTGAGAATTATAAACATCATGAATAAAATTATTAAAAAATAATTAACAACCTGATAAAAGTCATATTTAGTCTTTCTTTTTCTTCTCAAATTTGCCCTAACCTTAAACCAATAGAAATGGAAACTACACAAAGACACATTATTAACGAAGAAGTACAATGGGATAAAACAAAAACCATTGTAAGCAAAACTGATGTTTACGGAACTATTTTATATGCTAACGATGTTTTTTCTAACACCTGTGAATACAGTACCATTGAGTTAGTTGGCGAACCTCATAATATTATCCGTCACCCAGATATGCCCAAGGTAGCTTTTAAAGTTTTATGGGACGCTCTTAAGAAAGGTGAAAACTTTCATGCAATTGTTAAAAACCTAACAAGAACCGGCAGATATTACTGGGTTATTACCGACTTTACCATTGATAAAGATGAAGAGGGTAAAATTGTAGGGTATACCGCTAGAAGGAAAGCCGTTCCTGATGGAGTTGTAAAAAAAATTGAACCTATATATAAAACACTTTTAGACATTGAAAAACTTAAAGGTGAAAAAGCTAGTGAAATGTATTTTGATGCCTACTTAAAAGAAGAAGTTGGTAAAACATATAATGAATTCGTAGTTGATTTGTTTAATGAAGAGCTTTCTAAAGAAGAAGCTGAAAAAATTAAGAATGAAACAAACCCTTTAAAGAAAGGATTAAATTGGTTTTTCTTTGGAGAAACAAACCCAACATAAATTTACTACCCCTAAATAATCCCTCTTAAAATGTTTTTAAAAGGATTGAAACAATTGTTTCAATCCTTTTTTTTCACATTTACTCCTTATTGTTAGTTAATAATACAATTCTATTATCAAAAAATAAAAAACTAACATAATTCTATTATCATATAACTAATATTTTAGACCAAATAAAAATTACATTCTCTTACCATAACTAAAAATCCTTTCAAAGCAAACTCCTACTTCAAAAACCTTATATTTGTTGATTATTTTTTGAGTAAACCACCCCGAATAACTATTAAAACAAAAAAAATGCACACAAACAATTCTCTTAGACCTTCTAAAGTTATAGATGAGGAAATAAAATGGGACAAATCAAAAACAATTATTAGTAAAACAGATCCTGCAGGGACTATTTTATATATGAACGATACCTTTGAAGAGGCTTCGGAGTATAATAAAGTAGAACTTATAGGAGAACCTCATAACGTTATTAGGCATCCTGACATGCCTAAGGTAGTCTTTAAAATATTATGGGATAACCTAAAGCAAGGAAATAATTTCCATGCTATTGTTAAAAACTTAACAAGAACAGGTAGGTACTACTGGGTTATTACTGATTTTGATGTAGAAAAAGATGATAACGGAAAAATCACTGGATATACTGGTAGGAGAAAATCTTTACCTGAAAACGTTATAAAAAAAATTGAACCTTTATACAAAACGCTATTAGAAATTGAAAAAGTTAAAGGTGAAAAAGCAAGTGAATTATATTTTAATTCTTTCTTACAAGAAGAGGTTAACGCATCTTATGAAGATTTTGTTGTAAAATTATTTGAAGGAGAAACTGTCAACGCAAAAGAAACAGAAAAACAAACTCCTGTAAAAGAAAGTGGAATGCTAAAAAAAGGACTTAATTGGTTTTTCTTTGGAGAGACGAATCCTAAATAATCTTTAAAACATAAATAAAACCGCTTAGAAAAGCGGTTTTATTATTTTATAAAGTCAATATTTCTTAATAACCCTGAAAACTTAGTACGCTTTACTGCCGATTTTTTAAACACTTTACTAAAGGTTTCTTGTGTTAACTCTTGCCAATCACGTTTTGTCATTTGCAGTAAGTTTTCTTGAGGCGTAAATAGACTTTCTTTGTGCGGTTGTGAAAAACGATTCCATGGGCATACATCTTGGCACACATCGCAACCAAACATCCAATCTTGCATTTCTCCTTTAAATCCTGACGGAATTGCATCCTTTAGCTCAATTGTTAAATATGAAATACATTTACTTCCATCAACTGTATTATTAGGCAAAATAGCTTGAGTTGGGCATGCATCAACACAACGAGTACAACTACCACAATGATCTGTTTTAAAAGGGTCGTCGTATTCGAGTTCTAAATCAATAATTAATTCCGCCAAAAAGAAAAACGACCCTTGTTGTTTTTGAATTAACAACGAGTGTTTCCCGTTCCAACCCAACCCTGATTTTTTTGCCCAAGCTCGTTCTAACACAGGAGCAGAATCAACAAAACAACGACCAGAAACTTCTCCTATTTCATCATTAATCAACTGTAATAATTCTCGTAATTTATCTTTGATGATATGATGATAATCTTGTCCGTAAGCATATTTAGAAATCTTATAACTTCCTTCTTGCTGAACTTCCGAAGGAAAATAGTTGTACGACAAGGAAATTACTGATTTTGCACCATCTACCAGCAGTCGTGGATCTAAACGTTTATCAAAGTGATTTTCCATATAATGCATTTCACCGTGATATCCATTTTGCAACCATTGCTCTAAACGAGGTGCTTCTTCTTCTAAAAAATCAGCTTTTGCAATACCACAACCTAAAAAACCCAAGCGTTTTGCTTGTGCTTTTATAAAATTTGAGTATTGCTGTTTCTTATTCAAAATACATAGTTTTATCGCCGCAAAATTACCAAAAGAAAAATTATAATTTTATTCACTTTCTATTTACAAATAAATGTTGAAATTTGTTCGTTAGTATTACATGACAAACTTTATTCATAATGAAAAAGATATATAAAATATTATTAGGTATTATAGTTTTTTTCTTCATCCTTTTGATTAGTACTCCCCTACTATTTCAAGATAAAGTGATGAACTTGGTAAAAACTACTATTAACAACAACGTAAACGCCAAAGTTGATTTTAGCGATTCTAGCTTAAGCCTACTTAGAAATTTCCCAAATGCATCAGTTCAATTATCTAACCTAACAGTTATTAACAACACTCCTTTTGAAGGTGATACTTTAGTATATGCTAAAGAAGTAAACTTAGCATTAAAACTTACAGAACTTTTTAAAGCTTCATCTGAGCAGCTAAACATTAAATCATTTACTATTGATGATGCTCTAGTAAACGTATTGGTTGATAAAAAAGGAAATGCTAACTACGATATTGCAAAACCTTCTGAGACAGAAGAGACAAAAAATGAAGAACCATCTACTTTTGGACTTTCCATTAATTCATATGCCATTAATAATGCTACGATAAAATACAATGATGAGCAAGGTAAACTAAACCTTGAACTAGCTGAGTTAAACCACAGTGGAAGTGGTGACTTTTCTCAATCTAATACAGAACTAGATACTCAAACATCTACTTTAGTTTCTTTTGGAATGGACGGTAATTCGTATGCAAAGAATCAAAAAATAGAGTTAGATGCTATTTTAGGAATGGATTTAACTAATATGAAGTTTTCTTTCTTAAAAAATGAAGCTAAATTAAATAACCTTCCTTTGGTTTTTGATGGTTTTGTTCAAGTAAACGAGAAAAACCAAGAGGTTGATATTAACTTTAAGACACCTTCGTCTGACTTTAAAAACTTTTTAGGTTTAATTCCTGAAGCCTATACTAAAAGTATTGCTGGAGTAAGTACTACTGGTAATTTTAGTGTAAATGGAAAAGTAAACGGAATTATTGATGATAAACACATTCCGAAATTAGACATTTCTATGAAGTCAAATAATGCTTCATTTAAATATCCTGATTTGCCTAAAAGTGTTCAAAACATTAATATTGATGCGCAAATAAAAAACACTACTGGTAAAACCGAAAATACGTTTGTTACTATTAATGGTCTTTCTTTTAAGATTGATCAGGATACTTTTTCTGGAAAAGGAAATATTTATAATCTAACTACCAATCCAAAGATAAATGCTAGTTTAAAAGGTGTTTTAAACCTTGCTAATATTAATAAAGCATATCCTATTGATTTAGAAAATGATTTGAGCGGAATTTTAAAGGCTGATTTGCATACGGAGTTCGACATGAAAGCGATTGAAAACAACACTTTAAGTCGTATTAAAAATAATGGAAAAATGGAGGTGAGCGACTTTATTTTTTCTTCAAAAGATGTTGTAAATCCACTTCATATTAAAAATACAGTGGTTAATTTTACACCTGGTACCATTACCTTAAGTAAGTTTGATGCTACCTCAGGAAAAAGTGATTTAAATGCTACAGGAACAATTAAAAACCTGTTAGGCTTTTTACTTTCTGACAAAAAACTACAAGGAAACTTCAAGCTAAACTCAAACAATTTTTATGTTAGCGATTTTATGCAAGAAAGCCCTGAAGCTATTGAAAAAAAAGAGGAAACATCTAAAAAAGACACACCTAAAGAATCTTTAAAAATTCCTGCATTTTTAGACTGTGCCGTTTCTGCAAACGCTCAAACTGTATATTACGATAATTTGACTTTGAAAAATGTAAGAGGAACATTGCTTTTAAAAGACGAAAAAGCCATTTTACAAAACATGAATGCCGGTATTTTTAATGGTCAAATTGCTTTAAACGGAGAAGTTAATACACAGCAAAAGAAACCTACATTCGATATGAAGTTAGGCATCAAATCTTTTGACATTTCTCAATCATTTACTAGCTTAGACTTATTACAATCATTAAGCCCTATTGCCGGAGCTATGAATGGTAAATTAAATTCTGACATTGATTTAATGGGAAGTTTGAATGACGATTTTACTCCAAACCTTACTTCAATTTCTGGTAATGCTTTAGCTGAACTATTGACAACTAGCATTAATCCTGAAAAAACAAAAGCACTTAGTTTATTAAACAATAAATTGTCTTTTATTGATTTAAAAAAACTAGATTTATCTGATATTAAGACATATTTATCTTTTAAAGAAGGTAATGTGATTGTAAAACCATTTGATTTAAAGTATAAAGATATTGGTATTACTGTAGGTGGTAACCATGGATTTGATAAAACAATGAACTACAACGTTACACTTAATGTTCCTGCTAAATATTTAGGTAATGAAGCACAAGGATTACTTGCAAAATTAAGCGCGAAAGAACAACAAAACATAACAGTTCCTATTACTGCTAATATTACAGGTAACATGACAAGTCCTTCTGTAAAAACAGATTTATCTTCATCGGTTACTAAGTTAAGCCAGAAATTAGTTCAACAACAAAAAGACAAGTTAGTAAACAACGCTATAGGTAGCTTATTAGGAAACAAAAAGAAGGATAGTACTAACACAACCAATAAAAAAGACGAAACCGTTAAAAAAGTAACAGATGTTTTAGGTGGTTTGTTCGGAAAGAAGAAGAAAAAACAAAAAGATACTGTTAAGTAATCTTTTGTAACATTATTTCTTTTTCATAGTCTTACATTATATATTAAGAGAACTTTGTAAGTTATTTAACACTTCTTAAATACAATTTACAAAGTTCTTCTTTTATGTTTGTCACCAACAACTAACTGACTATGAAAACCATAACTACATTTTTATTTTTAGCATTCTCTTCAATTGTTTTTTCTCAAATTACAGGAAAGGTTACCGATATTAAAAACCAACCTATCTCTTTTGTAAGTGTATATTTAGAAAATACTATTACAGGTGCTACAACCAACACAAACGGCAACTATGAATTAGCTTTTAACTCAACAGGACAGCACACTCTAGTATTTCAAATGTTAGGTTATAAAACTGTTAAAAAAACAGTTGAAATTAACTCTTTTCCTTTTATCTTAAATATTGTTTTAACTGAAGAAGAAGTTTCCTTAGATGAAGTCTTAGTATCTTCTAAAGAAAACCCTGCTAACAAAATTATTAGAAATGCTATTGCTAGTAAAGCAAAAAATACTGATAAATTTGCTGAGTATACTGCCGATTTTTATTCTCGTGGTTTATTTAAAGTAAAAGATTTACCGAAGAAGTTTTTAGGACAAGATATTGGTGACATGGGTGGTGGATTGGATTCTACTAGAACAGGCATCGTTTACCTGTCTGAAACCGTATCTAAAATCTCATTTCAAAAAAGACCTAAAAACTTTAAAGAGCATATTATAGCTTCAAAAGTTAGTGGACAAGACAACGGAATTAGTTTTAATCAAGCAGAAGAAGTAAATTTTAACTTCTATGAAAATTCTTTTGATTTAGCTGATGTTAAAGTTATTTCTCCTATTGCTAATGGTGCTTTTGGATACTACAACTATAAACTCACTGGTGTTTTTTATGATAAAAACGGAAAACTCATTAACAAAATTCAACTTTTACCAAAACGTAAAAACGATCGTGTTTTTAGTGGCTTCATCTATATAGTTGAAGATGATTGGGCTATTTATGGTGCCGATGTTATTGTCACTGGTGCACAAATAAGCCTACCAATTGTAGATTCACTACACATTAAACAAAACTATAATTTCTCTACTAAAAACAAAGCTTGGGTACCTGTTACTCAAACTATAGATTTTAAAGCTGGTTTATTTGGATTTCATTTTAATGGACGTTTTTCTGCTGCTTATTCTAACTATAATTTCAACCCTAACTTTACCGAAGATACTTTTGGTAACGAAGTACTTTCGTTTGCTGAAAATGCTACAGAAAAAGATTCGGTATATTGGAATGAAATTCGTCCCGTGACTTTAACTTCTGAAGAAATATCAGATTACAAATTAAAAGACAGCATAAAAACTATTCGAAAATCGAAGAAATATTTAGACTCTATAGACACTAAAAATAATAAGTTTAAACCGTTAGATATTCTTTCTGGGTACACTTACCGAGATTCTTACAACAAGTGGTCGTTAAGCACTTCTTCCCCCATTGAAAGCCTTAACTTTAATACGGTGCAAGGGTGGAATTCTTCTTTAGGTGTTAACTATCGAAAATCACTTAACAAAAAAGGAAAACGTTTTAGTATTGGGGCTAATGTTAATTATGGTTTTTCAGAGAAAAAAGTGCGTCCTACAGCCAACTTCAACTATCGTTGGAACAATACTACGCGACCAGTTTTAACAATTTCTGGAGGAGTTGCCACACCACAATTCAACTCTAAACAACCCATTTCTAAATTTTGGAACACAATAAGTTCTATTGGTTTTGAACGAAACTATTTAAAAATTTATGAAAAGACATTTGCTAAAGCAATCTTTTCACAGGAAGTAACTAACGGAATACGCATGTTCTCTTCTTTAGAATTTGCAGACAGAAAGCCACTATTTAATACAACCGATTATGTAATGTTTCCGCAAGACGATGTAGACTACACTTCTAATAATCCGCAAGATCCTACAGATTTCTCTACAGGTTTTACGCCGCATCAAATGTGGACTTTTTCTTTAGGAGCAAACATTAGTTTTGGTCAAAAGTACTTATCATATCCTGATGGAAAATATAATATACCAAGTCGTAAGTATCCATCGCTATATATTGGTTATCAAAAAAACTTTGGATCAGGAAACTCTGAATGGAACTCTGATGTGGTTTTTTCTCAATTGTATCAACAAATAAATTTAGGTAATTGGGGTGAATTTGCTTACAAAGCAAAGGGAGGTGTGTTTTTAGAGAAAAAAGACATTCCGTTTATAGATTATGCTCATTTTAATGGAAATCGCTTGTTAATAGCTCCAAAAGACAACTATTTGAACAACTTTTATATGCTTCCTTATTATAAACTAAGTTCTAATGATAAATATGCTGAACTTCATGGTGAATATAACTTTAAAGGAGCATTATTAAGCAAAGTTCCTTTGTTAAATAAACTTAACTTTCATTTAGTTACTGGTGCAAAAGGATTATTTACAGCGGGTAACAAACCTTATTCTGAGTTTGCTATTGGTTTAGATAATGTTGGTATTGGAAAATGGCGCTTTTTACGTGTAGATTTTGCTCGCTCTTACTTTAATGGAAAATCTGAAAATAGAGTTGTTTTCGGGATAAAATTGTAGATTTGTTATATGAAAATAACTCTACTATTTTTCGGTATATCAACAGATTTAGTTGATAATTCTTCATTAGAAATTGAACTACCTAACAAAAGTACGGTTGCTAGTTTTAAAAAATTTCTTATGGCAGAATTCCCTGAACTACAAAAAATGAGTTCGTATGCGGTAGCTATTAACGAAAGTTACGCTACTGACAACATACTAATAAAAGAGAATGATGTAATCGCTATTATTCCTCCAGTAAGTGGAGGATAATTATTTTCTTCCTAATAAAAGAAACTATTAAGCCTCAACCTTTTTTAAGTATTTTCCAACGAAAAATGTTCCGAAAGGTAGAATAGACAGTAAACAAACGATTCCGAAAGTTTTACCATTCCAATTTAGCTCGTACTTTAACATAATAGCTAATACAATATAGCCAACAAATAGTAATCCATGAGGCATACCAAGCATTTTAACATACTCTGGATTTCCTTGTAAATATTTAATTGGCACAGCAATAAAAAGTAATAAAATATAAGATATCCCTTCTAATAAACTTACTAATCTGAAAAAATTAATCATTTGGATTTTCACTTAAAAATTGGTTAGCAAAGATACTGAAATATTACGTCCTGCAGCTGAAACCCCTGAAGCAAATTCTTTATAATGTTCATCAAACAAATTAGACAATTGCGCTTGCAAAGCAATGTTTTTTGTGAACTGATATTTCCCATACAACCCAACAGTCATCCAACTAGGGCTTCCGTAGTATTTATCAATATCCTCAGTCGCATCTGCATTTACAATTGGTGTTTGTTCATGGTTATCAATACCCTCAGTTATATTATAATCTGAAATATCTTTTTTTGCATTAAAAACTAAGTTGGCTCCACCTTCTAACTTCTTGCTTACATAACTTACATCAAAACGACCAAATAATGGAGGAATAGACGACATTGGCTCGTTGGTATCATAAGTTTTTCCATACGTATAAGTAACAAATCCTGAAGTATTCCAATTTCTATGTAACTTTCCTTGATAACTAACTGTAGCACCCGTAACATAAGCTGTTCCTTTATTAACATTAGCTACAATAGCTCCGTCTTCTCCGTCATACTCAATAGTTGAACTTCCATTTAGTTCAAAATTTTCTCTATAAATGTAATTATTCAACAAAGTGTAATACACATTTGCCCCAACCCTAAATTTTCTATTGTTAAAATATTTTTGAGCTCCAATTTCAGCATTGTATGCATGTTCTGGTTTTAAACTTGTATTCGGTATAGTTACCTTACCGTTCTTCTCTCTTATTTTTCCTACATCATCAATATTTGGTGATCTAAATCCAGAGGATAACACCGTGTTTAATTGCCAAGTTTTATTTGGCTTATATACATACCCTATCGTTGCTGTTAGCGATTGATTATCTAGCCTTATATCATTTTGAGGAATATCTATAAACGTTTCATCTAACCATTTTGCTTTCAATATTGTATTAGTGCCTCTAATTCCTGTATTTAATGTTGATTTATCATTGATATCTTGACGATAATCTACATAAAAAGCTGAACTTAAGTAACTGCTTCCTCCATCAGGATATCGAGATTGTACAGTAAAGTCATTATCAAAACCAACAATTTTATTACCATTAACACGTAATGTTTTTCCGTAAGAGTTTGATGCTACATCATTGTAAGTAACTTCTACTCCATACCCTAAATTCCTTCTTTTAGCTAAGGGTATTGTAAAGTCTCCATTTAAACTAAAAACATCAACTTTTTCTTCTCTGTAAGACCTATCTAAGCTTCCAAACTTTCTTTGTATTCGACTTTCTTTTATATTTTGGTATGCTAAAGTAATAGTTCCATTATCCATCCATTTTTTCTTAGGATTTATAATTAACTGTGGAGATACTAACAAACGTTCTTGTGGACCATAATACCATTCAGCAAACTTTAAATTTCCATTTTTTAACTCTGTTAACTTATCAAAACGAGGAATGTTTGAAGAGGTTGAATACTGTAAGTTTAGTTTAAAGTCTGTGTTTTTTGAAAAAGGAACATAAAACTTTTGTAATACATCTGTTTGACTATAGCCTGTATTTCTTTGTAAGTTTTGATTAGAATTAACAACCGGTGTCTCGTTATAAAAAGTATTAGTATTGTTAGAGTAAAAAGGCACCTTCCCCCAGTTTTCAAAACCATGAGAACGGTTTTCTCCCATCTTTAAATCTCCAAAATTACTATGAGCTACACTTGTAAAAGACGCCCATTTTTTAAATCTTAATTCAGCAGAAGCTACATTAGTTATTTCATTGTTTGCTGAACTATATCTTAAAAATGTATTTCCTTTAATTTCACTTCCTTTTTCTGATAACTTCGGGGGTTTAGTATAGTAGTGAATTACACCACCTAATGCATCTGAACCATAAATTACTGATGACGGACCAAAAACAACCTCTGTTCTATCTAATAAGTTTGGAGCTACTGTAATTGAGTTTTGTAAGTGTCCTTTTCTATAAATTGCATTATTCATACGAACACCGTCAACCACCAAAAGAACTCGATTACTTTCCATTCCACGTAAAACAGGACTCCCTCCTCCAAATTGTGATTTTTGAACTTTAATTCCAGGTACACTCGCTAATAAATCTGCTGAAGTCTGTGGAGATAGTTTTTCTATTTCTTTTGAAGACACCACTGCTATTTGCTCTGCTATACGGTTGGTTTTTTCTCTGTTCTTAAAAACAGAAACAACTACCTCATCTAACTGTTCTGAGTTTTTTGATAAATATACGTGGTAATTATTCTTTTTTATTACAGATATTTTTTCTTGGTATCCTGCATAAGATACATGAGCAAACGTAAGCAATTCATTTTTTTTAAAATTAGAGACATCAATTTTACCTAATTCATTACTTATTGCAGATGTTGTTTTGTTTTTATTAAAAACTGCAACAGCTTCTACAGGTTTTCCTGTTTCAGCATCAATTACAGTAATAGTTTGAGAAAAGATTGTAACAGTTAAAAGTAAAAAAAATACAGTAATTATGTTTTTCATATTAATTAAACACGGTTTCTAAAACATCTAATGATTTAGGTTTTCTAAATCCTTCCAAATGTAATTCATAATATTGAACTATAATTCGGAGAATAGTTTGTCTTTCTTTTTTTGAATAAGAAATTGAATTTATTGCATCAAAATTTATGCCTAATATACCTTTAAAAAGAAGTAATTTTTTTCCCGATAGAGTTAGCTTTTCATATTCCGTATCGGTAAAACCTCCTTCTAACAAATTAAATGCTGTTTTATCAATATTGGTTGTATCTGGATAAAAACCTAAATACCTAGATAAATTTAATAAAAATAGTAAATGAAAGTTTGCAACCTCATTATGTGTATCTAACCAAATTATAGAAGTTTCAATATAACTGTATAAAGGATTATTTTCTTCCTCTTCTTGTAGAATATATGATAACACTTCAGATAAAAATAATACAATTGTTTGCTTAACAACAGAAGTATAAATAGTTTCATACGAATGAATCACTTGCACTTCTTTAATAGAATGCAATGAGCTTTTATTACTATGGTTTGCCGTAAGGTTTAGCTGTGTTAATGGTTGAAAGTGCGCAGGTTTTAACTTTCCTTTTTTTGATTTTAGCACTCCTTTTATCATGTACGATTTTACTCCTTCTTGTAAAGTAAAACATTTTACTATCAAACTAGTATCTCCATATTTAAGAGAACTCAAAACAATGGCTTTTGTAGTAACTACTGCCATTTAACCAAGTTTAACTATTAAAATCATTAATCAAAGATATACCAATAATACCAACAAAAATAGTACATTCGTGTAAAATTGATTCCTTTAGTATGGCAACAGAGATAGAGCGAAAATTCTTGGTAAAATCTACAGACTTTAAACAAGAAGCTTTTCAAAAAAACTACATAAAACAAGGTTTTTTAAATTCAGATAAAAAAAGAGTAGTACGAGTTCGCTTAAAAGATAATACTGGTTTTTTAACTATCAAAGGGGCATCAAGTGCTAATGGAACTACTCGATTTGAATGGGAAAAAGAAATTGATAAGAAAGAAGCTGAGAGTCTTTTTGATTTATGTGAAAAAGGTAGTATTGAGAAATATAGATATTTAGTAAAAATTGACAATCATATTTTTGAAGTAGATGAATTTTTAGGGGATAATGATGGATTGCTTATTGCTGAAGTTGAGTTAGAAAATGAAAATGAAAGTTTTACAAAACCTGAATGGTTAGGTAAAGAAGTTACTGGAGATGCTAAATACTATAATTCTAACCTAAGTAAATTACCGTATAAAAAATGGTAAAACCATCTAAAAATAGATGATTTTACCATTTTTTATTTTAATAATCTTTTTATTTTTTTAAAATACTAAGTGTTTTTATTTCTTCTCCTGATTGTATTTTCAACAAATACATCCCCTCTTTTTTTAAGATGCTTTCATCAATCACTACATATGTTGAGGAGGAATTAACCTTTTCAGTATAAATATGTCTCCCCAATAAATCGTATACATGTAATTGTATATCCTCTTTTTTAGAAAAACCTGAAAGGTTAATTTTTGTTTGTGATTCAAAAGGGTTTGGTGCAGCATAAAGCGTAACATTTTTACTTAACTCATTATAACGAGCTCCAACAGCTCCAATTCTGTTTACGGTTGTAATTGGCAAGTTTGCCACTTTATTATAGGCATAATCTGTTAGTGTGTAAGATTGCCCATTACTTGCTACTGAAACATGAAACCATCCATAATGTGTATTTCCATTTATTTTAAAAGAAAAACCTATAAATCCTGTTTTTCCATCCCATAGAGTATAATCAGAAGAACTAACTAAAAAACTATGTGAATCTGTTACGAAATTACTTGAACTTCCAATTACTACTCCTTCTTCTAAATACGACACTTCATTACTCACTCCATTACATACCAATTCTTTACCGTAAGTTACTAATCGTAAAGTATTACCTGTATACCAAGCACCATAATCTGTATCATCACCTGATTCGATTCTAAAAAATTTCCAAGTATCATTTGATCTGACTGTAAGGTCATCTATATCAACATATACAATATTATCTGTGGTATCACAAGGCAAACATGAACCTCCACAATCAACACCAGTTTCATCACCGTTTTGAACACCATCATTACATGTTGGCAAAGAATTCTCAGATATTATTATTTTATAATCCTCAACCTCTCCATAACTAAAAGACTCACAAGATGTTGCTATACCATTATACTTCATTGAGACCCTCATTCTAGTATCTCCTAATACTGCCGAGTTAGGCACAGTAAATTGTCCAGAAACTATATTATCTTTAGACGCTGATTTACTCCAAACCAGTTCACCTGGATCTGTAAAATCTCCATTTTTATTATAATCAATCCAAACACTATAACCTTCAGAATATTTTGTTGTTCTCCAACTCGGAGTTATTGTTACTGAATAACTATCTCCCCTTAATAAATTAGTAGATATAGAAGCTGTATAATCAGCATACCCATTGCTTGAACTAGAAGAACTATTATCTATTGTATGTAATTGTACTCTACTAATAAATTCATCGTTAGCATTTTTACCATTAGAATCACAGTAAGTAATAGCTACGTTACATGGCTCACAAGTACCACCACAATCAACACCAGTTTCATCTCCATTTTGAATACCATCATTACACGTTGGTTGACCTCCATAAACTTTACTTCCTGCTTTAATTTCTCCATAGGGTTCTGTACTATACGCATAATCTAGAAGTGAATAGGAAGAACCATTATTATTCACTTGTACTCTAAACCATCCATAATTTAACTTTCCTGGATATAGTTGAAATTGAAACCCTATATATGCCGTTTTACCATCCCAAGCTGTATAATTTACATCTCTAATCACATGCAAATCGGGGTAAGCCCCTCCTGACACCCATGAACTTTGCTGGTTAATTTCAGTATTGAGTGTTAATGGTATTGGGTTTCTTGTTCCTGGTTGACATACCAACGCTTTTTGATACGTTTCCAATTTTAGTGCGTTGTTTTCAAAAAAAGTTCCGAAAGCATTATCATTTTCTGCTCCTTCTATCCTAAAAAACGTCCAAGTACTACCTGAGTTCGCGGTATAATCCTGGTTATCTACATATACTATTTTGTAAGGGTCATAAAAACTAAACTCAAAAGCTACTTTATTTGAGTTTAAGGCTGTTGTACCTCCCGAAATTGCAGCATCTTTAAATGTTATAATTCCGGTTGAATTATTTGCTTTTACATGGTTCAGAGCTTTACCTGTAAAATTTACACTTAACTTTCTGTTATTAACTACCGAAATTTGTGCTGATATTCCTTGTGGAAGATTTAAGTCAAAATGAGTACCAAGAGACAGGTTTCCAGATCCAACAGCAAATGTTCCTCCCTCTAATGTAATGTGCTTTACTTCATTAACAATTGTACCGTTATTTGTTAGTGCTTCTTCAACTTTATTATTATCTACCACAAGTGAACCTCCTGACAAATTAACTCCTGTAGCTACTAAGTTAGATGGTTGCCATAAGGGTTTACGAGCTGGATGATCTAATGCTACTAACATTCTATTTATTTGCCCTTGTGTAAACATTTTTGCACAACCTGATGCGGAATCATAGCCCATATAGTTTTCATAGTTAATTAAATTACCACAATCACTCGCACCAACATTACAACCATCATCTCCTGAGTTAGTGTCTTCTTTTGGAGTATCATCTACATAATCTCCATTGGGATCATTACAACCCCCTTCAAATGTATGAATAAGATTTAACCAGTGACCAAACTCATGGGTTAATACTGATGCAAACTCTTTATTGGTATTTCCATGAATATAACGTCCATTATAAACTACTCTTGCTGTATTATTATTAGACATTGCTGTGTTAGGATACCATGCAACTCCTGAGTTTGTCGAACTTCCATCTGCATATAAGTCTCCCATAATATATACATTCATGTACTTATAATTATCCCAGGCATCTGCAGCTATTTGAGCATCATAACCACCTCCATTCCCATAACCAGCCTTTTCTGGGTGGAATACAACACCATTAGTGCTCCCTCCATTAGGATCTATCTTAGCTAATGCAAACCGTATACTAAGTGTACCTCTTCTACCAGAAAAAACAGGGTCTACCGTATTAAAGTCATCATTTAGTCCATTAAAATCTTCATTTAACTTATCTAATGCTACTTTTATCTTATCGTAAGTTACAGTTAATCCATGCTGAGTAGCACCATAAACATGTACTACTACTGGAATGATGTACGTTTCTCCCGCTCTATTTGATTGCGAAATTTGCTTTTTACTAACTACTTTTTTTGTGTAGTGGTTGAACCTCTCAAACTCTTTCTTTGATTCAGGGTATTTTGAAAATACCTTTTGATTTTCAATTGTAACTTTACAGTCTTGAGCCAACATAACCTCAACACAGAAAAACAACAAAAAGAAGAAGGGGAACAAAATATTTTTTTGTTTCATAATTGATTGATTTTAAATTACTTAACAAACCTACAACTACAAAACAAATTAAATTAATACAATAGTAACCAATATAAATAATAAATTACCAATTAATATAAATTTAACTTTAAAATGATTTTTTATTTATTTTTTTAACATTAAAACTAAACAAAAAACAAAACACATGTGAAATGAGATAAACTTCCAAGCAAAACAAAAACATGAAATGTTGCGTGATTATAGCTCAATTTTTTTATAGAATAGAAGATAGCTCCAACGGTATAAAAAACACCTCCAAGAAAAAGATACATTACCCCATCTTCATGCAACCTTTCCATTAATGGTTTTATCAAAAAAACTACTTGCCAACCCATTAATAAATACAATGCTGTAGAAAGCCTATCAAACTTCCCTGTAAAAAAGAATTTTAATATAACACCTATAAATGCAAACACCCAAACAAAGATAAACATATACCAACCTAATTCTCCTGACAAAGTAACCAGACAAAAGGGAGTATAAGTTCCTGCTATTAACACATAAATAGCTGCATGATCAAAAATATTTAGTTTTCGTCTTAGCTTAGGTTTTTTAGCTGCATGATAAAAGGTAGATGCTGCATATAGAATTATTAAACTAAATCCATAAATTAAAAAACTGACCATCTGCCATAAGCCATCGTAATTGAATGATTTATGTACCAGAAAAGGTAAGGCTATAATACTTAACAATAGCCCAAAACCATGAGTAAGTATGTTTAATCTTTCCTCTTTTTTGCTGTAATGGTTATTTAAACTTTCTTTCATGAATGGAACGATTTGTGTCTTTCATATACAACTCATCATTAATTAATTCATTGTATATTATATTATAAGTCTGCTCCCTTAACTTGTTCTTATCTTGAGTAATTAAATTTTTTGTCTCTATGAATTTACATTGTTTTACTCGTAGTACACCTGGTGACCCTTTAAAGAAATCCCATGAAAATAAACGCTTCCCGTCATAATAAACTTGAGGTACAATAGGTATTTGATGCTCAATAGCCAAACTGAATGCTCCATTTTTAAAAGGTGCTAAAACTACATCTTCTGTTGGCACTAAACCTTCAGGAAAAATAGCAATACTTGTTCCATTTTTTAATCTCTTATTGGCTTCTTCATATACTTTTTTTCTACTTTCTAAATCACTCCTATCAACTACAATAACGACTTTTTTATAAAAAAAACCAAAAATTGGAAATTTTGCTAATTCTTTCTTCCCTACAAAAACTATTGGATTTTTACTCATTGCTATTAACACCCACGGATCAATAAATGATGCATGATTGCTACAAAACATGTAACTCTCATTACAGTTTATTTCCTGTTCCCTTTCTATATTTAATCGAAACCCCATTCCATAAATTAAAAAGAAAGCCCAAACTCTAACCATTTTCCAAAAAGCAGGGTAATACTTCTCATCTGAAGTTAAGACTAGTAAGAAAGGTAACATTATTAGTATGGAAACTACTATTAACGTGTAAAACCAAACACGCCAAATAAAACGAATAGGAAAATATATGTATTTCAAATTTTTAAAATTTATAATTAACCAACTAACCTTATTTTTCTTTTTCTTTTTTGAGGAATTTAAAAACCCAAACTCGTTTAAAATGCGAAAGTAGTAATTTCTTTTGTTTGATAAATTTTAAGCTTATTTTTGTTGACTTAAGCAAGCACTTATTAATAATATTTCAAAACAGACTTATGTCAAGAATTTTAACAGGAGTACAAAGTACAGGAACCCCACATTTAGGAAATTTATTAGGAGCAATTTTACCTGCAATTGAAATGGCTAATGATTCTAAAAACGAATCATTTATATTTATTGCAGATATGCACTCTTTAACCCAAATTAAAGATGGGAATGAATTACGCGAAAACACTTATAGTGTTGCAGCTACTTGGCTTGCTTGTGGTATTGATATTAATAAAACCGTATTTTATCGTCAAAGTGACATTCCTGAAGTTACTGAATTAACTTGGTATTTAAGCTGTTTTTTTCCATACCAACGTTTAACCTTAGCACATGGTTTTAAAGACAAAGCTGATCGTTTAGCAGACGTTAATGCTGGTTTATTTACCTACCCTATGTTAATGGCTGCGGATATTTTGCTGTACGATGCTGAAGTTGTTCCTGTAGGAAAGGATCAGTTACAGCATTTAGAAATGACACGTGATGTAGCTAATAGATTCAATAATATTGTTGGTGAAACTTTGGTTCCACCTCAAGCCAAGATAAATGAAAACACAAAACTAGTACCTGGCGCTGATGGCGAAAAAATGAGTAAATCTCGAAATAACTTTATTAATATTTTCTTACCAGACAAAAAGTTACGTAAGCAAATTATGGCTATTCAAACGGATAGTAAAGCGTTAGAAGATCCAAAAGATCCAGATAGTGACAATGTTTTTGCTATATATAGATTGTTAGCTTCAGAGAAGCAAATTAGCGAAATGCGTGCTAATTATGAAAATGGAGGTTATGGATACGGACATGCAAAACAAGCTCTTTATGAATTAATTGTAGAAAAATTTGCTGATGTACGTACTAAATATAGCCACTATATGGAAAACCGTCATGAAATTGATGAAGCTTTAGCTGTAGGAGCAGAAAAAGCTCGTTTAATTGCCAAAGATGTGCTACAGAGAGTTAGAGGAAAAATAGGATACTAATTATATCATCTAGTAAATAAGTCATTTTATCCTTAAAAAATTAGGAGTATATCCCCTATGAAAAACGGGGAATAGGTAACCTTTGTTAGTTGTGTTTTTTGATAGTTTTACACTACTATTAACCTCAAACTAACATATTATGCCACATTATGCACAAGGAACAACAGGATGGACAAAACTAAAAGAATATCAAGCTTTATGGGATCCTAAAATTGATTTGGGTAAGTTTTACTTTACGACATTTCAGGGGAAAAGACAGGAAACTCCATATATGACAGCAGATAATTTTGCTAGAGTAATTGACATTTTAAGAAATGAAACTCCTGTATATGGAAACGCAACTACTGGATCTGTAACCACACAAGGAGAACTTGTAGGTGAAGAAGAAAGCTAGGAAATTCAAATATAATAACTAAACCCAGAATATATATTCTGGTTTTTTTATACTTATTTTCACAAATTCATAACATGAAAAAATTATTAATTTTAGTATTCTTAGGAATCGCTTCCTGCAGTACCTCAAAAGAAAAAACACAAATAGCAGAAGCTTCATGCGGTCAATGTAAGTTTGGTTTAGACAGCCAACATGGGTGTGATTTAGCTGTAAAAATAGATGGACAAGCCTATTTTATTGATGGTGCACACATAGATGATTATGGTGATGCCCATGATAAAAATATCGGTTTTTGTAATGTAGTTAGAAAAGCAGAAGTTATTGGAAAAATCGAAAATAACCGATTTAAAGCTTCTTCTTTTAAAATAGTTGAAGAATAGTTTTAAACAAAAAATAAAAAATCCGAAGTAAGATTACTTCGGATTTTTTTGTCTTAATTCTATTTACATTACGGTGCTGGATTAGGAATCATTGTATGCACCGCTTCAATCTCTGCTAAAATCTCATCAGACAGTTCAATATTAATAGAATTGATATTCTCTTTTAACTGACTCATTTTCGTAGCTCCAATAATATTACTCGTTACAAATGGTAACTGATTAATATATGCTAAAGACAACTCTGTTAATGTTAATCCGTGTTTATTAGCTATTTTTTTGTACTCTAAAACTGCTTTTTCTGAACCTTCATTTTTATATCTTGCTATAAACCTTGGAAATAAAGTTCCTCTCGCTCCCTCTGGAGTTTTACCATCAATATATTTTCCTGTTAATACTCCTTGTGCTAATGGAGAATACGCTAACAAACCAATATTTTCTCTCATAGAAACTTCAGACATTCCTACCTCATATCCTCTATGAATTAATGAATATGAGTTTTGAATCGTAACCATTCTTGGTAAACCATGCTGTTCTGCTGTTTGCAGATATTTCATCGTTCCCCAAGGAGTTTCGTTAGACAAACCTACATGTTTTATCTTTCCTTGTTTTACGAAGTCATTCAAAGTTTCTAAAATCTCTAAATGCTTTTCAGCTTCTTCTGCAGAAGTTTTATACGGATAATCACGTACTCCAAAACAGTTTACTCCACGATCTGGCCAATGCAATTGATATAAATCGATGTAATCTGTTTGTAACCGTTTCAAGCTACCTTCTATAGCTTCTGATATATTTTTTCTATTGAAGCCACCTGTTCTAATATGAGCTGTGTAATCGCCTCCTCCAGCAATTTTAGACGCTAACACTACTTTTTCTCTGTTTCCTGTTTTCTTAAACCAAGAACCAATAATTTTTTCTGTTGCTCCGTATGTTTCTGGTGTTGCTGGTACAGAATATAGTTCCGCCGTATCAAAAAAGTTTACCCCTTTCTCTAAAGCGTAATCCATTTGTTCATGACCTTCTGCTTCCGTATTCTGTCGACCCCATGTCATTGTTCCTAAACAAATTTCAGAAACTTTTACATCGGTATTGGGTAGTGTTGTGTATTTCATTTATTCTGTAATTATTAAAGATTTACTGTAAACCAATGATCATTTCGAAAGAGGTACAATTGAGAAATCTTTAATTTAAAAAGTTACTCCTTTATGAGATTTCTCGCTACCACTCGAAATGACGAATTATTTTAAAATTGCTTCAATACCAGGTAAGGTTTGTCCTTCTAGCATTTCTAACATTGCTCCTCCACCTGTAGATACATAACTCACTTTATCAGCAAATCCGAATTGTTTTACCGCAGCAACCGAATCTCCACCACCTACAAGTGAGAACGCTCCATTTTTAGTTGCTTCTTCAATAGCATGTCCTAAACCAATGGTTCCTTGTGCAAACTTTTCCATTTCAAAAACTCCTAAAGGACCATTCCATAAAATTGTTTTTGATTTTGCGATAACTTCAGCAAACTTTTCAACGGTTTTAGATCCACAATCTAATCCCATCCATCCATCAGGAATTTCGTTTGTATCTACTACTTGCGTATTCGCATCGTTTGAAAAAGCATCTGCAATAACAGCATCTACTGGTAAATGGATTTCTGTATTATTCTCTTTTGCTTTCGCTAAAATTTCTAATGCTAACTCTAATTTATCCTCTTCAACTAATGAGTTTCCTATCTTACCTCCTAAAGCTTTGATAAACGTAAACGTCATACCACCACCAACAATAATGTGATCTACTTTTTCAATAATATTTTCAATCACACCAATTTTAGACGACACTTTCGCCCCTCCTAAAATAGCGGTCACTGGTTTCTCTGAATTGTTTAATACCTTATCGATGCTTTCAATCTCAGTTGCTAATAAATTTCCGAAGCATTTATTTTCTGGAAAAAATTGTGCGATAATCGCAGTAGATGCATGTGCTCTGTGTGCTGTACCAAAAGCATCATTTACATACGCATCTCCCCATTTGGCTAATTGTTCAGCAAAAGCAACATCTCCCGCTTTTTCTTCTGTATAAAAACGTAAGTTTTCTAACAATAAAACTTCTCCGCTTTTTAAATTAGTTACTGCTTCTTCAACTACTGAACCAATACAATCATCAACAAACTTCACTTGTACACCTAACACTTCTGTTACCTTGCTAACAATATGACGTAACGAAAATTGATCTTCTTTTCCTTTCGGACGCCCTAAATGCGACATTAACACACAGCTACCACCATCTTCTAATATTTTAATAATCGTTGGTTTTGCTGCTTGGATTCTTGTATCGTCTGTTACTTCAAAACTATCGTTTAAAGGCACATTAAAATCTACGCGAATTAATGCTTTTTTATTTTCGAAATTGAAATCGTTCAATGTTTTCATTTTAAGTTGTGTTCTGTTTCAGCAAACAAAAATAATTATTTAAATCTGATTGGTTTCTATTCTTTTTGAGCTTTCAATCTTATATCTTTGTTAAACTTACATGCTTATTAATATGAACACAACATCTATAAAAATAACTTCTGAAAAACTTAATTTACAGGAATGTTACGATTTTGTAGCTGATCCTTCTTGTGGTGGAATCGCTGTTTTTGTAGGTACTGTAAGAAATGCTACACAAAACAAAAAAGTAACTCAACTAGATTTTTCTACCTACAAGCCCATGGCAATTAAGGAAATGCAAAAAATTGCGGATGCAGTTTTGGGAAAGTTTAGTGTAACAAAAATTGCTATTCACCATGCGGAAGGCTTGTTAACGATTGGTGATGTTCCTGTAATTATTACTGTTTCTTCTCCACATAGAAAAGCGGCTTTTGAAGCTTGCCAATATGCTATAGATACCTTAAAAGAAGCAGTTCCTATTTGGAAAAAAGAATTTTTTGAAGATGGTGGAGTTTGGGTGAATGCGCACCCTTAAAAACACTATATTTGGTAATAAATCATTTCTAATAATGTAAATGCATAACAATCTTTATTGGGGCATTAGCTCAGTTGGCTAGAGCGTTTGACTGGCAGTCAAAAGGTCATCGGTTCGACTCCGATATGCTCCACTATTTTTAAAATTATGATTGAGTTTACCACAGCTTCTAATCAAACAGAATTGCTTCAAATATTGAAGTTGCAACAACAGAACTTGCCTGGTAATTTATCAGAAATAGACAAAAAAGAACAAGGTTTTGTTACCGTTCATCATGATTTGGAATTACTGCAAAAAATGAATGATGTACATCCGCATATTATTGCAAAAAGTAACGGACTTGTTGTTGGTTATGCTTTATCCATGTCTAAAATTTTCAGAAATGACATCCCTATTCTCATTCCTATGTTTGATGAAATAGACACTACTTCAGAGGGTGCTAAACCTTATATTTTAATGGGGCAAGTTTGTATAGACAAGCATTACCGAGGAAAGGGAATTTTTAGAGGTTTATATACTAAAATGAAAGAAGAATTCTCTGAAATATACGATTCTATCATTACTGAAATTGATAAGAAAAACACTCGATCTATCAATGCACATAAAGCGATTGGTTTTAGAATTTTAAAAACCTACACAAGTAACGACCAAGATTGGGAAATTGTTTATTTAAAGATTTAATAAGGTAAATCGGTAGGCTCAATAAAATTGATTGTCGGGTCGTATAATTCCGTTAACAGATTCTTTATTTCTGCTATAAATTCTTCTAATCTTTCTTCTGTAATAGCGTTATCAGGTTTTCGATAATTAGATGAGAAATTCATCTGTAAAAAGCCACTTTTTAAGTTTTTGAAGGAGATAATTCCTGCTGCCAATCGTTTCTCAAAATTAAATTGTGTGTGTTGAGTATATAAAAACGCATATAACATTACCTGAATGGCTTTGTGGTATTTTAAATCGCGTATCACTTCAAAGTCGAGTACTTTTAAGTTCGTGCTATCAACCATTCCTGTTTTATAATCAATAATTCTAGTAACACCGTTGAGTTCATCAATTCGATCGACAATTCCTTTTATTTTTATTGGAAAATCAATTCCTTCAACCTTTATTTCTGAAGACAATTCCTGCTCAGTAGCAATTATTTTTAGTTGGTTATTCTCATCTTTCAGCAATTGTTTTTCCTTTAGTAAAAAATTCTCTACAAAACGATTTGCAACTTCAAAAATTAATCGATTCTTTCCTGTAGTTAAATCTCCGTTTTTAAAATGTTTTGAAAAATAAAAAGTTACGAGTTCTTTGGTTTTCTTCTGCATATTTTCAACATCTCCTAATTGCAAATATTTTCCTTCAAAGGGTTTATATAATTCTTCTAAGATATCATGCACAACAGTTCCCAGCGTATTTGCAGCAACTGTTTCTTCAACGTCGTCTAGTTCATTAATTTTTAAAATTTTCTGTTTGTAAAAGGCAATCGGATTGTACAAATAATTGGTTAATGCTGATGGAGAAATCCCTTTTTGAGCTAATTCTTGTAAGCGTTCAAGAACTTTTTCATCCTTCTGAATTTCTTTCAATTGAACAGGCGATGTTACTACTTTAGGACTCACTATTTTTTCGGTAATATCGTCTCGCATCATTTCTAACTGCGTTACAAAACGACTTTTTTCTCCGCTTCCAAATACATCATGCTCTGTATTGTACAAAATGTAAATGTTTTTAGCACGTTGTAACAATCGGAAAAAATGGTAGGAGAATAGCGCATCTTTTTCTCTGTAGGTTGGCAACCCAAATTCAATCTTTACATCAAAAGGAATAAACGTGTTTTGTTGCTGATTGGCAGGCAAAACTCCTTCATTCACAGAAGTTATAATAACATTTTCAAAATCTAATACACGTGTTTCTAATACTCCCATTAACTGCAACCCTTGTAAAGGTTCTCCTTGAAATGATAAACTTTCCGATTGTATTAGTTGTCTAAAAAACTGATGTAAGGTTTTTAAATCTTGTACATAACCAAACTCATTATGCAAGTTTTGTAACTGAGTAAATGCAGTATAAAATCGGAATAAGTACTCTTTTTCTAACTCGTTAGTATTTTCCTTCAACAAGTTAATTAACTCTATAATTCTGTTTAAAAACTCACTAATTGATACTAACGGATTAAAAATTGTCGTTATAGTTTTCTTTATTTCTTCACTTACAACAGACAAAAATGTTACAACCTCTTCTTGACCAACAAACGTATTGTTTTCTTTAGCAATCGCTTCTGAAAGTGTATCGGCTATATTAGTTTGCTCATCAATCTGTAATAATCGATAAATGGTGGTATCTTTTACTAATCGAATTACATCTTTATGATAAAAAAGATTTTCTTTCTTCTTTTCTAACTTTTCTTGATTTATAAATAGATGGAAAATAGCAAATACTAAACTTGTAGTAGGCACATCTTTTAAAGGGTATCCCATTGTAATGTTAACTGCATTTACAGTTACGGGTAATGAATTTAAGGTAATTGGCAACAAAGTTTCATCTGCCAAAACCAATGCTGTATTGTTGTAATTAGGAAGTTTAGCTAAAATCTCTCCTGCATATTTTATCTGCGTGATGTTTTTTGAAGCTCCGATAACCTCAATATGTTTCTTTTCAGAAAAATATTCTTTAATCGTTTTAATTGGGTTCTGCTGATAGTATTTCCAACGGGTTTTATATTTCCTTAAAAAACTTCCTGCTTGATGCTGACTTTCATAAAATGTTTGATCAACATCCCAATAAACTTCTGCTTTTCCGTTTAATAAAAATTGTTCAAACAAGAACTCTTCCGCTGCATTTAATGCGTTGAACCCGATAAAAAAGTATTTTTTCTGTTGATTTCTATGGATAAAATCCGTTACTTTTTTAGTTGATTCTCTATATAAAACCCCTTGGTATCCGATATTATTTTCAAGTAAAAACTGATAAAAAGTATCGTAATATTTATTCAACTTTTCCATGAAAGCAAAATGATCTTTCATTAATTCAGTTTCTTGAAACTCTCCCTTTACTGACCATTTTCGTAAGCGATGAATGTCTCGCAAATACACAAATATTTCTCGTGTGTTAATCAAATGCTGATCGATATCATTAAAATCTTGCAACACCGTAAATGCCCATGATGAAAACACATCAAAAGAATCTGGGGTTTCTTCTTGTTTTTTATAAATTGTATAAAAATGAAAAAGGAGCTGGACGGAGTCTACCTTTTTCATTTCTGAAATTTCTTCAACAAAATCACCAATATTGATAATCTCTGGTAAAAAACCTGCCGAAATTTTCTTTTTAAACGTTTCTTTTACAAAAACTCCTGCCCTTTGTGAAGGCAATATAAACACAACATTTTCAAACGATTTGGTGTTTTGTAAAATAGTATCTAACGTTTCTGAGATAAAAGACTGCATACCTTGGTTTTCTTGTAAGCAAAGTACAATTTTTATCCTACTTTTGATAGTACAGACAATATATGATTATGAACACAACGAATACTTTAAAAGTAGCTTTGATTCAATCGGATTTGGTTTGGGAAAATCCAACAGAAAATAGAAAACGATTTGAAAAAAAAATCAATGGTTTATCAGACGAGATTGATTTAATCGTTTTACCTGAAATGTTTACTACAGGTTTTACCATGAATGCTTCAGCAGTTGCTGAAATTATGGAAGGAGAAACAGTACAATGGTTGCAAAATTTAGCACAAGAAAAGAGCATTGCTATTACTGGAAGTATAATTATTAGTGAAAATAATAATTTTTACAATCGTTTATTATTTGTGCATCCTTCAGGAAAAATAGATTCGTATAACAAAAAACATACGTTTACGCTAGCAGGCGAACATGAAGTATTTTCTGCAGGAACTGAAAGAATTATAATTGACTATAAAGGATGGAGAATTTGTCCGTTGATATGTTATGATTTACGTTTTCCTGTATGGGCCAGAAATACTGAAAATTACGATTTATTACTCTATGTGGCAAGTTGGCCTAAACCGCGTATTGAAGCATGGGACAGCTTATTAAAAGCGCGTGCTATTGAAAATATGAGTTATACGATTGGAGTAAATAGAGTAGGTGTAGACGCTAACGGTTATGAATATATTGGAAATACGGCTTGTTACGATACTCTAGGCAATTGTTTAGTCAAAAATAATCTAGGAACTGAGGAAATATTGATTATTGAACTAAACAAACAAGAGCAAGCAAAAATTCGTGATCGATTTTGTTTTTTAGATGACAGAGATGCCTTTGTTATTAAAAAATAACGTCATTACGAGGAATTTATGACGAAGTAATCTGTTTGTAGAATAACCATAAACCAGAAGATTACTTCACTACCGTTCGTAATGACGCTACTTAATCAGTTTATGCAGGAATCATCCATTTAAAATTGAACTTAGTATCTGGTACTACAATACGTTCTGTGATTCGATACATTCTATCTGGTAACTTCATTAAGAAATCTCGTGCTTTTTCTGCTTCTGAAGTTAAATTAGTAATCTTATCTATTTCCCAAGCTTCATTTAGTTTTCTCACAATATCAACATAGTCAAAGCCGGTGTATACACCTATTCGTTGCGCAACGGTTGAAAAATCGTCAAACAGACTTCCTTTCTCCCCAAATGATTCTCTTAAATGCATTGCAGGCATAACTATTTTGTGTTTCATCATGTGTTGAAATGCCAACATCATTTCACTTGGGTCAATCTTGAAGATTTCCTTTACAAACTCTGTATACGCTAGGTGATGACGCATTTCATCTCCCGCAATAATTCGAGACATTTTTGCCAAAGCTTTGTGCCCTTTCTTTTTCGCTATTTTTGCTACATTTAAGTGCGAAATATACGTTGCTAGCTCTTGAAAACTAGTGTAGACAAAGTTTTTATACGGATCTGTTGCTGTACCGATATCAAATCCATCAGCAATTAAATGCTGTGTAGATACTTCTACCTCACGCATATTTACTCTTCCTGAAAGATATAAATACTTATTTAACACATCTCCATGACGATTTTCTTCAGCTGTCCAAGCACGAATCCATTTTGCCCAACCATTGTCTGGTTGTTGTGTTACTCCATCTAAATCTAACAACCATGATTCATAGGTTGGTAAAGCTTCTTCAGTGATTGTGTCACCTACTAAAACCACCCAAAAATCATCGTCAAGCTCCTTTGAAATTTCTTGAATTTCTTTTACTTCATCAATAAAAGAATCTTTTTGAGAATTAGGTAAAAAATCGGTTGGTTGCCAAATTTTTTCAATTGGCATTAAGAATTTGTCTACAAAACTGTCTATATTTTTTTCCAGCGTTTGCATTACTTCCTTTCGTATGTTTTGTAATGACATAATAAAATTTAAGGGTTATATTTATTGTTGTTTGTTTTTAGTGTATTCCAGATTTAACTGTTGCTTCCACTTTGGTAATTAACTCATCAAACGGTAAGCTATCTACTTTTATAGGTTCGTGAGTCTGGATCTTTATAGGACTTCCTATTCCTAATGGAAATTTTCCGTATTTAAATACTTTCCACGAATTATTTATTGATAACGGAACGATATAAGCTTGTGGATTGTATTTAGCTATCATTTTAAGCCCGTTTACAGAGAATACCTTTGGTTTTCCTGTTCTACTTCTTGTTCCTTCCGGAAAAATCGCGGCAGACCATTTATTTTTATTAATTCGTTTGGCGAACTTACCTAATTCAGATAAGGCTTGCTTAGGATCTTTCCTATCAATTAAAGCAGCTCCTCCATATTTTAAATTGAAAGAGATACTGGGAATTCCTTTCCCTAGCTCTTTTTTTGATACAAATTTTGGGTAGTGTTTTCTAAGGTACCAAATTATTGGCGGAATATCAAATGTACTTTGATGATTTGCTACAAAAATCAACGTTGTGTTTTTTGGCAACTTGTGTTTGTTTTCAAACTCAACTCGAACTCCTAAAATCAATAAAGATTTTATTAGGAACCAATTCATAATATTTACTACATTTTGGTGTCCTTCTTGACCAAAGAGTTTTAACCCTAACCATTGTATTGGATGGAAAATTAATAGTAAAGAGAAAAACACCAATGCAAAGATTGATGATAAAATATAACTTAAAACCTTCATTCTATTTAGTTGTTTTGTTGTTTACTAGTTTCTTTTTTAACTAACTAAAACCGTTACAAAAACATACCGATTTCATTATTAAAACCTTACTAGTCCGCAAAAATAGAAAATCCCGCGGAAGCGGGACTATAATTTTATCTTAAAACCAATTATTCCAAGGAATTCTTGAGAGAATTAATAACAACGCTAATCCGTAAAAGATAGCAAAGGTTTTAAACTTGGCTTCGCTTTTTACTTGTTTTTTATGTTTAGACCATCCTATCGTAATTAACACTATAGCAATAATCATAGTTAATGGGTGTTCAATTGCCAATAATCTTGCTGCTGGTTCTTTCATCACCTCTCCTCCATTAGCTTTTAATGCTTGATACCAAGGAGACATAAAATACCATCCTAAGCCTATTAATAATTGAATATGAGTTGTGATTAAAGTAAATAAACCTAAACGGAACTCTTTATGGGTAAATTCTTTTTTTTGTACTAAGCCTATAATAGCATTTACTACCGTAAATATTAAAACTGCTAATACAATATATGCCCAATAAGAGTGCAAATTTTTCATCATGATTTGTTAATTTTTTGTACTTGTAAAAGTACTGAATTTTCTGCATAAAAAAACCACCTCTTTTGAGGTGGTTTTCAATTTATTTCTAATTTGAAATAATTAGAAGTTATATCTTACTGAGAAGTTCCATGTAGTACCCATACCAAAATAACCTTGGTTACTAGTATCAATACCTTTATATGTATTAGTTGTTCCCGCTCCAACTGGATTGTTAGTTCTTAATTCTGTAAGATATTCTTTATCTAAAACATTATTAACGTTTGCTCTAAAGTCTAAAGATTTAGTTCCTTCACCTAATCTTAATTTATAAGACACTCCTGCATCTAATAAACCATAAGAAGGTAACTCTAAGTTTTCTTTAACCGCACCAACGTTGGCGTATAATTTATCATAGAATCTATAATCTGAATCTATACTTAAATTTTCTGTAATAGAATAGTCAAAACCAAGACCTAGTGTGAACTGTGCTGCATCACCTACTTTACCTCCATCTACATCTACAACTGTACTAGCTCCAGTTACATTTCTATCTTCATCTAATGTTCTAGTTGTAACCTCTCCTGAATATATCCAATCACCTAATGAAACAAAACCTCTAACATCTAATTGTTGTAATGGCTTAGCTACAAAATCTAATTCAATTCCTTTATGATACTGACTTTGACCTGTTGTTTCAGTAGTTGTAAGAACACCACCACTTAAACGTGATGTTGCTTCAACTCTATTTTTCCAGATAGTGTTATACAAGTTAACATTTGCACTAAAGAATTCTGATTTAAAGCTATACCCCATTTCTAAACCAAAAATATCTTCATTTTGGGAACTTGGATTGATAGAATTATCATAGTTATTAAAAATATTATCATGGTAAGGTTGACGTGAGTAATAACCTGTATTAAAGTAGAAAGATCCTTTTTCAGACATTTTAAAACCAAGTCCTGCCTTTAAATTATAGCCTAAGTTGTTAATTTTCTTAGATTCTTCATGCTCTGGTAAATAATCGTATCTATCAAATCTTTGGTGTTGTTGATTAGAGATAGCTCCTTGAAAGAAAGCAGACATATTATCATTTGAGTATTCAAGTTGAGTAAACACTCCTCCGTAAGTAATTCTCTCACTATTATCATAATCAATTCTCTGATTCTCCTCAGCTCCGTTAAACATTGCAGACCAAGGGTTAGTACCAAAGCTTTCAGTAGCTGTAACAGCTACAGTAGGACCAACTCTATTGTGAGTATTATCTTTTAAATCTCTATCTTCAGTCCAAGAGTCTAAACCATGAAAATCAGCTACTTGCCTAAAGTGAGTTCCATAATATGTTCTAAGATCAGCTCCTATATTGAAAGTAAGATTATCATTAATATCATGTTCGAAGTTTGATACTAAACCATACCACGCATGATTGTTAACTGATGACCTAGTAATATAAGTATCATTACCAAACATTCCTACACCTCCCGCAGCAGCGTTATTTGCATAAATTGCATCATAATCTATAAGCCCCTCAGCAGTTCTTTGTCTAGCTCCTCTATTTCCTGTTCCTCCACCTCTACCAAATGAAGCGTATAAAACAGTAGATAAATTTGACACTTCTGATATTTTATAATCCCAGTTTAAGTTTAGAACTGGCTTATGATAAAAGTTTCTTCTCTCTGTCATGTACTTACCATTATAAGTACCCCAGTTATTATTATATTTCACTCCTTTATCTAAGTAAGTTTCAATACTTTGAGCAAAATTTTGATCATGCCATTGTGGTGCTCCTGTAAGTAAGAAGTTAAAACTATGCTTATCATTTGGCTTATAACCAACAGAGATAAAATAAGTTTGACCTTGACCTTTAGTACCATCAAAGTACCCATCTCCTTGCCAATGAGAAAGCATTACACTTGTTCCCCATCCACTTTCACTCATACCTGTGTTGTAAACAGCAGATACCTTGTAGTAATTATCGTTTGCTGTACCAGCATAAAAATATCCTCCTTCCTTCTTGTCAGTTGTTTTAGTTACAAAGTTCATTGTACCACCAACAGAAGAAATAGCTAATTTAGAAGCTCCTAAACCTCTCTGAATCTGTATTGCAGAAGCAATATCGTTAACTCCTGACCAGTTAGACCAATACATCTTACCATCTTCCATACCGTTAATTGGTTGTCCGTTTAATAAGAACGCCGTATTTGTTTGATCAAATCCACGTACGGAAATTCTTGAATCTCCAAAACCTCCTGAGTGACCTGCAACATATACCGAAGGAGTATTTACTAAAGCCATAGTAACATCTTGTGTTCCTATCTTCTTTTGGATTTCTGCTGCCTTAATTGTAGAAACAGCAACTGGTGTTTTCCTGCCCCCTGCTAAATCGATAACTCCTTTACCAATAATTACAATTTCATCTAAAGTGTTAGATGGTTCCAAAGCGATATTTCCTAGGTCTGACCCTCCTGAAAAAGACACTTCTTTGTTAGTATACCCAACAAATGACACTATTACTATTCCTGAATTAGAACTAGCGTTTAGCATAAACTTTCCATTGAAATCAGTAGCAGATCCGTTTGTAGTCCCTTTTACTACAACATTAGCTCCTGGCAATGGTTCCCCCATTTCGTCAACTACTGTACCAGTAATTTTTGTTTGACCTAAAACCGTAGCCGTTACAAAGAATAAAGCTACAAGTAATACATTTTTAAATGTTTTCATTTTTTAATCTAATTGTTATTAAATGCAGGTGCAAATATCCTGCTTTTCATTAGCGCTAATATTAACTTAATGTTAAGTTTTAACAAGAAATTAAGACCTTACCATATCTAAAAAAAGATTCCAGACACTGAACAACAACAATTTAACCCCTAAAGTTATCGTTAAGAAAATCTATATATAAGTTAAAAAAAGTATAAGAGATACGATTAACTAGAGCTTAATCGTTTGTAAGTTTTTTTTGAGCTAGTTCTTTTCCTAATTCTACACCAAATTGATCGTATGAAAATATATTCCATATAACTCCTTGAGTAAAAATTTTGTGTTCATATATAGCTAAAAGCATTCCTAAAGAATAAGGAGTTAGTTTTTTAAAAACTATAGAATTACTAGGGCGATTCCCCTTAAATACTTTGTAAGGTAAAAGTGTATTTACTTGACTTAACTGACCTTTTGCTTTTAAATCTAAGTGCGCTTCTTCTTTTGTTCTACCAAATGCAAGTGCTTCTTGTTGCGCATAATAATTAGCTAATAACCTCTCTTGATGCTCCTCTAAACCATGTAATGATTTTTTAAATCCAATAAAATCAACAGGTATTAATTTAGTTCCATGATGTAATAATTGCATAAAGGCATGTTGAGAATTTACACCTGTTCCACCCCAAACAATTGTGCCTGTTTGATAATCAACTTTATTTCCGTTTCTATCAACATCTTTACCGTTACTTTCCATCACCGCTTGTTGCAAATATGCTGGAAGTTTTTCTAAATATTCACTATAGGGCAGTACCATTTCGGTTTCAGAATTGAAGAAATTATTATACCAAATACTTAAAAGAGCTAAGACAATTGGTATGTTTTTATTAAAATCAGTAGTTTTAAAATGGTCATCCATTTTTTCGGCTCCTTTTAATAATTCTTTAAAATTTTCAAACCCTATAGACAGAGAGATTGATAAACCTACGGTTGACCAGAGAGAAAAGCGTCCACCAACCCAATCCCACATTTGAAATATATTTTTTTTATCAATTCCAAAACTATCAACAGCTTCAGTATTACAAGAGACAGCAACAAAATGTTTAGAAACATCAAAAACAGTTGCATGTTTTAAAAACCAATCTCTTATTGTATTAGCATTATTAATTGTTTCCTGTGTTGTAAAACTTTTGGAAACTATTATAAAAAGTGTTGTTTCTGGGTTTATTTTTTTAAGAGTTTCTGAGACATGGTCTCCATCAATGTTTGACACAAAATGTATGTTCAGTTTATTCTTGTAAAACTGTAATGCTTCTGTAACCATTTTTGGACCTAAGTCAGATCCTCCAATACCTATATTAACAACATCTGTTATTGACTTCCCTGTATAGCCTTTCCATTTTCCTGAAATAACTTTATTACTAAAAGCTTTCATTTTTCGTAAAGCTGTTTTAATTTTAGGCTTTACATCTTTTCCTCCTACAAAAACGGGTAGGTCTGTACTACTTCTTAAAGCTGTATGCAATACTGCTCTGTTTTCCGTAGCATTAATTTTGTCTCCTGAAAAATATTTTTCAATAGCATCTTTTAATTCGACTTCTTCTGCTAAAGAAATTAATAAGTCGATTGTTTCTTGAGTTATTCTATTTTTAGAATAATCAACACTTAATTCATCTAACAAAATAGAAAAATTATCTTTTCTGTTTTTATTCTTACGAAACAGTTCTTTTAGCTCATAATTTTTCGCTTCATTAAAATGTTTTATTAACTTCTCCCAAGCATTTGTCTTTCTTGGGTTTATATTTTGTAAGGGCATAATTAATTAGTAGCTAAAATTTCTTTTTCTTTAAATGAAAGTGGTTCAGGTTGTGGTAATTTTATATTATCTAACTGTCTTTTAAGTGGTTTTATATACTCTAAATACGTTGGTTTTATTTTAGGGTCTAAAGGTTCTGCTGATGGTAATTTTTCACGAAATGGATCTACTTGTCGTCCATTTTTCCAAAAACGATAACAAACATGCGGACCACTTGTATTCCCTGTCATACCAACCCAACCTATAATATCTCCTTGCTTCACATAATCTCCTACTCTAACATTACGTCTTTTCATGTGTAAGTATTGTGTTGTATAGGTACTATTATGTTTTACTTTCACATAATTACCATTTCCTCCTCTTCTTGCTGATTCTACAACAGTACCACTTGCTGTTGTCATAATAGGAGTTCCGTACCTAGCAGCAAAATCAGTTCCTTTATGCGGTCTTACTCTATTACCATATAACTTAATTCGTCTTCTTAAATTATATCTTGAGGAAATTCGATATTGAAATTTAATTGGTGATTTTAAAAAAGCTCTTCTTAGCATATTTCCTTCCTGATCGTAATACTCTGGAATTTTTTTTATTGAATCGGCTACATATCTGTAAGCATACAAATCTTCTCCGTTATGTTTAAAAATAGCTGCTTTGACTTTACCATAGCCAACAAAGGTAGTATCATTAATAAACTTTTCTTCATATATCAACTTAAATGTATCTCCTTTTTGCAAACGATAAAAATCTAAGGTCCAAGCATAAATATCTGCTACAGTATTCGTTAACGTTGGTTTTAACTGTAGGCTATCCATTGTTACAGATAAATTAGAGTAAATTTCACCAGCTATTTCTTTTTCAACAGTTTTTATCTTTTTTCTATGTTTATATGCAGATATTATTGAGTCTTTAAAATCTATAACTGTAGCTTCTACTTTATTATGTTTGTAAATAAAAACTTGAGCCTGATCTAAACTATCTTTTGAAGCTAAAATTGTGTACGCCTTTCCAGATCGTATTCTCCTTACATCAAAAGTATCTTTAATTTTAGTCGCTATCTCATTAATTTTTGGGTACATTACGTGGTGTCTATCCATAATAACGCCAAAACTTTCTCCATTATTTATAGTATCGTTAATAACCTTATAATTATCTAAATTAAACCCGTAAGCTATAACAGGTTTAGGTTTTTCTATTTTAACGGGCTCTTGCACGACTACTTTCTTTTCTTTTTTACACGAAAAGAAAAGACATAAAATAATGAATGTAAAAATGATTTTTTTCAAAAAAAGCTGCTTTAAATTTGAGTTTATGCGCAAAAGTACAAATAAATAGTATTTTTTCTCTCACTTTAACAATTCTTAAACAGCTTATATATTTTTTTTCAATCAACTATTATTTCAAAAGGATTTGCTAATCCTTTATAAGCATCTAATTCTGCACGTAAAGAACCTACGGCTAAAGAGGCTTTCATTTTTATTGGAATTTTATTATCATCTGCTGAAATCCAAATAGTAACACTTTCTTTAGCTTTGAAAACTCTACCTGCTTGTACTAATGGTCTAAATTTTTGTGTTTTAACCTTACCAAATTTTGTTTTTAATGTTTCATAGCCTAAAAAACGTAATTTAAAAGGATAACTTTTATTATCAAAGAACATATCAAGCTTAATTTCATCTCCTTTTCTTAATTTTTTTGTATTCTGACTTCTTAAAAAATAGAACGTAGAAATCATATCTTGAGGAGACTTAATAGAAATTAACGTATCTTTTTGTTTACGGAAATCCTGTACGTACGCTGTTTTTTTCTTGTGATTGAAGGTTATATGTCGATTTTTTTTATGTCCGCCCTCATCTATTTTTCTTTTGAATAAGTAGGGCTCAACTTTGTCAATTCCAAAGTAACTTTCATATCTATCATCAACTTTAAAGAACCAACTAATAACACCAGTTGTTTTACCTGTTCCTATAGCATGTAGTACTTTTTGGTTATTTAGGTTCTTCTCTTTTAGTTGTAAAACAGCTGTTCCTGCTTTTAAAAAACCACTATAACTCATATCAAACCGGAGCCACTCTCCGCTTTTGTATGCTTTTGGTTGACTTTGTGCAAAAAAACTTTGTGCAACGATTAAAAATGTAAAAAACAATATTCTTTTTCTCATAATGTTCAAACTTATGAAAATTGATAGACAATTACCATTCCAAAAATTAAAAAAACTGTTTAACAGAACATTATGCTTCTTTTATCTTCTTGTTACTAGAATTTAAAAAGTTCCCCAATTTTTTAATTCTTCTTCGCTCCATAAGTATGGAAAGAAAATTCTTCTTTGGTACTTTGGATGTAAATACTTTCTCCAATTACTTCCTCCTGTGGCTTCCAAATCCCCATCAGTTCCCCCTAAATACTTTCCTGCTGCATTGTAATGAGCCATTACCCATTTTACATTTACTGTATAATCGTAGTGACGCATTGCTTTTATTAGTTCTTCATTTGCTTGAACTTCTTCAGGTAATTGTTTGAATTTTTTTGAAAGGTTACAGTCATTATAATCTTCCATAAAATCTATAAATTCACCCATATACTTTTTCTCAAACAAATTTAATAATGTTGTTTTTTGACCCGTTGTATAATTTTTACCTGCTGCTTGCCAATATAAATGATCATAGGCATTTTTAAATGATGAATTTCTATCAATTGTATCTCGATAACGAGCATCTATCAAATTAATAAGATCGGTAGACGCAAATTCAATCTTACGATATTGTGCACTTTGAAAACCACTTGCTGGAGTTAATGTGTTTCTGAATTTTAAGTATTGGTCTACATCCATTCCATCACCCATAACTGTAAAAGAACTACATAACATATCAAAATAACGACTTATGCGCATTAAATGCTTTGAGAATTTATCTGGTGTAATTTCTTCTGCTTTTGCTACTTGGTCAATTTCCCACAAAATCATTTTAAACAACAGTTCATTTACTTGATGATACATGATAAAAACCATTTCATCTGGTAACGTAGTTCTAGGAATTTGCAATCCTAAAAGTGCATCTGTTTGTATGTAATCCCAATAAGTTATTGGCTCACTCCATAGCAGCCCTTCTAGCATTGCTTCTACAGGAACTCCTAACTTATCGTATTTTTCTTCTATTGCCTTTAATATTTCTTCTTTACTCATTTTCTTGTTTTTTTGAGAAAAAAGAAAAGAGAAAAGAGAAAACAGACAGTCTAACTATCTATTTTCTTTTCTCTTTTTTCTATTATCTATCTTAGTCTATAAAGTTCCTCTTAATTGTTGTTCTCTTTCAATTGATTCGAACAATGCTTTAAAGTTTCCAGCTCCAAAACCACGGGCTCCCATTCTTTGAATAATTTCAAAGAATAAAGTTGGACGATCTTCTACTGGTTTTGTGAAAATTTGTAATAAATATCCTTCTTCATCAGCATCAATCATAATTCCTAAAGATTTTAGCTTTTCAATATCTTCTCTTAGCTCGTGACTAAATTCTTCTAATCTTCCTGGAACTGCTTTATAATATTCTTCTGGTGGTGTTGATAAGAACTCTACTCCTTGAGACCTTAATTGGCTTACTGTTTTTATAATATCATCAGTAGCAACCGCAATGTGTTGTACTCCTGCTCCTTCATAAAAATCTAAATACTCTTCAATTTGAGAACGTTTTTTTCCTTCAGCTGGTTCATTTATTGGAAATTTAATTCTTCCATTTCCGTTAGACATTACTTTACTCATTAACGCTGAATATTCTGTATGAATTTGCTTATCATCAAATGATAAAAAGTTTTCAAACCCCATTACATCTTCATACCATTTTACCCAAACATCCATTTGATTCCAACCAACATTACCTACCATGTGGTCGATATATTTTAATCCTGCTGCTGGTGGATTATAATCTGATTCCCATTTTTGGAAACCTGGTAAAAATGTTCCGTTATAGTTTTTACGCTCAACAAACATATGAACTGTTTCTCCATACGTATAAATCCCTGCTCTTACAACTTCTCCGTGCTCATCTTTTTCTACAGTAGGCTCCATGTACGATTTTGCACCACGTGAAGTTGTTTCTTCGTATGCTTTTCTTGCATCTTCTACCCAAAGCGCTACCACTTTAACTCCATCACCATGTTTTACAATATGATCATTAATTGGAGATTTACTATTTAATGGTGTTGTTAAAACCAGCTTAATTTTGTCTTGCTTAATAACATAACTTACTTCTTCTGTAGACCCTGTTTCTAACCCTTTATAAGCATATGATTGAAAACCGAAAGCCGTTTTATAAAAGTGTGCTGCTTGCTTTGCATTACCAACATAAAACTCTACATAATCTGTTCCTAAAAGTGGTAAGAAGTCTTGCGCTCCTTCAAATATTTTTTCTAAACCGTAGTTTACTGATTTTATTTCTTTTGACATTTTTCTCTATTTTGAAAATTTGATAATTAGTTAATTTGAAAATTGAATTGACACATTTTCAAATTGTCTCATTAATATACTGAATTACTCTAGCCAAGATTTATAATAATCTTCATCTGCTATTTTCATAGCTTCTTCAGTTACTTTTAAAGGTTTAAAAGTATCTACCATTACTGCTAGTTCTTCAGTTACTTTTTCTCCGATACTTCTTTCTGTGGCTCCTGGATGTGGCCCATGAGGAATACCTGCTGGATGTAAAGAAATATGACCTGCATCTATATCATTTCTACTCATAAAATCTCCATCAACATAATACAATACTTCGTCAGAGTCAATATTACTATGATTGTATGGTGCAGGAATAGCCTCTGGATGATAATCATACAGCCTCGGAACAAAACTACAAATTACAAAAGCATCCGTTTCAAATGTTTGGTGTACTGGTGGCGGTTGGTGTATACGCCCTGTTATTGGTTCAAAATCATGAATTGAAAAAGCATAAGGATAGTTATATCCATCATACCCAACAACATCAAAAGGATGTGTTGCGTATACCATTTCAATAATTTCGTTTTGTTTCTTTACATTGATAATGAAATCTCCTTTTTCGTTATGTGTTTCTAGCTCTTCTGGTCTGCGAATATCACGCTCACAAAATGGCGAGTGCTCTAATAATTGACCAAACCAGTTACGGTATCTTTTTGGGGTGTAAACTGGACGATACGATTCTACAATAAACAACCTGTTGTCTTCTGTATCAAAATCCAATTTATAAATAACTCCGCGAGGAATTACTAAATAGTCTCCATACTTGAAATCTAAGTTCCCAAGCATTGTACGTAATTTCCCTGTCCCTCTATGAATAAAAATTACCTCATCTGCATCCGTATTTTTATAAAAATAGTCTTTAGTAGATTCTTTTGGAGCCGATAAGATGATGTTACAGTCAGAATTGGTAAGTACTACTTTTCTACTTTGTAAGTAATCATTTTCTTGCGGAACTTGAAAACCTCTAAAACGATACGATTGGATATTATTTTCTTTTGCTACTTTCGGAGCAATAGAGTATTGCTTACGAATTTCTTTAACCATTGTTGGTCTATATTCATGATAACTATTGGTTGACATTCCGTCAAAACCAATTGTACCAAATAATTGTTCGTAATATAAACTTCCGTCTTCTTTACGAAACTGGATATGTCGCTTATGTGGAATTTTTCCTAATTTATGATAAAAAGGCATCTTTAATTAATTTGATTATTCAACAATTTGTTAATTATATAATTAACTCTCTTTCTTTATTTAGCCTATCATTTATATTAATAGTAGCTAAACTTCAAAACCAAACAACAATAGCTATTCCGGGTTCCTTTTTATCATGAACTTTAAATGCGCTAAAAGGTCTTTCCAATGCATTTTAAATAGGTTTTTAGTTGTGCTTTACAAATATACCAAAATTAAAAAGATGTTGATATCTCATTAAATTTCAAAATTTTAGATTTTTTTATTTAAAATTAATCTAAATAAGTTTTGACATTAAGTTTTGTTAAAATATTTTTGCCTCATAAAATAACTTTATTAAATCTAAATAATAATAAAAAATGAAAAAAATCATACCCATATTGTTGGTATTGTTTTTATTTATTACAACATCAATAGTCGCTCAAAACAGCTCTGTTAAGGGTTTTATTGTATCAGAAAACAATAACTTCCTCTCTTCTGTGAATATAACTTTAAGTTCTACAAATCATGGAATTATTAGTAATGAAAAAGGAGAGTTTGAGTTTAAAAACTTAAAAAAAGGTAAGTATGTAATTAATTTATCAATGGTTGGTTTTGAGAAAAAATCAATTACAGTAAGACTTAAAAATAATGAATCTAAAAATCTTGGTAGGATTCTTCTTAAAGAAGCTATCGATGAGTTAGACGAAATCACCATTAATGGAGTAAAAAACAGATACGCTAAGAAGAAGGTCTCTAATTCTTTACGCTTACAAACACCTATTAAACAACTACCTCAAAACATTCAGGTAGTTGGGTCAGAGGTTTTACAAGATCAACTTGTTACAAACATGCTCGAAGGAGCTTTTAGAAACGTAAGTGGGGTTAGTAACATAGAGCATTGGGGAAATTTCGCACGTGTTAACATGCGTGGGTTTAGATTACCAGCTTTTAGGAATGGTGTAAATATTCAAGACTCTTGGGGACCTTTATCTGAAGATACTTTTATGATAGATCGTATAGAATTTGTCAAGGGACCTTCAGGCTTTATGATGGCTGCGGGTGAACCTGGTGGTTTTTATAATGTGGTTACAAAAAAACCTACCGAAGAAAAAACAGGGTCTATAAACTTAATGGCAGGCAGTTTTGATACATATCGAGCTGCGGCAGATTTTGGTGGATCTTTAACAAGTGATAAGCGTTTACTAGCTCGTTTGAACGTTTTATATCAAAACGCTGGAAGTCATAGAAGGTTTGAGGATAGTGAACGTATTGGTGTTGCTCCTTCATTATCATATAAAATAAGTGATAAAACAGACTTCTTAACTGAGTTTTCTTTTCAAAAACTAAACACTCTTTTAGGAGCTGCTTATATTTTTGCTCCTTTAGATAAAGGATTTGGGAGTCTTCCTAAGAACTTTTCTATGGTTGACAGTAATTTTCCTGATACTGATATTAAAGAAGTTAGTTTATTAAACCAACTAACACATCGCTTTAATAATAACTGGTCAGTAGAAGCAAAATATGTTACTATGTTGTATACTCAACAGGGAGCTTCTGCTTGGTTAAATAGTATGCAAAATAATGGTGATGCTATTAGAAGTGTAAGTATTTGGGATGCTATCTCTGAAAGTGAATATTTTCAATTATATGCTAACGGAAATTTTAATACCGGAGCAGTAACCCATAAAGTTATGGGAGGGTTTGATTATACGGATAAAGAGTATTTTGCTGATTTTTATCAAGGTGGTGCAGTAGACACTCCTACAAACCCTTTTAATATATACAATCCAACTTACGGAGATCGTATTTTTCCTGTATTTGATAGAAGTACACCTTTAAAAGACCGTACACCTTCTTACTCTTATGGAACAAAAATAAACTCTATATATGCTCAAGACGAAATAGGATTTTTAGAGAATAAAATACGTTTAACATTAGCGGGTAGATACACTCAGTTAACTCCTAAAGGAGATATTACAACTAAAAAGTTTACTCCTAGAATTGGTTTGAGTGCTGATATAACTCCACAAATTACTGCGTACGGTTTATATGATCAATCATTCTTAGCAAATGATGCCATAGATAATACAGGAAACAGATTTGACCCTATTGAAGGAACTATTTACGAAGCTGGTTTAAAAACCAATTGGTTAAATGGTAAAATAAACGCTTCTTTAAGTGCATATATTATTAATAAGAATAACATTACTACTAGCGATCCTACCGACCCTACTCGTCAGTTTAGTATTTTACTTGGTGAGGTTGAATCAAAAGGTTTTGAGTTTGATATGCAAGCGCACATTACAAGTGAATTAGACTTATTATTAAATTACGCTAACACAGATGTGAAAATCGCAAAATCAAACATATCAAACGCAGTAGGAACTCGAATTGCAGGACACGCTAAACATATTACCAATGGTTGGTTAAACTATAATTTTAATCAAAATTCTGCCTTAAAAGGCTTTGGAATTTCTTTAGGATATCAATACTTAGTAGATAGAACTTCATGGACAATAGGGGCCAATAATAAGGCAGAACTTCCTGACTATTTTAGAATGGATGGTGGAGTGCATTGGAAAAATAATAAACTTCGTATTGCTTTAAATATTAATAATATTTTAAATAAACATTTATATTCTGGCACCAAAAACGATAAATTTCTTTATTGGCAATCTGAACCAGGAATCAATGGTAGGATTTCTCTTACCTATAACTTATTCTAACAACCCAAAAACCACCTAAAATTTAGGTGGTTTTTATAAATTATTAAAAAATGAAAAAATCAATTCTTACTTTATTATTCTTAGCTGTATTTAGCAATTCTTTTGCTCATTATATTTGGATTGAAACTAGCTCTACAGGAACATTAAACAACGAACACGAAGTAAAAGTTCGTTTTGGAGAGTTTTCGGAAGGTGTAATTGAAAAAGTAGGCGGAGAAAACTATAACAATGTAAAAAACTTTACTATTTGGTTAATCGCTCCTGATGGAACTAAAACAACTTTACAAACAATAGCTAAAGACGATTATTATAGTACCTCTTTCGTTCCTAAACAAAAAGGAACATATACCATTGCACTTGACAATAAAAATATAAAAGTGTTTGATTTTACAAAATACGATTACACAACCTTTAAACCCGAATATCATGCTAAAGCTAGAGTTGTCGTAGGTACATCAATAACAGAATTAAAAAGTACAAACCCAGAAGGAATTGAAATTATCGACGTTACTCCAAAACACCATACAAATGCTGATGAAGTTACCTTAAAAGTATTATACAAAGGCACTGCCCTTAAAGAAGGAGAAATTACTTTATTCACTCAAGGAAAATGGTCGGTAAAAGAAAAAACCAATGAAAAAGGATTAGTAACATTTAAACTACCTAAAAAGACTACTTATACCGTAGAAGCTACACATGAAGAAAAGACACCTGGTACGTACAACAATGTTAACTATAACATTATTTGGCATTGTGCGACTTATTGTATAAAAAACTAGTGTTAAAATTTATTTAAAATAATTCTAAATAAATTTTGGTGTTAATTTTTCTTAAAATACATTTGCTTAATTATATTTATTAAATCTAAATAAGAAAAAAAATGAAGGGCTTATTAACTACCATTCTATTATTTTTAGTAATGGTAAACACAGTAGCACAAGAGGGAAATATTAGTGGTACTGTACTAGACAACAACAATGAACCTTTGGTAGGGGTTAATATTATTGTTAAAGGGACAAAAAATGGAGTACAAACTGACATTGATGGTAACTTTACATTATCTAATACAAAGGGAGAAACAACATTAATAGTGTCTTATGTTGGCTTTAAAACGAAAAACATAAGTACTAATAGTGGTACAAAAAACTTAGTAATTACCTTATATGAGGGTAACGAGATACTTAATGAAGTTACTATTGACACTCATAGAAAAAATAAATTCTCAAGAAAGAAAACAGCTTATGTAGCTAAATTACCTTTGAAAAATATTGAAAATGCTCAGGTATATAGTACAGTTACCAATCAACTACTAGTATCACAGTCTGTTACTAGTTTTGAAGAAGCTTTAAAAAATACAACAGGTGTTGAAAAATTATGGTCATCTACTGGTAGAGGTGGTGATGGAGCAGGTTTTTACTCTATCCGCGGTTTTTCTGTTCAACCACAATTAGTAAACGGTGTTCCTGGAATTACAAATGGGTTTATAAACCCAGACAATGTTGAAAGAATTGAAGTTGTAAAGGGGCCTTCTGCTACCTTATACGGGAGTACTGTAACATCTTACGGTGGTTTAATTAATATTGTCACTAAAAAACCATACAAAGGAACAGGAGGAAATATTACCGTTGGTGGAGGTTCTTTCGGATTTAAAAAACTAACAGTAGATCTTAACACAAACTTAGAAGATAATGAAAACATTTCATTACGATTAAACGCTGGATATCAAACACAAGATAGCTTTCAAGATGCTGGGTTTAGAAAAGCATTATTTTTAGCCCCATCTGTTTCTTACAAAGTAAATAATAGGTTAACTTTAAACTTTAATTATGAACTTTCTTCAACAGATCAAACAAATCAAGCTTTCTTATTTTTAAACAGGTCAGCCCCGCTTACCTATAAAAATTTAGAAGAATTAAACTACGATAGAAATAAATCATTTACAAATAATGATATCTCTATTAAAAATCCAACGCAAAACTACAGAGGTGAAATAGCTTATAAAATTACTGACAATTGGTCTTCTCAAACAATTATAGCTGGCGGTAATGCTAAATCTAAAGGATACTATACATATTTGTACAATGTTCAAAATGATTTGTTTGGAACGTATGCTATAAAATCAGATGCAGAAACAAATACACTTACATTACAACAAAACTTTACTGGTGATTTTAAATTAGGTTCTTTAAGAAACAGGTTAGTTATTGGTGTCGATTATTTAGACTCTCAAGTTTTAGACAATAGTACAGATCCAAAAGGGATTAATGTTGTAAACCCTCAAGGGCAATTAATTCCTGTACCACCTGCTTTTGGTTTTCCTAATTTACCAACTACAAGAGCAAATATTGATACTGTTTTAGCCAACTCTTCAAGAGCTAATTCTGATATCAATCAAAATATTCTTAGCGGTTATATTTCTGATGTTATAAACATTTTACCAGAACTATCGGTAATGGCAGGGGTTCGTTATGATAGATTTAATTATAAAGGTGATGCAAACGACCCAAGTGACGATGAAAAAGAATATACTAAGTCTACTTTTTCTCCTAAATTCGGAATTGTTTACCAACCAATTTTAGATCAACTATCTGTTTTTGCTAATTATCAAAATGGTTTTTCTTATGTTAATCCAGAAAGAGTTCCTGTTGATATCGCCAACCCTGACGGAGATTCTAAGTTACAATCTTATGATTTAGAACAAGCAAACCAATTAGAATTTGGTATAAAAACAAATTTATTTAATAATAAACTGGAAACTACTTTAAGTTATTATGACATAACAGTTAAAGATAAAGTTATGGGTTTCGGTGCTAATAAACAACAAGACGCTACTGTTAAAAGTAAAGGTTTTGAGCTAGAAATGAATGCTAACCCTGTTGACGGATTAAACTTACGTGGTGGTATTAGCTATAATGATGCTAAAGTAACAAAATCAAAATCTAGACCTGATTTAGTTGATAAACGTTTAGCTGAAGCAGGCCCTGAAACTTCTTATAATTTTTGGGCTGATTATAAATTCCAAGAAGGAGCTATTAAAAATGTAGGATTAGGTTTTGGGTTAAACGGTGCAAGTAAATATAATACTATGGTAGGTTATCCTGCTGCAGGTGATTTTTACCTGCCTGCCTATACTATTTTTAATGCCTCAATTTATTATGAAGTTGATAAATTTAGAATTAGTGTAAAAGGAAATAATTTAGCAAACGAAGAATATTATACAGGATGGAGTACTATTACTCCTCAAAATCCAAGAGCCTTCCTTGGAACTATAAGTTATAAGTTTTAAATATGAATATCTATTTGAATTATTAAATGTTGCAAACACAAAACTCTGAACTTTTATGTTCAGGGTTTTGTTATTTCATTGAACTACTATGAAAACAGTTACTCTTTTCCTTATTTTCATCGGATGTTATGCCGTATACAGCACTTCTGAAAAAGCATTGTTAATTAAGAACACCCGCTTACAAAAATGGTTTCATAATAATAAACGTAATACCAAGATAATTGGAACAATTACATTATTGATAAGTTTGCTCTTATCAATAACCTTTTTTGGTCTTTCTGCTGGAATTATTACATGGATTGTAGCTGCCTCTTTGTTTTTAAGCCTTATCGTACTCATCACTCCATTAAGAGTGATAAACTACGCTTTTCTAACTGCTTTATTTATGTTAACTTTTTTAATAGAACTCATTTTTTAATATGCCTGCTAATTCCAAATATTTAAACCAATCCCCTTGGCAACAATTTGCAAAAATATCTGCAGGTCTCATTGGTGGATACGTAATAAGTGCCTTACTACATATGTGCTTAGTTTTATGGCTACCAAACCCAAAAGGAATACTAATCACATCTATCTACACCATTTTTATTGTTTGGGGTGCTTTACTAATTGTTCCTTACCTATTTAAAAATGGATGGAAAGCTTGGGTTATATATCTCATAATTTCAATAATCTTATATGTAATTTATTATTTAGGAAACCAACAAAATCCGTTTATATAATGAGTAATAGAAATTACAATGTGTTCTTTAACACACATACAGTTAGCGGTATTGTTATAAGTGTAGCCTTGTATATTATCTTTTTTACAGGCGCATTTGCCCTTTTTAAAGATGAAATTGCTTCTTGGGAAGAAGGTAAGCACTCAAAAAATATTGCTCGAGAACATATAGATTATGATTTTTTATTAAAAAAACTCTCTAAAAACTATCATTTAACTAGTAGAGATATTCGTTTTTATTTAGGAGATAAAAACGATGAAATATATGTATTAACTTATCCTGCAAAAGACACAGTAAATATCCCTAATGAGGCTAAGTATCAAAATTATCAAGCAATAAATATTCATACTGGAGAAACTGCTTCTTATGTAGAAAAATATAGCTTAGGAGAGTTTTTATATCGTCTACATTTCTTTACTCAAATACCTACTATTGGAATTTACCTTGCTGGTTTTGTTTCTTTATTCTTTTTGTTTGCTATTGTTACCGGAGTCATCGTTCACTGGAAAAAAATAATTTCAAACTTTTATCAGTTCAATCCCAAAATTGCTTTAAAAAGAGTGTGGACAGATGCACACACTGCATTAGGTATTATTGGACTTCCCTTTCAGTTTATGTATGCTGTTACTGCAACTTATTTTTGTCTTAGTCTTTTTGTTTTACTTCCTGCTAATTTTTTATACGGTGGTGATCAAACAAAATTAATGAATGATTTACGTCCCGACCGCAAAACTTATGAATGGGCTGCTGAAACTAACAAAACGCTTCCTAGTGTAAATGAATTTGTAAAAGAAAACACCAACCGCTGGTCTCATTTTAACCCTACCTATGTTTTAATTAAAAATTATGGAGGTACCAACATGAAATACTTTCTTATTGGAGAGTTGGACCATAAAGAACGTTTTTTAAGTTCGGGAATGGTAATTTATGATTTAGAAACCAATAAAACTTCAGTAATAAGAAACCCCAATGAAAGTAAATATACCGACGATGTGCAGCTTTCTTTAGGGCGTCTTCATTATGGAAATTTTGGAGGAATTGCTGTAAAAGTTATTTATTTTGTATTAGCTCTTATTACATGCTTTGTTATTATAACTGGTGTGTTGATTTGGATTGAAGCTCGTAATAAGAAAAGTATGACCTTAAAACAACGTTTATATACTGCGAAAATAGGGCACATTTATCTTGCTATTTGCTTGTCTTTGTATCCTGTAACAGCCTTATTTTTCTTGATTGTTAAGCTACTACCCGAAGCATATCAAACTCAAAAAATGAGCATTTTATACACTTGGTTTTTTGTTGTTTGGTTATTAGCAACCCTCTTTTTTAGATTTAAACGAGATAATTATTTCACAAATAAAACTACTTTGTTAGCAGGCGCTATCCTTGGATTTTTAATTCCTATTGTTAATGGTGTTGTTTCTAACAACTGGGTTTGGAACACCTACAAAGCTAAGCAGTTTGACATTCTTACAGTTGATTTATTATGGATAGCCATCTCAATTACTGCATTATTTATATACCTTAAAATTAAACCTGAAGTAAAGACTAAAAGTGCTTTTACAAAACATCCTATAGATTATAAAAACCGTAAAAAACTGTTAGCTGAGGAGGCTAAAAAAACGGCTCAAACTACAGAAAAAAATAAATTATTAAAAGATAAAAACCACATACCGATGAGAACAAAAATTAGTATCCTTTGGATATTTTTAGCAATTGGCTGGATAGTTCACCATATATATGGGCTATTCAATATATACTACAATGAAACTTTAGTAATGGAGGGTGCAACAGGTGAAGCTCCTATTGTACATCACTTATATCGTATTTTATTTGAAGGAATGTGCTTACTTTTTGGTTTGCTAACTATTGAGCTTTCTAAAAAATGGTTCAAGATAACTTCACTGGTTTGGGCGAGTATTGCCGGTTTATATAATGTGTACCATTTCTTTGAAGCTATTCTTCATGAAGCTAATAATATATCTGAGATATTTATGCTTCTTTTGGTAGCAATAGCTAGTATATTTTTAATTATTAATATTTATAAGTGGATTAAAGATTAATTCCTTCTTAGTATAGGCTCATTCCCCATTTCCTATATCCCCCGTATTTATGGAAATAGTTACTGCCAACAATAAAAAGTCACAGTTAAAAAAATTTCTGTGCCTTAAAATAAAAAGTATGGACTGTGGTATAAAAACTTCAGTCTATACTATTAATTCTCTTTATGGTAAAGGGACGATAATAAGTTATTATTTTGATGGCTTATTAATCAATTTGATTAACGCTAAACTCAAAGAAGATTTTCTTTTTATCTCTGGCAACAATAATAATCGTTTTAATACTTTAGAACTTTCTGTTTTAATAGATGGAGAAAAAATTATTCGTTTTTCTAATCTAGAAAATGATCTTATTATCGAAAAAAGTGAAAGTTATTTATTACATGATAATGGTGATGATAAAATTGTTTTTTACAGAAATAAGCATATAAATGAAGTTAAAATTAAGATGCATGATTCATTTATTAAAAAACATAAAATGCAAGCACTTTTTTCTAGTAACAAAGTTTCTAACTTAAGTACTACACAGCAGCTAACTTCAAATATGGAAAGAATAGTTAATGATATGCTCACTAACTCGCAAAAAGGATTGTTAAAACGTCTTTTTTTAGAATCAAAAGTATTAGAATTAACACATTTACAACTAAACATTCATTCTAAAAAAGGAAATAGTTCTAATGAAAAAGTTCTTAAAAAAATATATAAAGTAGAAGCTATACTTCAAACCAATATTCATGAGCAAATATCAATTCAGCAACTTGCTCGTAAAGTACTATTGAATCAAAATGTTTTAAAAAATGAATTTAAGAAATTGTTTGGTGAAACTATTTTTAATTACACCAAAAATTTAAGAATGAATAAGGCAAAAGACTTATTAGCTTATACTCAAAAACCTATTTATGAAATAGCTGACATAGTTGGATATAAAAACCCTACACATTTTACAGCTGCTTTTAAAAAATTTGAAAAAACAACGCCAAAAGAATTTCGGAAAAATTATACTTACAAATCCTAAATTAGGGTTTTAACTCATACTTTAACTTTCTTAATTGTGCATTTATAACTAATTCCATTCTACGTAAACTCTTACTTTCTAAATTCAAACAAGCATCTACCCACATGGCAGTAATGTCTTTCAACTCTTTCTTTTGTAAAGGAAAAACTCTTTTTATACATTTATAGTGATTGTATTGAAAGCTAAAGTTTGATTTTTTCATATAATTTATAACAGATGATATTCCCGTTTCTTCATTAAAAACACAATCTACCAAACCCATTTCTTCTAATTCTTCGGCCTTGTATATGTTTCCTGTGTATAACACTTTAAGAGCTGCTTTTATATTTAGTTTTCTACATAAAAAACTATAAGCTCCCATACCTGGAAAAAGATGAAACTTGTTTTCTGGTAAACAAAATTTAGCTGACTTATGAGATAGTATAATATCATGTGCCATTACACATTCAAAACCTCCTCCGTAAGCATTTCCCTCAACCAAAGCAATACTTAGTACAGGCAGCCCAAAAGTATTATAGATGTTGTAAATAGCATCTATACATAAATTAGCATATTCTGATAATACTTCTTTATTTTCAGATTTGATGTTTTTTAAAAAATAGGGTAAATCTCCTCCTAAATTATATATCTCTTTATGTGTAGAGGCAGATACAATATATTTTAATGGATAAACCTTGTCTGCAAACATCATTTTTAAATCTTTAGCAAAGTCTTTAAATTCCCATAATATTTCTGGTGAAAAATTAGGAACACCTTTTGACTTAATACTCCAAACAATCATCTCATGTTCTGGATAATAGTCTACTTTAAAATTTTCATATTGCTTTATCATCCTTTTTTATTTTTAGCGTGTACTTAATGAGTTCTTTTTAATCCTAAATTTCCATGCTTCGTCTCTATATTCTTTTGCTTTTTTTCCTCCATCAATGTGATTCCAGCCTGGGGGCATAAAAAGGTATTTTACTTTATCTAGTAAGGTAGGAGCTTTTTTTATATCCAACCATAATTCTTTCCATAGTAAAAACTGCACATGCCATAAGTTCTCACTATTAAGTTTCTCATGCATGATTCCGTAGACTATTTTTTCATTATCCAATTCTTTTTGAAACGTTTTAAATAAACGATCCCAAATACTAAAGGTTTCACCATAATTTCTATCTAAATAAATATGATTTTTTGCATGATGTACTCTATGGACTGAAGGTGTTATTAATAGTTTATCTAACCATTTTTGCTTTCCTATAACTTTTTCATTTACATGTGTTAGTGTTGCATAAAGGCGTGCAATGGGTTCAATTACAAAAATCATTAATGGGTGAAAACCTAATATTGGAAGCCATATAAAGTTGAACGGAGTGAAAAACACATCAAAAATTGATCCTCTAGCAACCACGGTTAAATTCATTTCTTCAGCCGTATGGTGTACTCCATGAACACACCATAAAACTCGAACTTTATGTCCTAAAAAATGAATAAAAAACACTGTAAAATCATACAACAAATATGCTGCAATCCATATATACCATTGAAAACCTAGAGTAAAAATTCTGTTTTCATACAACCAAAACATAGTGCCAACAATAAATATTTTTGATAATAAGAAGTAAGGAATACTTTGTATTAGATACGAAACAATACTTACGACTCCTTCTTTATTTTTTTCAACATAACTTGTTACAATTAGTATTCCCCATTCAACAAGCATTAAAACGAGTACTATTAGACTCATATGTTCTAGTTTTCCTGCAAGTATTTCTATAGATGATAAATTCATATTTAAACTATTTTTTAGAAAAATTCTTTTTTAAAAACGTAGCTATTTGTGCTACTGCTGCCTTTGATGCTACTGTTTCTCGCAAGGAGTTTAGTACAATAAAATCATGTATTGTTCCCCCATATCTAGTTGAAACTACTGGTACACCTGCCATTCTTAGTTTTCTTGCATAGGCTTCTCCTTCATCTCTTAAAACATCATATTCTGCAGTTATTAAAAGTGTTTTAGGTAAGTTTTTAAGCTCTTCTAAAGTTGCTTTTAACGGAGCTACAGTTGCTAATGAGTATAATTTTTTTTCTGGTACGTAAACATTCCAAAACCATTTCATTGTTGCTCTCGTTAAATAATGCCCTTTTGAGAATTGTTCATACGACTTCGTATTTAAATTGGTATCGGTAACTGGGTACAATAATAGTTGTCCTAGCAACTTAGAAGTTCCTTTTTGTTTTGCCATCATAGCTACAACTGTTGCCATATTTCCTCCCACACTATCTCCACCAACAATAATTCTATTTGTATCTAACCCATATTGTTTTCCATATTTTGAAATGAACAAAGTTGCCGCATATCCTTCTTCATTTGCTATGGGGTATTTAACCTCTGGTGCTCTTGAATACTCTACAAAAACAATTGCTACATTTGCTTTTAAAGCTAAGTCTCGCATTAATCGTTTATGCGTTTTAAAACTATTAAACACCCATCCACCTCCATGAAAATAAAGTAATACAGGTAATAATTTTTTTGTTTTTTTTGGCTTTACAATTACTGTATTTACTTGTTTATCTTGTTCTTTAAAAGAAACCTTAGTAAAGGTTACTTTATCGTAGGTTAATGTGGAATCTTTTTGTATGTTTTCCATGGCATTCCTTCCTATCTCTAAAGGTAAGTCCTGCAACGGTGGACCTTGATAAGAATGAATAACTTCTAAAAATTCCTGAACATATAAATCTAAGCCATCGCTTCCTGCTAAGTTTACTTGTGTATACGTTTTTACTCCTATAAACAAGCTTAGTATCATAACTATTTTTTTCATAACTATGTAATTGCTTGTTTTACTCTTTTTGTAGATGAAGATTGTTTTTGCTTTGCTATTAGTTTAATTGCTCTTTTCTTTGTCCAAAGAACACCAAATGTTAGCAATGTAATTCCTATAATAATTGCTAATAGTTTTAACTGACTTGTTTGTGATGAATATCCAAAAAACAATACTCCCCAGTATATAAGTACCCACTGTACTAAATAAAATGTTGTTACATTTTTACTTGAGTAATAAATTACATCGTACAGTTTATTGTGTGGAATACAGGTTACTAATATATGCCCAAACCAAACTAAAAATAAATTCACTCCAATAAAAGCTATGGTTCCTCCTGGCCCTAAATGATAGTAATCACCAAAATGATATTCATAATTATAATAGCATAATACTACACCTATACACATAAATAAAACACCTGAAACTAGCATTCTTTTATATGTTAAAACAATATTATTATTACTTTCTTGATACCACATTCCAAAGAATAATCCTATTAAAATAAACGACATCCATGGAAATACAGGAAAGTAAACATTGTAGGTTTTTCCCCATAATAAATCACATATATAATCTACCCCAACAATGTTAGGTTTATAACCACTTAATTCTCCTGTGAAAAAAACAATAAGTAATGCTAAGGTTAAAGCTGCATACTTGTTTTTAATAAACTTGATTATAACTCCCATTATAATCAAGGAAATCCCAGCTAACTGCAAGATATCTCCCAATAAAATAAAAAACAGATAATTATATGAATCTCCTAGAGTTAGCCCATTACCTTCTATAAAAGCTCTAGGGAATCCTCCAAATAACAACATGGGTACTGCAAATCTTAAAATATTAAGTAAATACCCTTTTGCTAAAATGTTTATTCCTCTTTTAAAGATTTTAAACATGCTTAACTTACTTGAAAACACAAAAGAAAACCCCATCACGACTAAAAACATAGGAGTTCCTTTTTCTAATACTTGAGCTACCTTTCCTAAAAAAGAATTATTCCAAGTATCCATTGTCGAATATATAATCATGGAATGAACAGGTATCATAGATAAAACACTAATTCCTCTTGCCATATCTATGGCTAATACTCTCTTTTTTTGTTCCATTTTTTATTCTTTAAAATGCCAGCTTAATTTTTTAGATAGTGGCTTTCGTTTTCTATTTACTTTAGGAAGATTTTCTTTTACATGTCCTATAAAAAAAACACCTAAAAATTGTTCATTTTCTTCTAAGCTAATTTCTTTTTCACCATACTTTATAGTTGCTATACTGGTATCCCAATAGCTTCCTAAATTTAGACTTGTACAGCTTAACCACATGTTTTGTACTGCGCTTGAAATAGCTGCAATTTCTTCCCATTCCGGGAGTTGTGCTCTCTTACTAGGTTTAAAAATCACTCCTATCATGCTGGCTTTACTGGCATACCTTTTTGTTTCTTTATAACGTTCGTTAGAAAATTCTTCTTCTGAATATATTTTTCGATAATAATTAGCCATAAACTCACCTAATGCTTCTCTATGTTTTCCTTCTAACACTACAAACTTCCAGGGTTGGGTTAATTTATGAGTTGGTGCCCATAGCGCATTGGTTACAATTGCTTCAATCGTTTCCTTCTCTATTTTTCTATCCGAAAAATCATACGCGTAGGTGGTTTTTCGTTCTTGTATAATTTTAGTTATCTGTTTAAAACTCATATTAAATACTTTCTAAAGATTGTACCGTTTTTACTGTTTCTTTTTTAAACCTTGCAAGTGGGTTTTTTAATACTCCTTCTAACTTTAGACTTTCAATCGGATTAGCTAAACTGAGCATTTGCTTGGTATTACTTAACTGCAACCTGTTCAAACAACAGCGATCAAATTCTTTAACAAATAAATCGTATTGCTTATATTTTTCTGAAAACTCAGGATGTTGTTCTTGATATTCATACACACAATCTGCCACTAATTGCCAAAAATTATCCTCTGAAAAACTTGAATAACAATCTAACTGTTGAGCCATAAAACGGAAGAAGCAATCAAACACATCAGTAAAAATTGAAAGCACTTTCATTTTATCTGAAGTCTTAACAAACAATCTTTTAGCATGCTCAGGTAAGTGCATTGTTTCGTTAAAAACAATAACCTCTTCTGTAATATCTTTCATTAACACATGCACTGGTGTATTTTCTTCTAGCACTAGAATTAGGTTTTCTCCATGTGGCATAAACACAAATTCGTACTTATAAAAACAGTGTAATAAAGGTGCTAAATAGGCTTTTAAATAACGTTGAATCCAGGTAGTTGTGTTATAAGGTGAAATTTCTATTAAAGCCGCTAACAATGATTTGTCTTGGTAATCTATATGCAATAAAGCAGCCATCGTAAACACGCGTTGATTAGAGCTTATTTTTGTAAACGGGCTCTCACGCCACAAAGCTGATAACATTTTGTTATGCGGATTCGTTTTCCCTAAAGTTTCATAATAATGATTGTGATACCCCGCTGTTGCCACTTCTCCTAACATGGTAAACCCATTGTTTTGTAGGTAAATATCATCTGCTAACAAATCTGTTATCCATTGAGTAATATGCGGCGTACTTTGCATGTAATATGGAGAAAGTCCACGCATAAAGCCCATGTTTAAAATAGACAGAGCTGTTTTTGTGTATAACTTTTCTGGATGTGACGCATTAAAAAGTGTTCTAATAGATTGCTGCGCAGAGAATTCATCATCACTTTCTCCTACTAAGATGATATTTTTTTGAGCAATATCTGCTCCAAAAACAGCTACAATTTTGTTTTTCCATTGCCATGGATGCACAGGCATAAAAATGTAATTTTCAGTAGCTACATTTTGCTTCTTTACAACTTCTTTAAATGATGCTAATTTTTCTTTTCCTAATTCGCTCTCTAAAAGTTTTTCATATTCATAATTTTTAACAGCCGTGTAGGTAGCATATTTTTTATGAGCTGCTATCCATAAAAGTTTAAACGATTGATTACTTTCTGGTGCATATTTTTGATAATCTTTAATATTGAACCCTATTCTCCCATTGTTCGCTACAAAACAGGGGTGACCTTCAGTCATCGCGTGTTCAATTTCTTGAAAGGTTTTTTCAGCCAATGAATTAGCTGAAAATTTCTCGTTAACATACTTATATGCTGCTCCTGAAAGTATACTTGTTATTTCCTCTAAATAAGTTGCTAAAAACTCATCAGGAATACCAAGAGTATTTTGAAACTCTGTTATAAAATGTAGTGCATCTAAATAAACTTCATTCGATATATTATTTTTTTTAATAATGCTTTTTTCATCAACCAACCAATGATCGAGAGCATACTTTTTTGCTTTAAATTGATACGTGAACTCATTATTATCTGAGGTAATCAGGTATATACAGCCATCTGTTTCTTCTAAAATAAACTCAGGAGTTAAAATAAGCTCATGTGAAAATTCACTGATTGCTTTTTTTATTAATTGACGATTTACAAAACTCCATACCTTTGGTTGTAAATGGGCTATATTATTTGTCATGTTGTTCTAGTTTAATTAAAGCTGATTGATACGTCTCTCTTGTACAAAAAGCTAAGGCTGCTTTTTTATGAGGTAACTCAATTTCTTTTTGGTATTTAAAACCAGCTTTTTTATTTAGCGCATGAATTTTTTCATTATTCACATCGGGTTCTACAACAATTCTTTCCACTTGTGGTAAACTGAAAAAATAATCGATAATAGTTGAAAACACATGCCATGTAAACTGTGGTATTCTTTTTTCTACAGGCGCTACTAAAACATGCATACCATAATCATTTTCTTGTACATCGTAATAGTCTGCTATGTTATCTTTTGAAGCTTTGTAACGCTCCATTAAAAACACTGGGGTACTCCCTATCATTCCTACATAACTATAATGATGCGGATTATTTTCTATTTCTTGGTATTCAGCATGTACTTCTTCTACAGACTTATTTAACATTCCCCAGTATTTTGCATAGGGTTGAGTTACCCAACGATGTAACATTGGTGTATCTGTTTCTAATTGAAATGGACGAATGTTGATTACCCCCAACCCAATAATTTCTTTACTAAATATTTTTTGATACGTTTGAACCATAATTATACTTCTTGGTTTTTAAATACCGCTATAGGGTTTTTTAACTTTCCTGCAAATTGGAGTAGGGCAACAGGGTCATCTAAATCAATCATTTGTTTATGATTATTTAATTGCAACCTATTTAAACACGAAAGTTTAAAATCTTCAGCAAACAAATCATACTGTTTAAACTTGCCTGACAGTTCAGGAAACTGCTCTTGATATTCATGAATATTTTCTGCTACGAGTTCCCAAAAACGATGCTCTCCATAATTCGCATGTTTTTCTAAAATTGGAGCTAAAAAGCGAAAGAACCCATCAAACATATCTGTAAAAATGGATAGTAATTTGACATCTTCTGGTACTGGCGCATACATTCTTTTTAACTCTTCTGGTAGCTCAACTTCAGGATTTAAAATACATGCTTCTTCCGTAATATCCTTTAGTAAAGCATATACAGGAATGTTATTTTCTAATACCAAAATAATGTTTTCCCCATGTGGCATAAATACTAAATCGTAATAGTAAAAACAGTGTAACATTGGGCTTAAGTACGCTTTTAAATAGCTACGTAACCAATTATCTATTGAAATACCTGAGTCTTTAATCATTTCCAGCAACAATGCTTTTCCGTAATAATCTACATGTAATAATGCTGCCATCGTTAGTGGTTTTTGGTTTTCTTTAACCACGGAATACGGACTTTCTCTCCATAATGAAGCTAGCATTTTATTGTAATCGTTATGTGGTCCAAACTCTTCAAAATATGGATTCACATAGCTAACCGAACCTATTTCACTTAACATTCTAAATCCATTTGTCTTTATATAAGCATCGTTATATAATAGGTTTTCTAACCAAACTGCCATTTTTGGAGCTGTTCCTAAGTAGTATAAAGGCAATCCTCTCATAAAGCCCATGTTTAAAATAGATAATGCCGATTTGGTGTAAAATTTCTGCGGATTGCTTATATTGAATAACGTTCTAATTGATTGTTGTGCTAAGTATTGATCTGGTCCGTATCCTAAGCAAATTAAATCTCCTTTGGCTACTTCTGAAGCAAAAATTGTAGCTAGTTTGTTAAACCATTGCCATGGATGAACAGGTATAAACAAGTAGTCTTTTGGACTGAAGCCTTTTTCTTCAATTATTTTGTTGAATTGTGCTATGGTATCAACATCTAATTCCTGATGTATTAGGCTTTCATAAGGCAATGCTTCTATCGCTGAAAAAACTGCTTTTAACCTATGTCCTGCCAACCATAATAACGAAAAAGAATTTCCCGCTTCTGGTGCATAAGAACGATAATCGCTGCTGTCAAACCCTATTCTACCATTATTTGCTACAAACCCTGGATGCCCTTCGGTCATAGATTGTTCTATCGTTTGAAAATCGGCCGTTGCTAATTCTTCTACAGTAGGGTTTCCTTTGGTAATTTTAAATGCACTTCCGTATAGTGTACTTATAACTTCTTCTAAATACACAGGCATTTTTTCATCAGCAATTCCTAACGCTTTTCTAAATTCTTTTATAAATGTAATTGCATCAATTTCTTCTTCAACTTCTTTTATATATTTTCTTATGGAGTTTTCATCAATCATCAAATGATTCAAAGCCATTGGTTTTGCTTTAAACTCATATTGAATTTCTGTGTCATCTGCATAAACTTTATACAGTTTATATCCGTTATCTACTTCTTGAATTATTACTGGTTGTATTAATAGTTCATGCGAAAACTCACACAATGCTTTTTTCACTAGTAATAAGTTGGCTTTTTGCCACACTTTTGGTTGTATATGTTGTGTTGATTGTTGTGGAGAAACCACATTATCTAAGGTATTCATGGCACTTCTTTTAAATGGTGAAAAGGATTGGATTTTTTGTTGGTAATTGGTCTTGGTTAAAAATGCTAATTGTGCTGTTTTGTTAGGAAGTTCTATCACCTTTCCCAGTTGAAAACCTATGCGTTGACACAGCGCAAACATTTTTTTGTTTCGAATATCTGGCTCTACTACTATTCTGTTAATAGTTGGGTTTGTAAAAACAAAATCCATAATTGCTCGAAACATAAACCACGTAAAGTTTGGTGTTTTAGTGATTTTTGGCGGTGCTACAATAATATGTACACCACAATCGGATATTTTAGCTTTATAAAAACCATTAATAATATCTAATTGCGGGTTGTAACGTTCTACTATAAATGCCGGTTCACCATTAAACATTCCTACAAAAACATCGTAATGTTCTGGGGCTATAAGTTGAGTATATTCTTCTTCAACTTCTTTTACTGTTGCGTTTTGCATCCCCCAAAAAAAAGCATATTCTTGAGTTACCCATTGCTGTAAAAAAACACTGTCTTTTTTTATTTGAAAAGGACGAATGGTTATTGTTCCTAAACCTTTATACTCTTTTGAAAAAACTATGGCATCAGTTGTTATCATAATTTAGGTTTTAGCTAGTTGTTTATGTACTTTTCTTACCGATTTAAATACAATAAAGCACAAGACCAATGTGAGTGTAAATCCGCCTAATGCAATGATAAAAGGCATTCGTAAATCGAAACTATCGACTATAACTCCTACATTTAAAGAAGCTAGTAATACACCTAAGTTTTGGAAGAAATGTATTTTACTATAATCAACCGAGTATGATTCTGGCGTGCTTAATTCAAATAATAAAATGTCGAATTTCACAACTCCTTGAAAAATTGCCCAGCCATAAATAATTCGCCCTAAAACAACTACTAATTCATTGGGTATTCCTTGTAGCATAAGTCCAATTAGCCCTATAAACAAGGCATTTATAATTCCTTCATGCCCTTTTGATTTTCGCTTATTATTAATCCACAAGGCTACTAAGGCTACAAAGCCCGGGATAGCGTATATAGTGCCTGAAACCAATTTGCTTTTGTACGTTGAAAAACTTTCCCAATATGATGAAAAGAAAGGCCTAATTAAAAAGTCGCTGAAGTATAATATCAACGTAATTAGTCCTAATTTCAAGATAAATCCTTTCGGAATTATCTTTTTATCAGTAGCGGTAGATTCTTCTGAAATGATTAAATCGGTAGCATACTTTTTACTTTTTAATAAATAACCACTCATAGCCATTTGAATAAAATCTCCTGCTGCCATTATTAAAAAAATGCTACTTGGGTTTATATAATCTACCGTTATACCTCCCAGCACAGCTCCTAAAATACCTCCTAAATGTACCACTACTGAAAGCAATCCGATTGTACTTGGATGTTCTTCTTTTGTAATGATTTTTAAAATGTACGGATATACCAGTAAATAACTTCCTTTAAATAGTACCATGATAAGAGATACTACCCAAAAATTAATGTACGATGTAGTGTAGTAACAATACAATGCTAATACGCCTGCAACTGCTTGGGTGTACACTAGAATATTTAATTCTGATATTTTTTTAGAAATATATGCCCAAAATGGAAATGCAATCATTACCATAAAACAGATGGCTGCAAAGTAATATCCTACATTTTTAGGGTTTGTCATTCCAAAACGAAGCTCAAAAAATTGTGGATAAAATGGATGCAGTAAATAATCACTTACTACTGCAACCAACGTCATTACTATTAAAAATGTTTTTAACTTCATACCTTTATGCAAAGACATTGAGCTCTATTTCTTCCTCTTGTGTAACCTCAAACTGCTGAAATGCTATCTTTTGCTCAATAGGATAATGCTCTACTCCTGTTATTTCTTTGATTATATAAGAATTTCTGTAAGCAGCCATCCCTAAATCTGGTGTAACAAATCCATGTGTATATAATTCTACATTTTGAACAAAAATTTCATTATGATTTTCATCAATTGAATAGTTACGCTGTACATCAAATCGATTTTTAACATCCCATAGAATTCTATTTGAAATTCCTTCAATAAACTCTGGTAATTTATATTCATATCCTGTAGCAAGGACAAGTCCATCTGTTTCATGTTCAAAATATTTGTCTTGTTCTACTTGGTGAAGTTCTAGTTTAATGCCTTCATCTGATACCTTGGTAGTTTTCAATTCAGAGTTAGTACGTAATGAAATTTTTAATGGTTCTTTTGATAGGACTCTTTTTGCGTATAATGTATCGTGAATAGCTCCTATTAAATCTTGATTTATCCCTTTGTATAAATGCTTTTGATTTTTAATGAGTGCATCTCTTTTGGATGCTGGTAAGTTGTAAAAGTAATCTACATACTCTGGAGAAGTCATTTCTAATGTTAGCTTAGCATACTCTAAAGGAAAGAAACGTGGTGAGCGGGTAATCCAATTCAATTCATATCCTTTAGTATCTATTTCTTGTAATAAATCAAAAAATATTTCAGCAGCACTTTGTCCGCTTCCCAATACTGTTATCCTTTTTTTATTTTGTAGTTGTTCTTTGTTAGGTAAGTATTGTGATGAATGAACAGCAATATCTTTTAACTTTTTACAACAAGCAGGAGTGTAAGGTTGTGTTCCTGTTCCTAGAACCAGTTTTTTTGCTTTATAAATTTTAATTTCTTGTGTTTTTGTGCAAACACTAGTAACTACATAAATGCCGTCTTTTTGATCGTAGTCTATATTCGTTACTTCTGTATTAAAATATATATTAGAAAGTTTACTAATTACCCACTGACAATAATGATTGTATTCGTTTCTAAGTAACAAGAAATTTTCTCGTATGTAAAAAGAATATATTCTGCCCTGTTCTTTAATATAATTTAAAAAACTAAAAGGATTTGTAGGATCAGCAAGAGTTACTAGATCTGCCATGAAAGGAACTTGTAAAGTTGTATCTTCTAATAACATTCCTGGATGCCAATCAAATTTTTCTTTTTTATCAAGAAACACTCCATTTAAATCTTCAATTGGTTCTGATAAGCAAGCTAAACCTAAGTTAAAAGGTCCTACACCTATGGCTATAAAATCAACTGTATTATTCTTCATTTTTTCTAGTTTGTTATTTTGTATTGTTCTCCTGTAGTTTGAATCATTTCTATAATGTATAGGAGATTGTTAATTGTATTTTTAGGGTTTAGTAGCGTAAATTTTAGGTATATGTTACCATTTAATTTGGTACTTGCTATGGATGCTTTTCCTGCTTTGTATAAAGTGTTCTTTATATATAAATTTATAGCATCATGAATCCTGTTCTCTTTAATACCTTGTGCTTTATACCTAAATACTAGTGTGCTTAATTCTGGTTCATGTACAGTTTCAAAACAGTCTTTATCTTTAATTTCTAAGTATACATTTTTAGCTAGGTAATGTACTTCTTCTAAGTAGTTAGCAATTGTTTTTGTTCCTAGAGTTTTTAAAGTTAACCAAACTTTTAAGGCATCGAAACGACGTGTCGTTTGAATAGATTTTTCTATAAGATTTGGTCTTTGAGAATCTTTCTCTTCAATAGGGTTTAAATAATCTGCATAATATGATACGTACTTAAAATATTGTTTATTATTTACCAAAAAAGCACTACAACTTACTGGTTGAAACAGAGTTTTATGAAAATCAACCGTTATTGAATTAACCATTTCAATACCATTAAAATATTCTTTATGCGTGTTCGTTAGTGCATAGGCTCCTCCATATGCTCCATCTGCATGTAGCCACATTTGATTTTCTTTAGCAATTTTCCCTATGATTTTAATTGAATCAAAACTACCGTAATCGGTAGTTCCTAATGTAGCTACTATTGCAATTGGAATATTATCTTCTTGTTTTGTTTTTTCTATAGCCAAGACTAACTCGTTAGTATCCATTTGCATTCTTTCATCTACTCTTACTGGAATAACAGCATCATATCCCATACCTAAAAGAGCTGCACTCTTTTGAATACTAAAGTGGGCTTTTTCAGAACAAAAAATTCTAAACTTACTTATTTCATTACTCCACCCATGTTGCTTAATGTTTATGCCAAAATGTTTGAAAGCATAATCGTCTCTGGCCATTAACATTGCCATAAAGTTAGACTGTGTTCCTCCACTTGTGAATACTCCATCTGAATTATCAGACATATTAAATACTTTTGAAGTCCATTGAATTACTTCTTCTTCTATAAAAGTTGCCGAAGTACTCTGATCCCATGTTTCAACGGCTGTATTAATTGTAGTTGCAATCATTTCTGCTACAATAGAAGGGAGTGTAATTGGACAATTTAGGTGTGCTACATAAGTTGGATTGTGAAAAGCAATAGCATTTTTTATATATAAATTGTTTAGCTCTTCTAAAACACTATCTATCGCTTGTGTTTCCTCAATATTTATTAGCTTAGCTTGTTCTTTGTTTTTTAGAATTTCTGCAAGCTCATCTCCTTTATAAAAAGTTCTGTTAGATAAAAACCGCTCTATATAAGAAAATGTTTTTTGAATGTATTCTTCATATAACTTTACAGACTCATCACTAAACAAATAACTATTTAATGACAATTCTTTTAATGAAGGGGGAGTTTTTAGAATCATTTATTTTTATTTAGTCTTAATAATTTGAAGCAAAAATATATTTAGACCAAACAAATTAAATGACGCAAATGGAATTTAAAATGACGTAAGTGGTATATTTTATAAAAAGAAAGCGCAGTATTTAGTGTACACTAAATACTGCGCTTTAAAAATTTTATTCTTTTGTTCTTAACTCTCTGGAGCTAACTCAACTTCTAAACCATCTAAATCTGGGGTCATTTGTATTTGACACCCTAATCGGCTATTATCTTCTACATAAAAAGCCTCTGCTAACATTGCTTCTTCATCATCTCCCATTTCTGGCAATTCATGATCTGATTTTACATAGCATTGACAAGAAGCACACATTGCCATTCCACCACAAATTCCAATAGTTCCTTCAGGAGCTAATTCGTACGAACGAACCACTTCCATCAAATTCATTGCCATATCTGTGGGTGCTTGTATCTCATGCGTTACCCCGTCACGATCAGTAATTTTTATAGTAATATCTTGTTCCATTTTATTTTACAGGTTCATTTTTTTTCGAAGTGTTTTTGCTCTTTTATCTTCGCCATCATGTGTCCAACCGGGTGAGTTAAAGATATAATTTAGCTTATCACTCCATGTATCAGCTCTTTTAACATCCTTCCAAATTGCAGCATATTCATGAGTAGCCACTTTTACTGGATTAAACGTTTCAATATTTACGGTTAATCCATATACTGGTTTATCAATTTCTTTTAATTCTTCAGAGAAAGTACCAAAGATACGATCCCAAATAATTAAAATTCCTGCATGATTACAATCTAAATAACGAATATTAGATGCGTGATGTACTCTATGATGTGATGGTGTATTGAAAATTAACTCAATAGGCTTTGGAAGTTTATCTACCAATTCTGTATGCACAAAAAACTGATAAATTAAACTGATTCCCATCATAGTAAACATCATTAATGGATCAAATCCTAATAAAGGAATCCACATCCAAAAGAAAAATTTATGGATACGTTCACCGACTCCTTGACGCAATGCTGTTCCTAAATTCATATGCACCGATGAATGATGTGGTACATGACCTGCCCAAAACAAACGTACTTCGTGATTTAATCGGTGAAACCAGTAATAAGCAAAATCATCAGCCAATAACAATAAAATCCATGCCCACCATTGACGTTGAACTATACCTTTTAACGGACTCATCTCATACAAATAGAAAAACGCTATGAAGGCTAAAATTTTCGGAATAAACTCAACAATAGCAGAAAATACCATCATTAGCATTGATACTCCAGTGTCTTTACCATGGTATTTTTCTTTTGCTATTCGGTATTCTACCAACATGCAAATGAAAAATACAGGTAAGGCGAAGTACAATAATTTATCTTCTGATAACTGCTGTATATATTCAGTTAATGTCATGCTTAATTAATCGCTTTAACTACTGCTTTTGGGGCTTCTTTTCTAGTACCATCAAATCCATCAACACCACCTACCGTCGTATACTTCATCACATATTTTTTATCTGGATGAATACGTTTGTAAGCACTCTGGCACATTAAGGTTGCTTCATGGAATCCGCATAGAATTAATTTTAACTTTCCTGGATATGTATTTACATCTCCAATTGCATAAATTCCTTCTACATTTGTTTGATAGTCTAATGCATTATTTACTTTTATGGCATTCTTCTCAATTTCTAATCCCCAATTTGCAATAGGGCCTAATTTTGGAGACAATCCAAATAACGGAATAAAATGTTCACAAGGTAATGTAAATGGTTCTTGATCTTTTTGCTCTACTACTACGCCTTCTACCTTTTCTTCTCCTACAATACCTTTAACTTCTGCTGGTGTAATTAACATTAGTTTACCTTCATTTTTTAACTCTTGTACTTTATCAACAGAGTCTAAAGCTCCACGGAATTCATTTCTTCTGTGAATTAACGTTACAGATTTTGCCACATCTGTTAAGAAGATAGACCAATCTAAAGCAGAGTCTCCTCCTCCAGCAATTACCACGTTTTTGTCACGATAAATTTCTGGTTCTTTAATCATGTATTCTACTCCTTTGTCTTCAAAATCTGTAATATTAGGAATCGGTGGTTTACGTGGTTCAAAGCTTCCTAAGCCTCCTGCAATTGCTACTACGGGTGCTTGGTGCTTTGTTCCTTTATTAGTAGTTACAATAAACGTTCCGTCTTCTTGCTTTTCAATAGTATCAGCACGTTCACCTAGTGTAAAACCTGGTTCAAATTGTTTAATTTGTTCCATTAATTTATCGGTTAAATCACCTGCTAAAATTTCTGGATATGCTGGAATATCGTAAATTGGCTTTTTGGGATAAATTTCTGAACATTGCCCTCCTGGTTGCGGTAAGGCATCAATTAAATGGCAACGTAATTTTAACAACCCTGCTTCAAAAACAGTAAAAAGCCCAGTAGGCCCTGCTCCAATAATAAGTATATCTGTATTTATCATTTTGTAACAAAATTTTCTTTTTATATTGAGATTCCCACCTTAAAAATAAGGCAGGAATTGTATGTGTTAATAATTGAAAGGCCTGTTTAAGTGTTACTTATTGTATAAAAAAATAAGTAAAGGAAACGCTTAAAACTCAAAAATATGATACTTTTGTTAATCAAAACCTGATATAAATCAGGTTATTCAACATTAATTACCTCTTTAATTTCTGGTGCGTATTTTTTTATTGTTGCCTCTACTCCATTTTTCAGAGTCATTTGATTAACAGAACATCCACTACAAGCTCCTTCTAATTGTACTTTTACTGTACTGTTTTCTATAGATAATAATTTTATATTACCTCCATCACTTACTAAAAAAGGGCGGATTTCTTCCAACGCTTTTTCTACGTTATTTCTTATGTCTTCTGTTGCCATAACTGCTTATTTTGAGCTACAACCACTCATAGTAGTAATTCGTACTACTTCTGTTGGTGGTAAGTTTGCATTTCTTTTTAATAGTTGCGAAACCATTTCTTTAGTTACCTCTGTAAAAGCTTCTGCTAGTGGTGTATTTTCTTGTAACGCTACTGGGTGTCCAACATCACCTGCTTCTCGTATGCTTTGTACTAATGGTATTTCTCCTAAGAAACTAGTTTCAATATCTTCTGCTAAATTTTTAGCACCTCCTTCTCCAAAAATATAATATTTATTGTTAGGAAGTTCTGCTGGTGTAAAATACGCCATATTTTCAACGATACCTAATACTGGTACGTTAATACTTTCTTGTTTAAACATTGCCACTCCTTTTTTAGCATCTGCTAAGGCAATGTTTTGAGGTGTACTTACCACGACCGCACCGTTAATTGGTACTGCTTGCACTATTGATAAATGTACATCTCCTGTTCCTGGAGGTAAATCTATTAATAAGAAATCTAACTCTCCCCAATCTGCATCAAAAATTAATTGATTTAACGCTTTTGAAGCCATTGGTCCACGCCAAATCACTGCCTGACTTGGATCTGTAAAGAAACCTAATGATAATAGTTTTACTCCATAACTTTCAATCGGCTTCATTTTTGAACGCCCATTTACGTTTACCGCTAATGGTTTTTCTCTTTCTACATCAAACATTAAGTGCTGTGATGGTCCATAAACATCGGCATCTAACACTCCTACTTTAAAGCCCATTTTTGCTAATGAAACTGCCATGTTTGAGGTAATGGTAGATTTTCCTACTCCACCTTTACCTGAAGCTATAGCTATGATATTTTGAATATTGGGAATTTCTTTCCCTCTAATTTGATTTGGATTTTCTTTTTGTTGAACTTCCACCTTCACATTCACTTTTACATCGATTTTTTGATCAACGTGTTGGTGAATTGCTTTCATTATCTCAACTTCTACCTTCTTTTTTGCTTGTAATGATGGATTTGAAATAGTAACATCTACAATAACCTCATCTCCAAATGTAACTACATTTGTTATATTTTCGTTTTCTACTAAACTTTTACCTTCTCCTGGTGCCGTTATGGTTTCTAACGCTTTGTATATATCTTGTTTTTTAAAACTCATGTTTTATGCTATATGCTTTAAACAGCAAGCGACAAGCTTGTTGCTTATTTTTATTTAATCTTAACTGCAAAGATACGTTTTAGCCCTCAGAAAATAAAGTCTTTAGATTGGTAATATTTATAGGTTGATAAGTTGGTTTTATAGATGATTTTAAACTTGATTTTTTTAGAAAAAATCAAGAAATATAACCTTTCTCAAACCCGTATGTTAATAACACTTCATACGGATTACCCTCTAGACCTAAAAGTTGCGCAAACGCTGGTTCAGTTTTAAATCCTTGTTGTTTTAGAGCTATAATTTTAGACCTGAATTCTTTTCCTTCTTTTAACAATACTTGATATTCGATAAGCATATGTAGATATGAGTCTTGCTTTTCTGGCTGTTTATTCTGCACAAAAATCTCTATTGGAAAGGTTTTATACTCAAGTGTAATGATTGTTGTTTTTAAGTTTTTGTATGATGGTATCGTCTTTATTTCAAACCTTGAAAACTCTCCATAGTTTTCGCTCACAACTTTTACAAACTCTTCATGATTATCACTTTGACAAATAATATCTAAATCACTTGAGTCTACATCAATATTTATGGGTATAGTACCCACTAAAATAGGATTGAAGTGTTTTAATAGTTCAAAAATATTCAGCTCTAATAATACTTTATGAGCTTCTTTTTGACGGACAGTTCCTTCTTTTAAGTATGTTATATCTCTGAAGTTTATCACAATTCTTCACTTGGATTCCAAAATACCTTTTCAAAATCTTGAATTTGATTCTCAACCACCTCTATTCCTTCACTTTCTAACAATTGTTGCATAAGATTTGTTCCGTCAAAATGATGTTTTCCTGTTAATAATCCTTTTCTATTAACTACTCGATGCGCTGGTACTTCTTTTTCTGAAGAGTTATTCATTGCCCAGCCAACCATTCTTGCTGAACGAGCTGCTCCTAAATAGGTAGCTATGGCTCCATAACTTGTAACTCTTCCATGTGGTATTAAACGTGCTACTTCGTACACTTTTTCGAAGAAATTTTTATCTGCCATGTGGTAAAGATAGGATTCTTTTAAAAAATATACGAATATGGTTCTCGATACAATTTTCACTCATTTCAATCTTGAAAATCACTCGAACGGACATTTATCAAAAAATCAATACGTTAGCGGTTACAGCAAGCTACCATGTAACTCGGAAAGCACGACCCAAAAGGAAACGTCCGAGGCAAAAAATCCTGCAAAAAGCAGGATTAGTAATTAAGTTTAAATTTTATATAAGTAATCGGTTTTCCGATTTCTAAATATTGTTTTTCGTAGAATGTTTGCGTACCGGTTACCTCTTCTGGACTGTACACATTTTTATACACATCGTGATTAGCGTGCAAAATTTCGTGACCTTCTCCATGCAATAAACCTAAAGTGTAACCATGCATGAATTCACTATCAGTTTTTAGATTAACTGTTCCTTCTGAATTTAAAATACCATGGTATTTCTTTAAAAACTCAGAATTCGTCATACGATGTTTAGTACGCTTATATTTTATTTGAGGATCTGGGAAAGTAATCCAAATTTCAGAAACTTCATTTTCAGCAAAAATATAATCTACTAACTCTATTTGTGTTCTAATAAAAGCTACATTTTCCATGTTATTTTCTAGTGCTGTTTTAGCTCCACGCCAAAATCGTGCGCCTTTAATATCAATTCCAATAAAGTTTTTATCAGGATTTTTTTCTGCTAAAGCAATCGTGTACTCACCTTTACCACAACCTAGCTCTAAAACTATTGGATTGTCGTTTTTAAAAAAAGTATTCCATTTTCCTTTATAAGAAAAATCGTTAATTACTTCTTCGCGTGTTGGTTGAATAACGTTAACAAACGTTTCATTTTCTTTGAAACGTTTTAATTTATTTTTGCTTCCCAAAGTGTGTAGAAATTAGGCTCTATCTTCTGTTCCTTCTCTTTTAAAACGAGCAGCTTCTTTCATCCAATATGCAAATAACACTAATAACACTAATAAAAAGAACCAGTTTACAGCGTTTGAAGTCCACCAACCTGCATCTGATTTAGCTAACGTTAAGCGTAACCAATTGAATGGTGCAAATAAAAAGTCGGTAAATAAACTACCAATCCATCTAAAAATATTGCCTGCTATCATATCTTAAGTATCTTTACAGCTGCAAAAATATAAAAAGAAACAATGTTAGCCAATTTTTTCGGTAAATCTAAGCCTATAAATTTTATTGTACTGTTTGTACTGTTTTTAGGGTATTTTGTTTTAAGTATTTTTTCTAAGCAATTATCTTTTAATTTAATTAAAGAACTTGGTTTGTTTTTAGTTGTTTTTTCTGTATACAACTTTATTCTTGCCAAGAATTTATTGACTTATGATAATTCTTTTGCTTTTTTGTTTTTTGTTATACTAATAGGTTTTTTTCCTGATACTATACAGATAAATAAAACTTTTTATGCTAACTTAACTATACTTCTTTTTTTACGAAAAGTATACAGTTTACAGTCTTCAAAAAACATGCTGCATAAATTGTTTGATGGTGGTTTATGGCTTGGAGTATCGTTTTTAATAGAACCTTATGCTCCTTTATTATTAATATTACTTTACCTATCTATATTTTTGCATCAACGATTTACTTATCAAACATTATTAACTCCTATAATTGCTTTTTGCTCTCCTGTTTTTTTATACTTCACCTACTATTTTTGGTATGATAACCTTGAAAAATTTTGGTTACTTTTTGATTGGGATTTTTACCCTGATTTAAGCTTTTATTCTCATGAAAAGTATTTGTTCCCTATTCTTTTCATAAGCTTTTTTTTAATAGCTTCTATTTTTTTAAAAAGCCCAAAGGCACTTGCTATTAAAAATAAATTTAGAAAAAACTGGATATTAATTCTTACTCATCTTGTAATAACTACAGCTATTTTACTTTTAGTTCAAGACGGTTCTGGAAGTGAGTTTTTATATGTATTATTCCCTGTTTCTGTTATTTTAGCTAATGGAATTGAGTTTTTTCAAAAAAAATGGTATGCTGATGTTATTATTCTCTTATTCTTAATAGTATCTTTTACAATGAGTGCTATTGCATAAACTACATTTTTGCTCCATAAGCTAAATCACCTGCATCTCCTAAACCTGGCACTATATAGCCTTTATCATTTAGTTTTTCATCAATATCACCAATCCATAAAGTAGTGCTCTCTGGTAAGTGTTTAGCTACATATTCTACACCTTGAACTGAACCAATAACCGAAGCTATTATTATTTCTTTTGGCGTTCCATACTTTTTTATGCCCTCATAAACCTCAACCATTGAACGGCCTGTTGCCAACATAGGATCTATAAGTAATAATGTTTTTCCATCTATTGAAGGCGAAGCAAAATACCCTACCACGATTTCAAACTCTTCGTCATTGTTTGGGTGATGGCGATATGCTGATATAAATGCATTCTCTGCATCATCAAAATAGTTTAAAACTCCATTGTGTAGTGGTAACCCTGCTCTAAGAATAGAACACAATACTATATCATTTTCTGGCAATTCTACCTTTTTTGTTCCTAAAGGCGTTGTTATTTCTTTAACCTTATAGTTTAACTCTTTACTTAACTCGTATCCTATCACTTCACCTATTCGTTCGATATTTCTACGAAAACGCATTGAATCTTTTTGAACTGATGTGTCTCTGAGTTCAGCTAGGAATTTATTAAGAATAGAATTTTGTTTGGCTAAATGATGAGTTTTCATGAGGTGTATTCTTTTTGTACGCTACAAAAGTAACAGATTTTATCAAGCTTTTATAAAGTTGGTTAGTGCTTTTAATAGTTCCTCTTTTGCTTCAACATGACTCATATGTCCGTTTGGTATTGCAATTAATGAGGTATTAGTTCTCTTTGCTTCTTCTTCAACAGTAGTATAATTTAATATTGGGTCATTTTTTCCTGCTATCATCAATCTCTTTTCTATTGTTTGTAAAACAACTTCCTTGTTTTCTCGCAAACGCATTCCCTCTGTTGCTGCAATATATCCTCTAACATGTGTTTTTAAGGCTTCTTCTCTTATTTTTTCTATTTCTTCGGATAACTGTAAACGCATATTCTCTGCAAACAAGTTGCTAATTGACATTTTCACCAATGTTTCGTAATTTTCCTTAGCCATTTCAACAGCTCTGAGTCGCAACTTTTTTCGTTCTTCACTATCTGCTTGAGAGGTAGAGTTCATCAAACAAATTCCTTTTACATTTTTTTGATATTTTTCTGCAAATGCCAAGGCAACATATCCCCCCATGGAATGTCCAATAAAGGTAGCTCGACGAATTTTTAATTCTCTTAAAACAAATTTTACTGCTTCTGCCATTTCTTCCATCGTATGAATATACCCAACACATCCTGTTTTTCCATGCCCTAATAAGTCAATACAAATCACGCGATTTTTTCTGGATAACTCATCAACCACCTCATTCCACATAGTCCTATTTTCTAAAAACCCGTGTAATAAAACAATACTACTTCCCTTGCTAGTATCTGTATAAAAAACAGTTGTTTCCTTAAATTTTGCAATCATTTTTTAATGTATATTCGTCGCTTATTAATTTGTTAAGCAATGCACAAAACTAAGGAGATATTTATAAACGGATTCGCTTTATTTTCAATGTTTTTTGGGGCTGGTAATTTAATTTTACCTCCATTTTTAGGAAAAAATGCTGGAAGCTTATGGTTTTGGGTAACTATTGGCTTTTTTATTACTGCTGTTTTTATACCTATGATAGGTATTTTAGCCCATGCCAAACTACAGGGTACTATGTATGATTTTGGTAAAAAAGTATCTCCTACTTTTAGCCTTATATATTGTTTTGTTGTATACACTATTTGTATTGCTTTACCTGCACCTAGAACTGCTTCGGTTACTCATGAAATGGCCATTGCTCCTTACTTTAGTAACAGTAGTTCTTTAGTTACTAGTACAATTTATTTCGGACTTGTTTTTCTTTTTACCATGAACCGGTCAAAAGTACTAAACCTACTAGGCAAGTTTTTAACTCCTCTTATTATATTCATTTTATTGGCTATTATTTTCGTTGGTTTTTTTACAGCTCCAGATATGATTACTCCAACGACCCTTAAAGCTCCATTTGTTGATGGTTTGCTAGAAGGATATCAAACTTTTGACGCTATTGCTTCCATAGTTGTTGGTGGTGTTTTAGTCATTTCAATGAATTTTAATACGAATACAACTTTTGAAGAGAAAAAAGAGCTTATTACCAAAGCAGGTTTTATTGCTGGTATAGGCTTATTAATTATTTATGCTGGCCTTATTTATAATGGAGTTTTATTTAGTTCTACCTTTTCTGAAAGTGCTAATAGAACAGAAATCTTAAACTCTCTGAGCAATCAAACTTTAGGAAATATTGGAAGTGTTTTTCTTAGTGTTTTAGTTGCTTTGGCTTGTTTTACAACAGCGGTTGGAATTATTACTGGAACTGCCGATTATTTTAAAGGAATTAACAATAACTCTCAAAAGGTCTTTACAGTTACTGCTATTATTAGCTGTTTATTAGGAATTGCTGTTGGCCAATTTGATGTGAAATATATTATCAATATTGCACTACCTGCTTTGATGTTTATTTATCCAATTACTATTGTTTTAATTGTACTAAATGTACTACCTGAAAAATATACTTCAACTTTAGTTTTTAAAAGTGTAGTAGCAGTAACCTTTTTATTTAGCATTCCAGATTTTTTAGGTTTTATTATCAACCCTAATTACTTAGTTGAAATAAAAAACAACATTCCCTTTGCTAATCATAATTTAGGTTGGGTATTACCTGCTATATTGAGTTTTGTCTTTTCTAATTTGATTAAAAGCAAAAAGCAAATTTCAACCGAATAAGTTACTTAATTAGTGTATATAAACTAAAAAAAGCTCGTGATTACGAGCTTTTTGTTTTTATTTAAGTTGAGCACCTTAAAAACGATACCCTAAATTTATTCCTACTCTTGGCACAATTGATCGAGCTTCTGAAGTAAATAGGTTCCTCCCTAAACCTCCATATACATCAAGTACAAATCCTCCAGACGATACGTATTTTGAACCAAAGGCTAAACCTAAAGCTCCGTCAGTATATTCCTTATATTTTTTTATTGTACTCCCTTGAACTTCAACTTTTCTTTCTCCTGTATTTATTCCCATAAAAACTTCTCCAAAATAGTTCCAATTGCTATTGTTTGTAAAGTAATGACGAAAAAAAGGAGTAAACATTCGTTCTTCATTGTATCTAAAATCTGCTGATTTTTTTTCAAAGTTAAACAAAGCTGAAATACCAACCGAAGAACGATCAGTTGTATAATACTCATAAGACACCTCTAGCGTTTTAAAAGCCAATGCGTCTAGTAAATCTACTTTTACCTCTTGCTGTGCATACGTGAGAGAACTGACAAAAACTACAGCTGCTAATACTATTTTTTTCATTTTAGTTTTTTACTAATTATAATTTATCTACTTCCTACAAGGATGATACCACAAACATACATCTTTTGTAAAAAACAGTTTGGTTATTTATCATTTCTTGCTTAAGAACAGTTACAGTTTGTATCACAGCTGCTATTTTTTTTAGGCTTAAAAAAGAACTTTTTCACTAAAAAAATAACGGCTCCACAAACGACTAGATATGTTAAAACTTCTTGCATTAACTTAAAAATTGATAGGCTATAAATGCTGATAAATAAGCCAAAACTCCCATACTTGCTAGTTGAACCATTGGCCACTTCCAACTTTTTGTTTCCCTTTTTACTATTGCTAGTGTTGCCATACATTGCATTGCAAACGCATAAAATAACAATAAAGAAATTCCCGTAGCAAGGTTGAATCTTTTTTCTCCTGTTTCCGGGTTTATTTCTGACCTCATTTTTTGTTTTATAGTCGTTGTATCTTCTCCATCGTCTTCTACGCTATAGATAGTAGCTAATGTTCCTATAAACACTTCTCTTGCTGCAAAAGAACTAATTAGTCCAATACCTATTTTCCAGTCATAACCTAATGGTTTAACAACTGGTTCTATTGTTTTTCCTGCAATTCCTATATATGAGTTTGCTAACTTAGCAGATGCTATTTTTTTAGCTAAATCTTCTTCTGAAAGATTTTTATTTGCAGTATTCTCTATAACACTTTTCTCAGCATTTTCATAAGATGATGGTCCATGAGACGCTAAAAACCAAAGTACTATTGAAATTGCTAAAATGATTTTTCCTGCTCCAAAAACAAATGCTTTTGTTTTATCTAAGACATCAAAAAACACATTTTTTACTGATGGTATCTTATAATTAGGCATTTCAACCACAAAAAGTGAGTTGTTTTTTATTTTCAATGTTTTATGCAAAATATATGCTGCGATAATTGCTGCAGCAAAACCTAAAATATATAATGCTAATAAAGTAAACCCTTGTAAACTTAAAAAACCAAACAACTTAGTATCAGGAATAATTAATGCTATTAAAATTGCATACACCGGTAATCGTGCTGAACAGGTTGTAAAGGGTGTTACCAAAATAGTGATTAATCGTTCTTTCCAACTAGCAATAGTTCTAGTTGCCATAATTGCTGGAATAGCACATGCAGTACCTGAAATTAATGGAATTACACTTTTACCACTCATTCCAAAGCGACGCATAATTTTATCCATTAAAAATACTACTCTACTCATATAACCTGTTTCTTCAAGAATAGATATAAACAAGAATAAAATAGCTATTTGAGGTATAAAGATTACTACACCACCTACTCCAGGAATAATTCCGTCAGTTAATAAATCGGTGAACATTCCTGCAGGTAGTTGCGCTTTAGTAAACTCTGCGATATCAGCAAATAAACCATCAATAAGATCCATGGGAGTAGAAGCCCAATCGAAAATAGATTGAAATATCAATAATAACAATCCAAAGAAAATAACATACCCAAATATTTTATGAGTAAAAACTCTATCTAGTTTACTACGTACATCCGTAGCTTTAGAAGCATCTACCTTGTAGGTTTTATTTAAAACAGCATTTATTTGCTGATATCTATATATAGTTTCTTTATGTTGATACTTTTTTTGCTTTGTAATTTCTCCTTCAAATTCTTTTATTGCTTCTTTTTCTGAGGAAGAAAGTAATGGTTTATGATTTTTTGTAAGCATCATCCACAACTCATAAGCTGTAAATTCATTACTTACTTTAGCTAACTTTTCAAAGTAAGCACTATCTATCTTTTGAGATAATTCGTTGAAAGTTGAGTGTACTTTTAACGAATTATAATTAGCCACTTCTTTTTTTAAGTCATCAACTCCCTCGTTAGTCCTTGCCGACATTAACACTACTTTGGTATGTAGTTCTTTTTCTAAGGCTGGCACATCTATAGAAATCCCTTTTCGCTTTAGTTGATCAGCCATGTTTAAAGCTAAAATCGTCGGAACTTCTAAATCTTGAATTTGCGAAAAGAGTAATAAATTCCTTTTTAAATTTTCAATATCAGCAACTACAACAATTACATCTGGTTTTTCTTCTTGATGCGTAGTCATCAAAGTTTTTAAAACAATACTTTCATCTATAGAGGTAGGATTAATACTATAAGTACCAGGTAAATCAGTAATCGTTGCATTTTTATCATTAGGCAATTTACAAACCCCTTGTTTTTTGTCAACCGTAACACCAGGGTAATTTCCTACTTTTTGGTTTAACCCTGTTAACTGATTAAACAATGATGTTTTACCTGTATTAGGATTTCCAATTAAGGCTACATTAATACGATTACTCATCAGCTATAGTTTTATAATTGAAATTTGACAAGCTGTTTCTTTTCGAATCGCTAAATGACTTCCGTTTACACATATATACATTGGGTCTTTTAATGGAGCTATTTGAAGCAACTCTACTTCACTTCCGGGTAAACACCCCATTTCTAATAATTTCAACGGAATCTTATCTAAGCACTCTTCAGATATAATTCCTTTTTCCCCTAAATGTAACGATGCGATAGTACTCAAAAGATATATTTTTAGCTTGCAAATATACTAAAATAGAATCGTTCTAAACAGTATACCTACACAATATTATGATTTATTTAATAGGTTGCTCTCTCTATTTGATATCTTATATTTGTAGTATGACTTTCGACGATATTCTTGGGCAAGAACATATAAAAAACCACCTACAGCAATCGGCTGAAAATAACAGAATTCCGCATGCACAACTCTTTGTTGGTAAAGAAGGTAGTGGTACTTTACCAATGGCAATTGCCTACGCTCAATTCTTATTATGTAACTTCTCCGACAATATAGAAGCTTGTAATATTAAATGTAGCAAACTACAGCATCCAGATTTACATTTTGCGTTTCCTGTAACTACAAATGATTCTGTTAAAAAGCACCCAGTTAGTAATTTATTTTTAGATGATTGGAGGTCTTTTATAGAGGAGCAACCTTATGGAAGTTTGTTTAATTGGTTACAACATATTGGTGTTGAAAATAAACAAGGACAAATTGGTGTTGATGAAGCGGAAGACATTGTAAAAAAATTACAGTTAAAATCATACGAAGGTGGTTTTAAAGTAATGATTATTTGGATGGCAGAAAAGATGAACATTGCCGCCTCTAACAAATTATTAAAACTGATTGAAGAGCCACCTAGTAAAACTATTTTCATCCTTATTACTGAAGATGAAGAGCAAATTATTAATACCATAAAATCTCGATGTCAGGCATTGCACTTCCCAGCACTAAGTGAAAGTGACATAGCCAATGCTCTAACACAACAAAAAGAAATATCAGAGAACGAAGCAATAAAGATTGCTCATCAATCAGAAGGGAATTATAACAAGGCTCTACACATTTTAAACAACAATTCAAACGATTTAGTTTTTGAACAATGGTTTATTACTTGGATTAGGGCTGCATTTAGAGCCAAAGGAAATGCCGCTGTTATTCAAGATTTAATTGGTTGGTCTGAAGAAATTGCTAAATCTGGTAGAGAAACTCAAAAACAATTCTTACAATATTGTTTGCAATTTTTTAGGCAAGCTTTACTTCTAAATTACGGAACGCCAGATTTAGTTTTTTTAGAAACTCAGTCTGCAAACTTCGAACTCGCAAAATTTGCTCCGTTTATTCATAGTGCTAATATCTTAATCATAGAAAAAGAAGTAAGTGACGCACAGTATCATATTGAAAGAAACGGAAATGCTAAAATTATTTTGTTAGATTTATCTATTAAACTAACGCGTCTTCTACACACTAAAGAAGAAAAAATCCAATCTTAACCATGAAAACAAAACACATAATTACCGCGCTTATTTTCGGAATACTTTTTGTTTCTTGTAAACAAGAAAAAAAAGGACCGCAATTACAAGAATATTTGGTTGGAAATTGGGAAACAACATATTTGAAAATTGAATATTTAACTGCCAACGAAACCGATAGCACTTCTGTTTTTGAAGACGATTTTAGCAAACCTAATTCAGGAAAAGCACAATCTACCTATAACAGCGATGGTACTTTTTCTGCATGGTTTGTACAAGCCGATGGGAAAAAAGTTGGTGAAACTAACGGTAAGTGGAAAACTAGTGGAGATAGTTTATTTGTTGATTATCCGTATTTAGGAAAGCAAGTACAAGCTTGGTATAAAATTACACAAACTAACAATGGTTTTAGCGCTACCTCTACTTATGACTGGGATAATGATGGAGAAACAGATGATACTTTGCTTATGAGAACTAAAAAAATTGAATTATAAAATTGCGTATTTTCAATAACATATCACTTCGAATTAGAATTTTCCTGTCAATGATACTTTTAGTGCTATTGGCATCAATTTTAATTGTAATGGTTACCATATACCAATATGATGAGCAAACAAAAGATTATAATACTGCACGTTTTGAACGTAAAGAGTTTTCTACAAAACAAGACATTGAAATAGAACTCAAACGCAGAACCACATATCCAGTAACTACTGAGAATTTAGCTAAAATTTTTCAAGATAGAATTTACGATATAGCATACGTTCATAAACTTACAATTTCTATGTATGATATGGATGGAAAGTTGCTAAAATCTTCCATTCCTTATAATTTTGATAAAAAAGAAGGACAAGATCTTCCTAATGAAACTGTTAAAGATTTAGCCAACAACTCAAATCATAAAATTTTAAAAAGTAGAACTGAAAAAGGTATCACTTACCAATCTTCATACACTTACTTAAACGACCCTCGTTTTAAAAGGATTGGAATTTTAGAATTACAAATTGCACAAGATAATGAAGAGCAAAAACATGAACTACGAGAGTTTATTTCTCGTCTATCATTAGTTTATTTGCTAATGCTCATTATTGCCATTGTTTTAGCTTACTTTTTATCAACTTATATTACTAGATCCATTCAAACTATCTCGCAAAAAATAAACGAGACCCGTTTAAATAAGCGTAACGAAAAAATTACTTTAAACTCTGCTAGTTCAGAAATCAATTCGCTGGTTGCCGCTTATAACAACATGATTGACCAGTTAGAAGAAAGTGCTGTAAAACTAGCGCAAAGTGAGCGAGAACAAGCCTGGAGAGAAATGGCCAAACAGGTAGCTCACGAGATTAAAAATCCGTTAACACCTATGCGCTTGTCAGTACAAAGTTTTGAAAGAAAATTCAATCCAGAAGATCCTAATATCAAAGAAAAAATGTCTGAATACAGCGAAACACTTATTCAGCAAATTGATGTAATGAGTTCTATTGCTTCAGCTTTTTCTGATTTTGCTAAAATGCCTACACAACGTAGAGAAAAGTTAAATGTAGTTGATATCGTTAAACATTCTTTAGATATTTTTACTGAAGATTACATACATTATTTCCCCCAAGAAAAAGAGTTGTATGCCAGTTTAGACAAAACACAGTTGATACGAATTGTCACGAACTTAGTTAAAAACTCAATTCAAGCAATAAAAGACACTGATAAAAACCCTAAAATAGAAGTTAAAGTTGCTTCTGAAGGAAATAGTGTTAAAATAACAGTTTCTGATAACGGAAAAGGTATTAGCGAAGAAAATAAGGAGTTAATTTTCGAGCCTAAATTTACTACTAAAACTAGTGGAATGGGCTTAGGACTATCTATCATAAAAAATATAATTGAAGCGTATGACGGTACAATATCCTTTACTTCAACTAAAGGGGTTGGAACTGTTTTTACTGTAATATTACCTAAAACATAAACATAATATGAATTTTGAAAATATTTTAGTTGAACAAACTAATGCATTAGCAACTATTACCATTAACCGACCAAAAAAATTAAACGCTTTAAACAAAGCTACTATTGAAGAGCTTCATAATGCTTTTAAAGCCTTGGAAGAAGACGCTACTATTAAAGTAATTATTATCACAGGTAGTGGAGAAAAAGCATTTGTTGCTGGGGCAGACATCTCTGAATTTGCACATTTCTCTGTTGAAGAAGGAGGAATGTTAGCAAGAAAAGGACAGGAAATCTTATTTGACTTTGTTGAAAATTTATCAACTCCTGTTATTGCTGCTGTAAATGGTTTTGCTTTAGGTGGCGGACTAGAATTAGCAATGGCTTGTCATTTTAGAGTAGCTTCAGACAATGCTAAAATGGGGCTACCTGAAGTTTCTTTAGGAGTTATCCCTGGTTATGGCGGAACACAACGCTTGCCTCAATTAGTAGGTAAAGGAAAAGCCATGGAGTTAATTATGACAGCAGGTATGATTTCTGCTGATGAAGCTAAAGAAACTGGATTGATAAACCATGTAACTTCGCAAGAAGAATTATTACCTTTAGCTCAAAAAATAGCTTCAAAAATTATGCGTAACTCTTCTGTTGCCATTAGTGCAGCAATTAAAGCTGTAAATGATAATTTTAAAGACGGTGTGAATGGTTTTGAAAGCGAAATTACAGAGTTTGGAAACTGTTTTGGAACTGAAGACTTTAAAGAAGGGACTACTGCTTTTTTAGAAAAACGTAAACCTGAATTTCCAGGAAAGTAATTTTTTTACTAAAGAAACAACTACAAAAAAATAGCATCTAAATTAAAACTTAGATGCTATTTTTACAATAAGGGGATTACATTAATAAAATGGGGGTTATTAACTGAAGCAAATATATACTAAATTCAACAACATCCAAATTTTAACATAAAATTTTTATTAAAATAACATATATTTTACATTCTAAACATAATAAATACTAAATAATTCCATTCCATTCTTTATAGAATTGTTCTAAAAAACCTTCCATATAAGCATGTCTTTGCTCCGCGATTGCTTTTCCTGTTGTAGTATTCATTTTATCTTTTAACAACAATAATTTCTCATAAAAATGATTAATAGTAGGCGCTGTTGATTTTTTATATTCTTCTTTTGTCATTTTTAAATTAGGAGGAATTTCTGGATTGTATAATTCTCTATTTTTAAATCCACCATAATTAAAACAACGAGCTATTCCAACAGCCCCTACGGCATCTAATCGGTCTGCATCTTGGATAACATTTAACTCAGGAGAAGTGAAACTTTGTTTAAAGTTTCCTCCTTTAAAAGAGATATTGGTGATAATTTTTTCTATATGAGTAATTATTTCTTCTAATACTTGTTGACTTTCAAGAAAAACTCTTGCTTTTTGCGGACCAACAGTTTCATCACCATTATGAAATTTACTATCCGCTATATCATGCAACAATGCACCTAAAGAAACCACAAACTCATCAACATTTTCATTTTTTGCAATTAATAAGGCGTTTTTATATACACGTTCAATATGAAAAAAATCATGTCCTCCTTCTGCTCCTTTCAAGGTCTCTTTTACAAACTCAATAGTATTCTGTATTATTTGTTCTCTGTTCATATTTCAAAAATAAAAATCCTGCACATACAAGCACAGGATTTTAAACGTATTATTATAAATTTATACTAAGCAATAACCGATGGCTTAACTAAGCCCTTAGCCACTAAATATTCTGCTATTTGAACTGTATTAGTTGCCGCTCCTTTACGCAAGTTGTCAGCAACAATCCACATATTTAACGTATTTGGTTGAGATTCATCTCTTCTAATCCTACCCACAAAAACCTCATCTTTATTATTTGCTAAAATAGGCATTGGGTATACATTATTTTGCACATCATCTTGTACAACCACACCATTAGTTTTACCAAGTAATTCACGTACTTTGTCTAATTCAAAATCGCCTTCAAATTGAACATTTACCGATTCTGAATGCCCTCCAGCTGTAGGTATTCTAACCGCTGTAGCTGTTACTGCAAAAGAATCGTCTCGTAAAATCTTTTTAGGTTCTTTTACCAGCTTCATTTCTTCTTTAGTATATCCATTTTCTAAAAATACATCACAATGTGGTAATGCATTTCTTCCAATAGGGTGCGGATATGCCATTTCGCCTTCAACTCCCGCTTCTTCATTATCTAATTGACGAACCGCTTTAACACCAGTTCCCGAAACTGATTGATACGTTGAAATTACCACACGCTTCATTTTATACTCTTTGTGTAACGGAGCTAATGCCATTACCAATTGAATCGTAGAACAATTTGGGTTTGCAATGATTTTATCTTCACTGGTTAATACATCTCCGTTAATTTCTGGAACAACTAATTTCTTCGTTGGATCCATTCTCCAAGCAGATGAGTTATCAATTACCGTTGTACCAACAGCTGCAAATTTAGGAGCCCATTCTAAAGAGGTATCTCCACCTGCTGAAAACAATGCAATGTCTGGTTGCATAGCTACTGCCGTTTGTAAACCTACTACTGTATAATTTGTTCCTTGAAACTCAATTTGATTTCCTACTGAACGCTCTGACGCAACAGGAATTAATTCTGTTACTGGAAAATTACGTTCTGCCAATACTTGTAACATTACATTACCTACCATTCCGGTAGCTCCTACCACTGCTACTCTCATTTTTTTGATTTTTGAGTATAAAATTTATTGTTTGTATGCTACAAAGGTTTAAAAAAAACAAATTGGTTGTATCTCTTTTGTTAGAAAAAATACGTTAAAATTTAAAAAATATACCATTTAGGCTTAAATAGTATTGTTTTAAACAGTAAAAATCAAAAAATCAGTACATTTGCACCGGTTTTCTAGAAAAACCACAACATTTTTGTTTAACTTAAAAAAGTATAGCATGCAACTGTACAACAAGTTAAGCGCAGAAGAACGCGCTAAATTAATTGATGATGCGGGTAAAGACCGTATTACTATCTCATTCTATCAATATCATAAGATAGAAAACCCAACTTTATTTAGAAATAAATTATTCCTTGAATGGAACGAACTAGATGTTTTAGGAAGAACATACGTTTCATACGAAGGAATCAATGCTCAAATATCTGTTCCCTCAGAAAACTTTCTAGCGTTAAAAAAACAACTAGATAGTATTTCTTTTTTAAATGGAATTCGTTTAAACGTAGCTATTGAGCACGATAATAAATCGTTTTTAAAACTAAAAGTAAAAGTTCGTAACAAAATTGTTGCTGACGGATTAAACGATGACACTTTTGACGTTACTAACAAAGGAGTTCATTTAAATGCAAAAGAGTTTAATGAAATGCTAGCAGATCCAAATACGGTTTGTGTAGATATGCGTAACCATTACGAAAGTGAAATTGGACATTTTGATGGTGCAGTAACCCCAGATGTTGATACGTTTAGAGACTCGTTAGATATTATTGAAGAAGATTTAAAAGACCATAAAGAAGATAAAAACTTATTAATGTATTGTACAGGTGGAATTCGATGTGAAAAAGCCTCTGCCTACTACAAACATAAAGGCTTTAAAAATGTTTTCCAACTTGAAGGTGGAATTATTGAATATACTCGTCAGGTAAAATCAGAAGGTTTAGAAAACAAGTTTTTAGGTAAGAATTTTGTTTTTGATCACCGAAGAGCTGAAAAAATTTCTGATGATGTAATTGCCAATTGTCATCAATGTGGAAAACCTTGTGACACACATACCAATTGTGCTAACGAAGGTTGTCACTTATTATTCATTCAATGTGATGAATGTGCTGAAAAAATGGAAAACACCTGTTCTCCTGAATGTCAAGACATCATTCATTTACCATACGAAGAGCAAAAAGAATTGCGTAAAGGGAAACACGCAAGCAATAAGATATTTAAAAAAGGACGTTCAGAAGCTTTAAAATTTAAAAAGTAATGCAAAAGATTGAGTTAATGGCTCCTGCTGGTAATTTTGAATCGTTACAGGCAGCTTTAGACAATGGATGTGATTCAGTATATTTTGGTGTGGAGCAATTAAATATGCGTGCTCGAGCATCTATTAATTTTACCTTAGATGATTTAGAAGAAATATCACGTAGATGTTCAGAAAAAAATGTTCGTACCTATTTGACTTTAAATACGATTGTTTATGATCATGATTTATCGATTGTAAAAACTTTAATCAAAAGAGCCAAAGAAGCTAATATTACTGCGGTAATTGCAATGGATCAAGCTGTAATTGCAATGGCTAGAGCAGAAGGTATGGAAGTCCACATTTCTACTCAAATTAACATTACCAATATCGAAACGGTTAAGTTTTATGCCATGTTTGCTGACACTGTGGTATTGAGTAGAGAATTGAGTTTACGTCAAGTAAAAAAGATTACCGAACAAATTGAAAAAGAAGAAATCAAAGGACCTTCTGGTCGTTTGTTAGAAATTGAAATTTTTGGTCACGGAGCACTTTGTATGGCTGTTTCTGGGAAATGTTATATGAGTTTGCATTCACACAACTCATCTGCAAATAGAGGAGCCTGCAAACAAAATTGTCGTAAAAAATATACAGTGATTGATCAAGAATCTGGTTTTGAAATGGAATTAGATAATGAGTACATCATGTCTCCAAAAGATTTATGTACTATCGATTTCTTAGATCAAGTTGCAGATGCTGGGATTAAAGTATTGAAGATTGAAGGTCGCGGTCGTGCTCCTGAATATGTAGCTAAAGTTATCAAATGTTACCGTGATGCCATTGATAGTTTACACAATGGAACTTACGATAAAGAGAAGGTTATTAGCTGGATGCAAGAATTGGAAAAAGTATACAATCGTGGTTTTTGGAATGGATATTACTTAGGTCAAAAATTAGGAGAGTGGAGCAAAGAACCTGGTTCACACGCTACTCAAAAGAAAGTATACTTAGGAAAAGGAATGCACTATTTTCCTAAAGCTGAAATAGGTGAGTTTAAAATTGAAGCATACGATTTAGCAATTGGCGATACTATTCTAATCACAGGACCTACTACAGGTACTCAAGAAATGGAATTAAAAAGCATGTTTGTAAATGATAAGGAAGCACAAACTGCTACCAAGGGTGATGAAGTTACTATGAAACTAGACTTCAGAATTCGTCCATCAGATAAATTATACAAAATTGTAAAAACTGAATTTGCTAAAAATTAATGGTTGTAATTACGTTACAAAGAAACAAATGTATTGGCTGTAATTATTGTGTAGAGTTAGCTCCAGCACAATTTCAAATGTCTAAAAAGGATGGAAAATCTGTTTTATTACATTCTACAGAAAAAAAAGGTTTCTTTACCATAAAATCACACGATGATAGTATTTTTGAAGCTTCTTATGAAGCAAAAAAGGCCTGTCCTGTTAAAATTATTGAAGTAAAACAAGTATAGTTTTAGAGAAAAGACCGCTTCGCTGTTAGAAAAAAGAATCAAGACTAACAAAAAGCTCTCTTACGAGGGCTTTTGTTATTTTTACAGAATGGAATTACAACCTCCTTTTCGTAAAATTATTCATGTAGATATGGATGCTTTTTATGCATCTGTTGAGCAATTGGATAATCCTGAACTAAGAGGAAAACCAGTTGCTGTGGGTGGTAGTGAGATACGAGGTGTGGTTTCTGCTGCCAGTTACGAAGCTAGAAAATTTGGAGTTCGTTCTGCCATGAGTGGTGTGTTGGCTAAACAAAAATGTCCACACATCATCTTTGTACCTCCTAGATTTGATCGTTACAAAGAAATTTCTTCTAAAATTAGGAAGATATTTTACGATTATACCGATTTGGTAGAACCTCTATCGCTAGATGAAGCTTACTTAGATGTTACTGAAAACAAAAAAGGAAATCCGTCGGCTAGTATGATTGCCCAAGAAATTCGTCAACGAATTTGGGAAGAATTAGAGCTACGAGCATCCGCAGGAATTTCTATTAATAAATTTATAGCCAAAGTAGCTTCAGACATTAATAAACCTAACGGACAGAAAACTATTAATCCAGAAGAGGTTCTTGAATTTTTAGAGCAACTTCCTGTGAATAAGTTTTATGGAGTAGGTAAAGTTACCGCTGCAAAAATGCATAACCTTGGTATTTTTACAGGCCTAGATTTAAAACAAAAATCATTAGAAGAGCTTTCCAAGTTGTTTGGAAAATCGGGAGTACATTATTACAATATTGTTAGAGGCATTCATAATTCAGCAGTAAAACCTAATCGAATTCGAAAGTCAATCGCTGCTGAAACTACTTTTAGAGAAAATCTATCTTCAGAGGTTTTTATGTTAGAACGTCTTGATAAAATTGCTGACGAACTAGAACGTCGAATGAAAAAATCAAATACTAAGGGAAAAACCGTAACTCTTAAAATTAAATACAGTGATTTTACGCAACAAACACGTAGTAAAACTACCAACCATTACCTACAATTTAAAAAAGAGTTCTACCCTATTGTAAAAGAGTTATTGTACCAAGATACACTTAATAACTCTGTTAGGTTATTAGGAATTTCTTTTAGTAATTTAAACACAGAGAAAACTGAACCTGTTTGGGTACAGTTACGATTTGATTTTTAAAGTATTGGTATTTTCAACGAAACTTTGGTGCCTTTAGGGTTTCCTTCTTTGTCAATTATATCTGTATAAATTAATGAATAATTATTAGCATATTCGTTGGCAAAGTTTCGTAATCGTTCTTTGGTTAAATCTATACCTATAGATCTGCGATTTAGCGACTTGTTTTTTCTAATTTTCATAGCCGCGTCCCTACCAATTCCATTATCTACAATATCAATTTGTATAAATTCGTCTGATATTTTTGTAACTGACAACGAAACTTCTTTTTTTCCTTTCTTAGATGAAAGTCCATGCCAAATAGAATTTTCTAAGAAAGGTTGCAATATAAGTGGTGGAACTTTTATTCTTTCAATATTTACACCTTCATCTACTTTTTCTATATAGTTTACTTCGTTAGATAATCGAATATTTTCAATACTCATATATAAATTCATTGTTTTTAGTTCTTCACTTAATGTTACCTCCTTTACAGATGAAGATTCTAAAATACTTCGAATTAGTTTTGAAAACTTATTTAAGTAATATACAGCATTTTTCTGCTCATTATTAATAACGTATAGTTTTATTGAATTTAATGCGTTAAACACAAAGTGTGGATTCATTTGAATTCTTAGAGCTTCTTGCTCTAACATTAGTATTTTCTTATCATTATTCAATAAGCGTTGCCTGTAAATTGAGTATAATAACACCCCTAATAAAGCTATTGAAACTAATGCTATAATTAAAACATTTCTATTTCTTAATAGTTTTAATTTAGCTATTTCATTCTCTTTTGCTAGACTCTTTATTTTATTATTACTTACTTCATTATCATACTTATTAATAAGGTTATTAACGTATAAAATGTTCTTATCGTTAAATGTTTTTCTCTCTCCTTCTATAGCTTTTTTATAAAAGCTATATGCTTTTTCATAATTCTTCTTTTTTTCATATAATTCTGATAAATATAGATTAGAATGGTTTACTCCTGATGGAATTTTATGTTTATTAGCAACTTCTAAACTTTCTTCTAAGTATACTTTTGCTTTATCTAAACTATCTAATTTTAATAATACGCTTCCAAATGTAACATAGACATCTGAAGTATAATAATGATTACCAATACCTTCAGAAACAGATACTACTTCGTTTATGTATTTGTATGCCTCCTTATATTTACCCTGTAATAATAAAACCTTGCTAATACTAGTATGACAAATTACCTTACCTATACTCGAATTATTTTCAACATTATATTGTAATGATTTATTATAATGTTCCAAAGCAGCATCTATATCACCAAGGTTTTGGAAAGCAAGCCCTATATTTTGATGATTAATAGCTAAACCTCTTTTATCATTTGTTTTTTCTTGAATTAAAATTGATTTTTTAAACTTTTCTAATGCTAATTGATATTGTTTAAGAGCTAAGTATATATTACCAATACTATTATTTGATATACTAATACTAATTTTAGTATCAACATCAGGAAACTCAATCTTATCAGCTAACTCCAGTGCCATTTGATGATAATTCAATGCACTCCTAATCTTATCTTGTCGTCGATATACTACGCCTATTTGATTTAAGGTAACAATTTCTGCGTTTACATCCTTAATTTCTTTTGATAAATCAAGTGCTCTAATATGGCTTTTTATAGAACTATCAAAAAAAGAATTATTTCGATAATATTTACCTAACAAGTTATAGGCATGTATTTCCCCTAATTTATAACCTACTTTTTTACTTTTATTTAAAAGAAAAGTTATTTCTTCTTCCTCAAAGTTTTTACGTTTAAAAAGGCGCTGTAAGTCATAATAATTATCTATTTTTTTTTCAGTAGCTAATTTAATTAAACTATCTATTGTGTTTTTGTCTCTTTGTGAAAACCCCAAAAAAACAATGAAAAATAAAAAGGTTGTAATTATTAATTTTTTCATTTAAAACTTCTCAAGAAAATCAGATTTTCTCTGTCTAGAAACAGGAATCTTATGGTTATTTTCTAACACAACATAGCCGTCAGACTTCAAAAATTCTTTTATTTTATTCAAGTTAATAATATATGAGTTGTGTATTCTAAAAAAATGATCTTCGGGGAGTAATTGATTTATTTCTTTTAGTTTTTTTGTTACTACTATTTTTTTATTAGTTCCTGTAGTATATATTGTTGAATAATTACCATCAGATTCTACAAATAAAATCTCATCTTGAGCTAGAAAAACTAATTTTCCATCAGTATTAATGGTAATCTTTCTTCTATTAAATTTTTTATTAAAACTTGATAATATTTTTTCTACCTTTTCAGTATTATTATTCTTCTTATAATGTTGTTTAATTCTTCCTATTGTTTCTTCCAAATCATCGGAATCAATAGGTTTCAGCAAATAATCTATAGCTTGGTTTTTTAAAGCCTTTATAGCATACTCATTATATGCTGTAGTAATGATTATAGCGAAATTTTTATTCTCTAATTTTTCTAGTAATTGAAACCCATCCATCGTAGGCATTTCAATATCTAAAAAAAGACAATCGATAGTATTCTCGTTAATAAATTTAATTGCTTTTTCTGCTATTGTAAATGTTTCTATGATTTCTATATCATTTTCAAAGGTTGACAATTCCCAAGAAAGTCCTTGTATTGCTTTAGGTTCATCATCAACTATAACTGCTCTCAACATTTTATATACATTTGTACCAAATGTAACAGATAATATTTTAAAAAAGAAATGTCAAGCATAGCTTTTGTTACAAAAAATTAAAGCTAAATGATTTCTGTATATATTTTTTACCATTTACACATAAAAGCACACCATTTATACATCCTTTACTCTAAAAAAGATTCTTTTATATGATATTTGTAGTGTAATACACAAGGGGAATCATATTGATAAATTGGGGGATTAATCAATAATGATATTAAGTTATAAAAACACCACTTTAAAGTGGTGTTTTTTTATATATAAATTTCAATGTTCGTTTAATTTATATGCACAAAAAAAGCTCAACTAAATTAAATTTAGTTGAGCTTTTTATCTTATCCTAATCAGTTAGTTTCCTAAGCCTCAAATGGAGTAACAGAAACGTATGATTTATTATCTCTTTTCTTTTGGAATTTTACAACACCATCAACTTTAGCATGTAAAGTATGATCTTTTCCCATGTAAACATTTTCACCTGGATTGTGTTGAGTTCCTCTTTGACGAACAATAATGTTACCTGCAATAGCAGCCTGTCCTCCAAAAATCTTTACTCCTAATCGTTTCGATTCTGATTCACGACCGTTCTTCGAACTACCGACACCTTTCTTATGAGCCATCTTTGTAAGTTTTTAAAGTTAATTATTTACTTAATGCTTCAATTAATTCTGCTTTCTTTAAAGAAGTGTATCCTGAAATACCTTTTTCTTTAGCTAAAGCTTTTAATTCTGCAACAGTCATTGAACTTAAATCTGTCGATTCTTCTTTAACCTCTGTTTTAGGAGTTTCTTTTTTAGCTGCTGCCTTTTTAACTCCTGATGCAGAAATTCCTTCGATTTGGATTTCAGTTAAATACTGTCTGTGTCCATTTTTCTTTTTGTAACCTTTTCTTCTTTTCTTTTTGAAAACGATTACCTTATCACCTTTTAAGTGACCTAAAATCTTTGCAGTTACTCCTGCACCTTCTATAGCTGGGGCGCCAATAGTTACGTTTCCTTTATCTTCAATAAGCATTACATTATCAAAAGTTACTTTTGATCCTTCTGCTTCTGGTAAACGGTGTACGTATACTTTTTGGTCTTTTGCTACTTTAAATTGCTGCCCTGCTATCTCTACGATTGCGTACATACTATTTGTTTTGCGTTTATACTTTATTCACACTTTCTTAAGAAAAATGCGGGTGCAAATATACATTTTTTACTTCAAAAAAAAATGTATTACTCAGAAAATTACTCTTTTAAGATAAAAAAGTTTAATTTTTATTGTTTTGAATGTAACAATTACTATAACTTCACGTCACATACACGAAAATATTAAAAATTAAACTTTAATCAATGAGAAAAAGAGTTATCACTCTAGCTTCAGCTTTTATAGCATTTCATTTTACGTATGCTCAAAAAGTTGATTTTGAAGAGTATGATTTAAGCAATGGAATGCATGTTATTTTACATCAAGATAATACAGCACCAGTAGTAACAACATCTGTTATGTACCATGTAGGCGCGAAAGATGAGCAACCAAATAGGACAGGAATGGCTCACTTTTTTGAGCATTTATTATTTGAGGGTACAAAAAACATAAAAAAAGGAGAGTGGTTTAAAATAGTTTCCTCTAATGGAGGTACTAATAATGCTAACACTACCGATGATAGAACTTATTATTACGAGGTTTTTCCTTCTAATAATTTAGAATTAGGCTTATGGATGGAGTCTGAACGCTTATTACATCCAATTATTGGTCAAGAGGGTGTAGATACACAAAATGAGGTTGTAAAAGAAGAGAAGCGCTTACGTGTAGACAACCAACCTTACTCTCGTTTTTTAGAAAATGTTAAGAAAAACATGTTTAAAAAACATCCATATAAGGGAACTACTATAGGTAAGATGGAACATTTAGATGCTGCTACCTTAGAAGAATTCTTAGCATTTAATAAAAAATATTATGTTCCAAACAATGCTACTTTGGTAGTTGCAGGAGATTTTGAGCTTAAAGAAGCTAAACGACTTATAAAAGATTATTTTGAGCCTATACCTAGAGGTAAAGATATAGTAAGAAATTTTCCGAAAGAAGACCCTATTACAAAAGAGTTTTTTGCCAAAGCTTACGACCCTAACATTCAAATACCTGCAATTATGGCTGCTTATAGAACTCCTTCTATGAAAACCAGAGATGCTAGAGTGTTAGATATGATTTCTACTTACTTAAGTGGTGGAAAAAGCTCTGTACTTTATAAAAAATTAGTTGATACTAAAAAAATGGCTTTACAGGCTGGTGCAATAAACCTAAGTCAAGAAGATTATGGGACCTATATTTTATTTGCACTTCCGCTAGGAAATAACTCTTTACAAAGTTTAGTAAAAGAAATTGATGAAGAGGTTGTAAAACTTCAAACAAATTTAATTTCAGAAAAAGATTATCAAAAGCTACAAAATAAATTTGAAAACAACTTTGTGAATGCAAACTCAAGTGTAGAAGGTATTGCTAATTCATTAGCTCGCTACAATGTATTGTATGGTGATACTAATTTAATAAATACTGAAATTGATATTTATAGATCAATTACACGTGAGGAAATTAGAGACGTAGCAAAAAAATACTTAAACACTAACCAACGTTTGGTAATGGAATATTTACCAGAATCAAAAAAATAATTCAGTAATAAGACATTCAATATGAAAAAAATAATAATAGCAGCATTAGCAGTTGTAAGCATGTCTTTTGCTGTAAATGCTCAAATAGATAGAAGTGTACAACCAAAGCCAGGGCCAGCTCCTAAAATTAAGTTAGGGAAAGCCGAAAAGTTCAAATTAAACAATGGTTTACAAGTAATTATGGTTGAAAACCATAAATTACCAAGGGTTTCTGCTTCATTAACAATTGATAACCCTATTTATTTAGAAGGTGATAAAACAGGTGTTTCTCAGGTTATGGGAGACATGCTAGGTAACGGCACAACAAATATGCCTAAAGATGAGTTTAATGAAAGGGTTGATTACCTTGGAGCAAATGTTTCTTTTAGAAGCAATGGAGCCTCAGTAAGATCATTAACAAAGTATTTTGGAGAGGTTTTAGGTTTAATGGCTGACGGGGTTAAAAACCCTAAATTTACACAAGAAGAGTTTGATAAAGTAATTGAACGTACTTTAGAAGGAATTAAATCTAACGAAAAAAGTGTAGAAGCTGTTGCTAGAAGGGTTGAAGATGCTTTAGTATATGGTAAAAATCATCCGTATGGCGAGTTCATAACTAAAGAAAGTATTAAAAATATTACACTACAAGATGCAAAAAACAATTATAACACCTACTACAAGCCAAATAACGCATACCTTGTAATAGTTGGAGATATTAACCCTACTGAGACTAAAAAATTAGTTAAGAATTTATTCAGCGATTGGAAAAAAGGAACCATACCTACCACTAGCTACAATGTACCTACCAATGTTGAAACTACTGAAATTAATTTTATAAACATGCCAAATGCAGTACAATCTCAAGTAGCTGTGATTAACACAGTTGATTTAACATTAGGTGATAAAGATTATTACGCAGCTCTATTAGCAAATAATATTTTAGGAGGCGGTGGTACTGCACGTTTATTCATGAACTTGCGTGAAGATAAAGGCTACACATACGGGTCTTATTCGAATCTTTCACAAGATAAAAATAAAAATGCTGGTGTTTTTAAAGCAAGTGCAGCTGTAAGAAATATAGTTACAGATAGTGCTGTTGTAGAAATTCAAAAAGAAATTAATAAAATTCGTTATCAAAAAGTAACACCTGAAGAATTAAAAAATTCAAAAGCTGAATATATAGGTAGTTTTGTACGTAATGTTCAAAAACCATCTGTAGCAGCGAATTTTGCATTAAATATTGCTCGTTATAATTTGCCAAACAATTTTTATGAAAAATATTTAGAAAATATCAACTCTGTTACTTTAGACGATGTACAAAACGCAGCAATTAAACATTTCAGAGGAGATAAAGCTCGTATAATTATTACAGGTAAAGGAATTGATGTTTTAAAGAACTTAGAAAAAACATCAGAATATAAAATAAATTATTTTGATGCGTATGCTAACCCTACTAAAAAACCTGAAATGAGCTTACCTATTCCTGAAGGAACTACATCAAGTTCAGTTATTAACAATTACTTTAAGGCTATTGGAGGATTAGATAAAGTAGGAAACGTGAATTCTTTAATGATTTCTTCTGAAGCAAAAGTTCAAGGAATGCAATTAAGTTTAGTCCAAAAAAGCGCTACACCTAATAAATCTTCTGTAGTCGTTTCTATGATGGGCAACGTAATGCAAAAAGTAATTTTTGACGGAACTAAAGGATATCAAGAAGTTCAAGGTCAGAAAAAAGAAATGACAGGTGAAGATTTAGAAGAAGTTAAAAACACTGCTGCTCCTTTTGCTGACAAAGCTTATAAAACAGGCACTTTGGACAGAATTGAGCCTATAGACGGAAACAATGCTTATGTGATTAAACATGGTAAAAAAGAAATCTTTTATGATGTAAAATCTGGGTTAAAGGTTAAAGAGGTTAAAACCGCTAAAGGACCACAAGGAGAAATGAAAGTACCTGTTGTTTTTTCAGATTACAAAGAAGTAAATGGAATTAAATTCCCTCATAAAATGATTCAAAAGAATGGACCAATGACTTTTGAGTTCATCACGAAAGAAATTAAAATTAATGAAGGGGTTTCTGACGCTGATTTTAAATAATAGTTAGACTTAAATCTATAAAAACTAAAAAAAGAGCCAAAATATTATATTTTGGCTCTTTTTATTTAAGTCATTTTTAAAATTATCTTGCTTTATTTACCAACCAAACTCCAAGCAGAATAATTCCTCCCGCTAACAACTGAATTAAACTTAATTTTTCTCCATCAATAATTCCCCACATTACAGCAACTGCTGGAATTAAATATGTTACAGAAGCTGCAAAAACAGGAGATGATAAATGCACCATTTTATTAAATAACACTTTTGCTACTCCTGTACCTACAACAGCTAATATTGCTACATAACCCAATGCAGAAGTTGTTTCTGCTGTTATTGCAAAAGTTGAAAAAAAGCCAGAAAACGCTAAAACGATAAATGCTGGAACAGTAAGCACTACAAAATGTCCAACTGTTATTGCTAAAGCATCCAAATCAAATAAGTATTTTTTTATTGTATTAACGTTAAAAGCATAACCTATTGACGCAACTACTACTAATAATGCATACCAGTAATTTTGGTTAGGATTTAACTCTGCTCCTTTTAAAATTAAAATTAAAGTACCTATTAAACCTATTAAAATTCCAACTAATTGTTTCTTTTTAAAAGAAAACCCAAAAACTAATGCTCCAAAAACAAAAGTGTTAAAAGGGGTAAGCGAATTTAAAATAGCAGCTATTGAGCTATCTATTCCCTGTATTGCAAATGCGAATAGAAATACAGGAAAAAAAGTTCCTAAACCAGCCGTAATTATCACATACTTCCAGTGTTTTTTTTGAATTCTTTTTAAACTCTTAAACCCAACTAACAATAAAAAAAATGCTGTAATTAACATTCGTAAAGCACCTACCTGAATTGGAGTTAATCCTATCAAGGCTTTTTTCATTAAAATAAAAGAACTTCCCCAAACTAGCGAAAGCACAATTAAAAACAACCATTTTTGTTGTTGATTATTCATTTTCAATAATTTTAAGCACAAAAGTCGTTTATTTCTATTTTTAATTTTGATTTTATTGATAAATTTGCTGAATAACTCAATAAATAAAAATGATGAAAATTCAGAAAATACTATTTGCTTTAGTTATCGTAAGTTTTTTAGCTGTTGGATGTAAAAATGAAGCTAAAAAAGAGGAGGTTACTCAAGAACAAAAAACTGAAATTGCTGCTAATGCTAAAGAACTTTCTTTAAGTATTTCAGGAATGACTTGTGAAATAGGATGTGCTAGAAAAATAGCTTCTGACTTAAGTAAGAAAGAAGGCGTTTTAGAAGCAAACGTTGTTTTTAATGATAGTATTGCAACTATTAAATATGATGCTAACAAAACAAACAAAACTAATTTAATTGCTTTTGTTGAAGGAATTGGTAGCGGTGACATGTACAAGGCTTCAGAGATTACAAAAAAAGAAGAAGAATAACCTTGCTACATCTTAATTTGGCGTAAATAAGATTCAATTTAAACAATATCGAAAGCTCCTTAATAAGGAGCTTTTTTTATGCCTTTTAAGTATCTTTGCTAAAACTTTTCGTCAGATGAAGAAACATTTTCCTCTCATTGTAAAAATCTCGTTGATTGCTGTATATGTTATTTTTCTAGCCGGTTCTGTTGTTCGTATGACAGGTTCAGGAATGGGGTGTCCTGATTGGCCAAAATGTTTCGGGTATTACATCCCACCAACTTCTGAAGAAGAAATTACTTGGCAACCTAATTACGAGTACAAAAAAGGAATGATTATCGTAAAAGATGAAGCCTTATTTGTAGCAGGTCACAATATTAAAACCACTGATGAATTTAATGCTAATAACTGGGAAAAGTACACCAAACACGATTACGCTAAGTTCAACAAATTTCATACTTGGACAGAGTATATTAACCGATTAAGTTCTGCTCTGGCAGGAATTCCTTTTTTGTTTTTAATTTTTGTTTCTGTTAAGTTTTGGAAAGAAAACAAACAAATAACTCTTTTATCATTCGGAGCTTTCTTTTTAATGTTGTTTGAAGCTTGGCTAGGAAAAACTGTTGTAGACTCAAACCTAAAACCAACAATTATCACCATTCATATGGTTGGAGGTTTAGTTATTGTTGCTTTATTATTATGGCTGCTTTACATCGTTTCCGATCGAAAGAAAACATCTTACAAATACAATTCATTATTTAGTAAGTTAGTAATTCTTTCAGCTATATTTTCGCTAATACAAATTGCTTTAGGAACACAAGTACGCCAATTTATTGACGAACAAGTAAAACTACACGGATTTGAAAACAAGCACTACAGCTTAATGGATCCTAACCTTAAATTTTATATTCATCGTTCGTTTACTATTGCTATTGTATTGGTAAATCTTGGATTATTCTACTTAAATCAAATAAAAAATTTAGGATATAAACTAGTAAATTGGATAGTTTTCTTAATCTTTTTAGAAACGATTACAGGTATTTTAATGTACTATGCAGAATTCCCTTTAGGCACGCAAGCTGTACACTTATTATCAGGTGCTATTTTATTCGGATTACAATTTTATTTGTGGTTACAGAGTAGGAAAGTAACGATTCAATAGCTTAATCTTTCCATTCAAGCGTTTCCATCATATGAATCATATCTTTTTTGATGTATTCAACTGCTGGTAAAATAGAATCGTAATTTGGTTTGGTATAAAAGAATAAAGACCCTTTTAAAAAGTGTTTAGAGCTATCTGTTGCGTGAAACTGCACTTGTGATGCAGCATTCCCTAAAATTTGGTATAAACTTCCGTAAACTTTTGTATTTGGATTTGCATATTCTACTGGAGCAGTAATTTGATCTGCTTTAATAGCATGTTCAAATACTAGTTTTTCAGATTCTATTAATAATTCTCTTAAATTTCCTTCAATAGGGCGATATGTGATATCTACCGATGCTTTTAAACTTGGATACTCAATTTTTATCCAGCCTTTCGGTAAATCTTTGGTTTGAGCTATTTGAGCTATTTCAAACGCATATGGTTTATTTAAATTTTCTTTTTTATAAACCTTATCAGGATACTCTAAACTTAGATAACCTTTTGGCTTAGGTAAGGTTTCCTCACCACAACTTATTAAAAATATTGCTGATATCAGCAAAGAGAGTTTACGCATTTCGGGTAACTTTTACTTGTTTTATACGTTTTTTAGCCAACGCTTCAATAGTAAACGTATAATTACTAAAGTTTATTTTTTCACCTTTTTTTGGAAATTTACCTGAGACTTCTAAAATAAAACCTGCTATAGTTTCACTTTCTCCTTTAGCCTCTTCAAATTTTTCCTCATCTTCATCTTCTAAGACACGGCAAAAATCTTTAATAGTTATTTTTCCTTCAAAAATATAATTATTTTCATCAAGTTTCGAGTAAGTAAGGTCTTCATCGTCAAATTCATCATTGATATCACCTACTATTTCTTCTATTACATCTTCTAATGTTACAATTCCGCTTGTACCACCGTACTCATCAACTACAATTGCCAAATGTTTTTTCTTTTCTTGAAACTCTACTAGCAAATCATCTAGTTTTTTATTTTCTGGCACAAAAAATGGTTCTCTCAACAACTTTTGCCACTTAAACGTTTTCTTACTCAAGTGCTCTAATAAATCTTTAGCATATAAAACTCCAGTAATATTATCAATACTTTCATGATATACTGGATTTCTTGAATATCCGTTTTTTAAAATAGTTTGTAACACCTCTTCGTAACTAGTATCATCTGCTATTGCACACACATCTGTTCGAGGCTTCATAATTTGTACCGTTTCAGTATTCCCAAAACTTACAATCCCTTCTAAAATCTTTTGTTCTTCTTTAGTCGTTGCGTCATCAGATGTTAACTCCAATGCTTGTGACAAACGCTCTACAGAAAGGTTATTATTCTTATTGCCAAGCTTGTTTTCAACAACACTTGTTAATCTAATAAGCGGTAAACTTAAAGGTGTAAGTAAAGTGTTTAATGCTAAAATAGGTTTTGACATAAACTCTGCAAACTGTAATGATTTTCTACTAGCATATACTTTAGGTAACACTTCACCAAATAATAAAATTAAGAAAGTAACAAGAATCACTTCTACCAAAAACCTCAAAACATCTGATAAACCAATAAAAAACACTCTACCAATACTTGCAAAGAGTAATACAATAAGAATATTAATAAAGTTATTTGTTATTAAAATGGTCCCTAATAACTTTTTAGGATCTTGAAGCAGTTTTACTACAGTATTTTCTTCTTTGGTGTTTGTTGACAACTCATCTAATTCTGTTTGTGAAATTGAAAAGAAAGCAACTTCAGTTCCTGAAACTAATGCAGAACAAATCAATAATAAAAGTAACAACAAACAGTTGATAGCAGTCAACCAATCAAAACTTGATAATACTAAAAGTAAAGGTTCGGGTTCTGGGTCCAATTTTTAAAATTTAATTAAACTAAAACGGTAAATCATCATCTTCTTCATTACCTACATTTGGTGGTGTATGATTAGGAGCTACTTGAGTAGGCACCACATTTGGTTGTGCATTGTTTGGATCTTTTTTTGTTGATAAAAACGTCATGTCTTGTACATGAATTTCGGTTGTATACCTTTTTTGTCCATCAACTTCATACTGTCGTGTTTTTATACGTCCTTCACAATATACTCGATCTCCTTTAGTTAAGTATTTTTCACAAATTTCTGCTAGTTTATTACGTACAACTACATTATGCCATTCAACATTTGTTATTCTTTCTCCTGTTTGTCGGTTGGTGTAGGTTTCATTGGTTGCTAAAGGAAATCGCCCTATTGAGTTTCCTCCTTCAAAATAATGCATTTTTACCTCATCGCCTAAATGCCCTATTAAAATGACTTTATTTATTGTTCCTGCCATAGCATTATAATTTTGCGTAAAATCAAATATACAAATTTTAAGATTCTTTGCTTAAATATTCCTCTAAAAACTTATCAATTAACACTGGTACTGGATATTTTTTTACTACAGCCCAATCCATCATTTGTTCATTAACTTTCCTAGTTTTTACTATCCAAAACTTAGTAATTAAGTGTTGATGCGATAGTTTATGAATAATATCTTCAGTATTAAAAAGAGAAATTGTAGTTTCTTCTGGGAAAAGCATTGTAAACTGTTTATTTTTCACTAATTCTTCTTCGCTTGTTTTCTTTTGTGTCTCCACTAAAGGAAATTGATACAATCCTTGCCAAATACCTTTACCCTTTCGCTCTTCTAAAACAGTTTTATTTTCTTCTGTTATTGGAACCAAATAATTAAAATATCTTTTTTTTATTTTTGTTTTTTTCTCTTTTACTGGAAGCTCTTTTATTTGATTTTTTGCTAAAGCCACACAGCCATTAGCTAATGGACATTTATTACACAGAGGATTTTGAGGTTTACAATGCATCGCTCCAAAATCCATTATAGCTTGATTATACACATCCGGTTGTGAGGTATCAATAAGTGTTTGCGCCAACTCCTTAAACTCTTTAATTCCCTTAGTAGAATTTATTGGGGTACTTATGCCGAAATAACGAGAAAGAACTCTGTACACATTACCATCAACAACAGCAACTGGTTCTTTAAAACAAATGGAAGCAATAGCTGAAGCCGTATAATCTCCCACGCCTTTTAACTTAATCAACTCTTTGTACGAACTAGGAAACATACCTTTTAATTCATTTGCCACGAATTTAGCTGTAAAATGTAAATTTCTCGCCCTAGAGTAGTAACCTAAACCTTGCCATAATTTTAACACTTCACTTTCATCTGCTTTTGCTAAATCAAACACTGTTGGAAATGCCTTTGTAAACTTTAAGTAATAAGGCAAACCTTGCTCTACTCTGGTTTGTTGTAGCATTATTTCACTCAACCAAATAAAATAAGGATTCTTTGTCTCTCTCCAAGGAAGACTCCTTTTATTCTCACCATACCAACAAATCAATTTAAAAACCAAAAAAAAACACTATTTAAATTAAAAAAAACACAACAAACAAAAACACAATTACATTATAACCACTTAAAACAACAAAAAACAAACAAAAACATAATTTAGTTAGTTTTTTTTTACAAAAAAGTAGGGTAAAAATACTTTAAACTGTTATTACCTCTGATAATGAAGGGGAAAATTTATTTTTTTCCGGGTACTAATTTAAATAATTTAATTAATGAAATCTAAATTCATGCTAACACTATTTATAGTGTTACTTGGGCGAATAACATACGCTCAAGAAAAAAGTATTTCTGGTACAATTTCCGACACAACTGGACCTCTTCCTGGTGTTACTGTTTTAATTAAAAACACAACCAAAGGAACAGAAACAGATTTTGATGGAAATTATACCATTAGAGTAAATCAAGGAGATGTACTTGTTTTCAGTTTTATTGGAAAAAAGACTACTGAAGTAAAAGTACTAAACCAATCCGTAATTAATTTAGTATTAGAAGATGACGCTAACATTCTTAATGAAGTAGAAGTTATCGCTACTGGTTACGACAAAATAAACAAAAAAACCTTTACGGGTTCCGCCGTCTCTGTAGGGATAGATGATCTTAAATTAGATGGAGTTGTAGATGTAACTCGCATGTTAGAAGGTAGAGTTGCAGGGGTTAACATTCAAAACCTTTCAGGAACATTCGGTACTGCTCCAAACATTACCATTAGAGGGTCTTCTTCTATTTTTGGAAACAACACACCTTTGTATGTAATTGATGGTGTGGTACAAGAAGATGTTATTGAACAAAACCTAGATCAATTAACATCTGGTGACCCTTCAACCTTAATCAGCTCATCTATAGCAGGTATAAATGCCAATGATATTAAAAAAATAGATATTTTAAAAGATGCTTCAGCTACATCTATTTATGGTGCTAGAGCAAGAAATGGTGTAGTAGTAATAACTACTAAGTCTGGTAGAAAAGATTCTCCTTTAAAACTTAATTATAACCTAGAACAAACAATACGCGACATACCTTCGTATAGTAATTTTGATTTATTAAACTCTAAAGAAAGTATGGCTATTTTTAGAGAAAATGAAAGTAGGGGTTTTTTTCAATTACCTAGCGTTTCTAGAGGCAGATATGGTGGTGTTTATTATATTAGAGCTACTGCTTTAGATAATTACAATGAATCTACTGGAATGTTTGAACTAGGAAATACTCCTGAAGCTAGAGAAGCTTTTTTACGTAAGTATGAGCTAGCTAATACTGACTGGTTTAAAACATTATTTAGAAATAGCTCTTTAATGCAAAACCACTCTTTAAGTCTTTCTGGTGGTAGTGAAAATAATTCTTACTATGCTTCTGTGAGTCTTTTGCATGATCCGGGATGGACGATTGCTGATAAGGTAACTCGTTTTACAACTAACTTAAAAAATACGTTCTATTTTTCTGATAAGTTTAATGCTACTCTTGCTGTTAACGCATCCATAAGAAAACAAAAAGCACCAGGTACATTCAGCAGAGAATCAGATCCAGTAACAGGAGACATATCTCGTGAATTTGATATCAACCCTTTTAGTTACGCTCTTAATACCTCTAGAACATTAAGACCATATAACGATACTGGAGGTTATGAGTATTATAGAAACAACTGGGCTGACTTTAATATATTAGAAGAGTTAGCTAACAACTCTATTGACATCAACCAAAGAGATATTCGATTCCAATTAGATGCATCTTATAAAATAACAGACAACATTACTTACGATTTTAATGGTGCTGGTCGTTTTGTTAATACCGTAAGAGAACATAACGTTAGAGAAAATTCAAATGTTGTAAGAGCTTATAATGCTGATTCTTCAACTGTTTTAAGAGATGATAATATATTTTTATATCAAGACCCTACAGATTCTGATGCTTTACCTGTTGCGGTTTTACCAAACGGTGGTATCTATTTTAAAAACGACGACTACTTAACGACTTTTTATGCTAGAAATAGTTTTAAGTACGACAATACGTTTAATGAAAAACATAATTTTAATGCATTGTTAGGTCAAGAGATAAGATTTGTAAATAGAAATTCAGACAGGTTTACAGGATATGGATTACAATACGACAATGGTTTAACAGCATTCACAGACCCTAGAATTCTTGAAAAACTGATAAATGGAGGCGAAGCTTATTTTGGATTAACTAAAGAAAGAGAAAGAACAGTAGCTTTCTTTGGTAAGGCAACTTATTCTTATGACGATAAATATGTTTTCTCTTTAACAGGAAGATATGACGGGTCTAACAGACAAGGGCGCAGTAGTAGCTCAAGGTGGTTACCAACAGGAACTGTTAGTGCTAAATGGAACGCTAGTAAAGAGTCTTTCTTAGAAAACTCTAACACTTTTAGTAACTTACAGTTTAGAACTTCATATGGTTTAGTGGCAACTCCTGGTAACGCAACAAATGCATTAGCTATATTTACAAGTCAAATAGCAGACAGACTTTTACCAGCAGATAGAGAAAACTTCTTAAATATAACTGCATTACAAAATTCTGAGTTAACATGGGAAAAGCAATATGAATTAAACTTTGGTGTCGACTTAGGCTTATTCAACAATAGAGTTAATTTAATAACAGATGTTTACAAAAGAGATATATTTGATAATATTGATTTTGTAAGAACTTCTGGTATCGGTGGGCAATTTATAAAACAAGGAAATAACGCAGATGTTGAAACTTATGGTATAGAATTTACTTTAGACACTAAAAACATAGTAACAGATAACTTTACATGGTCTTCTAACATTAATTTCTCATATTTTGATCAAGAAATTACAAAATTAGACAATACACCTATTGCCTTTGATTTAGTAGATCAAACTGGAGGTAATGTTGTAGGGTACCCTATCAACTCAATGTTTTCTTTTCAATTTGCAGGTTTAAATAACGAAGGATTACCACAGTTTATAAATAAAGATGGTGAAGTAGCTTCTGTTTTAGACTTTCAAAACAACGAAAACTTAACTGACTACTTAAAACACGAAGGTTCCGTAAACCCTAATATATCAGTTGGTTTTTCTAACAATTTCACTTACAAAAACTGGGATTTAGGAGTATTGATAACTGGTAGCGGAGGAAATAAAGTAAGGTTAAACCCTGTATTTAGCTCTACTTATTCTGATACAAGCATTTTTTCTAAGAGTCATGTAAACAGATGGCTTAACCCTGGAGATGAGAATATAACCAACATCCCTGTATTACCAGACCCTTCTGCTTTTCAAAGAAACTCAAACTTAAGAACGGTTTATAATGCTTACAACTATTCTACTGAGCGAGTAGCAGATGGGGATTTTTTACGTATGAAAAACATTTCATTAGGATATAAGTTTAATAATGAACTAGTTGAAAAACTAGGCCTTTCACATTTAAAAGTTAAATTTCAAGGAACAAACTTGTTTTTATTATACTCTGACTCTAAACTTAACGGTCAAGATCCAGAATTCTATCAAACAGGTGGAGTTGCATTACCAATTACTAGGCAATATACTTTTTCATTAAATTTAGGATTTTAACAAAATAATAGTATGATTAAAAATAAAATAAACAAAGTTATACTATATGCTACATTAGCCTTTACTTTTGTAGGATGTAGTGAATACTTATCTGAATTACCAGATAACAGAACATTAATTGATTCTCCTGATAAAGTTTCTCAATTAATTACAGCAGCATATCCAGATCAAGATTATGCACTAATGGCAGAAATAATGTCTGACAATGCTGATGATAAAGGTAATGTTTCAAATGTTGAACAATTAGATCTACAACTATATCAATGGCAAGACTCTAATTTAGAAGAAAGAGGCTCTCCTGTTAACTATTGGAATTCTTGTTATGAAGCAATTTCACAAGCAAACCAAGCATTAGCTTCTATTGAAGAATTAAAAAATAAGTTTGACTTAAATGCTCAAAAAGGTGAAGCTTTAATTGCCAGAGCTTATGCTCATTTTATGTTAGTTAATTTTTGGGCAAAACACTATGATGCTAATACAGCTTCTACCGACCTAGGAATTCCTTACGTATTAGAACCTGAAACTGTTCTTTTTAAAACCTACAAAAGAAATACAGTTCAAGAAGTATACGATCTTATTGAGAAAGATTTAACTAAAGGACTTTCAATGGTTGGTGATAATTATAACTCTCCTAAGTTTCATTTCACTAAAGATGCTGCTAATGCCTTTGCTGCTAGATTTTATTTATACAAAGGTCAATGGGATAAAGTAATTGAGCATGCAGATAAAGTAGTTACCAATCCTGTTTCTGAAGCTAGAAATATGGTTGCTTATGGAAATATGAATTTAACAGGAATAAGAATGTTATATAATAGTGTTGACGAGCCTGCCAATTTATTAATCATTTCTACAAACTCAATATGGGCAAGAAGACATAGATCTTCACGATTTGGGTTATCGGTAGACAAAATAAGGCCTCAATTATTTACAGGATCATCAAACCCATTTAAAAAGAATTGGGCTTATGACACATATAGATCTAATCAGTACACTTATTTTACTCCAAAATATAACGAATATTTCAAGTATACAAATGAAAGTGCTGGTATCGGCTTACCTTATTTAGCACAAACAATGTTTGATAAAGACGAAGTAATACTAAATAGAGCAGAAGCATCTGTTATGTTAGAAAATTATAATGAAGCCTTAAATTACTTAAACGCTTACATAGGAAACAAAACAGAAACCTATGATCCTAAAACCGATATACTAACAGAAAGCTTAATTCAATCAGAATATCCTGTTATTGCTAATGAGTACACACCAGCTTATGGCTTAAATGATAAGCAAACCTCTTTCATTAAAGCTATAGCTGAGTTTAAAAGAAGACAGTTTTACCACGAAGGCTTCCGTTGGTTCGATGTAAGACGTTTTAACCTAAGTATTACACACGAACTAGATAATGGTTCAAATGTTGTGCTTGAAAAACAGGATTTAAGAAAACAATTACAAATACCTTTAACAGCTCAAAACGGAGGTTTACAGCAAAATCCAAGATAAAACAAACAGTATGAAAAAAATAAACAAATTATTATTAGGTATTGGCGTGCTGGGATTAATTTGCTCATCATGCACAACAAAGGAGGAAGATTTAGGTTCAAGTAATATAAATATCTCTACACCTGTACTGAATGAAACCGACAAGTGGTTACGAGATAATTATACTACACCCTATAACATAGAGGTTTCTTACAAATGGGGACCAGGGAAAGTTGATTTAAACAGATATTTACACCCACCTAAGATAGAGAATGTTAGACCTGCAATGGAGGCTATTAAAGCAGTTTGGGTTGAACCTTACTCACAATTAGGAGGTGAAAACTTTATTAAAAATATAGCACCTAGAGAAATTCTTTTAGTGGGTGGACAAAACATAAACCCAGGTGGAGCAACTTCTGTTTTAGGTTTAGCCGAAAGTGGAATGCGAATCGTGTTTTTTGAAGTAGATAATCAAGACTATAAAAACAAAGATCAATTAATACAATTCATTGGAACAATTCAACATGAATATATACATATTTTAAACCAAAGAATTCCCTTTGATGAAATAGCTTATAGAAACATTACTCCGTCTGATTACACAGGGCAATGGTTCGAGATATCTGATGCTGAGGCTAGAGAATTAGGGTTTATTTCTGCTTATGCAAGAGCAAACGAACATGAAGATTTTGCTGAAATGATAAACGCTATGCTATCTTCAAACAAAGCAGATTATGATGCAAAAGTAAACGGTATTACAAGCACTAAAGCAAAAGAAGATATCAGAAAAAAGGAAGCTATTGTAGTTAAATACTACAAAGATAATTTTAATATAGACTTGTATGAACTACAAGAGTTAGTAGCAAAAAATGTTGATGAATTCACTAAATAATTAAAATGATAAAAAAACATATAACTAAAATACGTGTGCTTTTGGCTTTATTTACTCTATCTCTTTTTATTACATCTTGTAATGAAAATAAAGAAGAGGAGTTATTTAATCAATCGCCAACCGAACGTATGAATCAAAGAGAGAAAGAATTAAGAGATTTACTTCTTTCTTCAGAACACGGATGGAAAACAGTATACTTTACTGATAATAATAACCTAGGAGGATATACTTTCTTATTTGATTTTTTAGATGAATCTAGAGTTAGAACAATAGGTAACTTTAATAATAATATTTCACCAGTTGAAAGTGAATATACCATAGGTTTAAACACTACAACAACTTTAATTTTCACAACAAAAAGTGAACTTCATGAATTATCAGATTCTGGTAACTCAGCTCCATTGCCTAATTTTGGTGGTAGTGGATATAAAGGTGATTTTAACTTTATGTACTACGGTGTTGAAAACGATGAAATTGTTTTTAGAACTTCTAGAGATTTTATTGAGGTGAGATTTAAAAAAGCTACAGCAGAAGATTGGACAGATTTTCAAAAGTACCAAGACATGAAAGATTTCCTTAATAGTTCTTCTGGTCATTTAGCTTATGAAAATAATGGAACTGTTCACAATTTTTCTTATATCGGAAACGATGAAATAAGGTTTGCTACAAACCTTGAAGGTAATTCTTCGTTGAACTTCGGAGTAGGCTTCACGTCTAGTGGCATCGAAATTTCACCGGCGATTGATGTTAACGGAACAAAATATTCTGAGTTTACATTAAATGAAACGGAAAATAAATACACTTCGGCTGATGGAAGCTTTTCTATTTCTATAGTGTCTAGTCCTATCGACATGACTGTTACTTGGACTACAGCTGCTAGACCTGCATTTAGTAATCAAGAATTTATTGATACTTTTAACACAGTAAAACCTATCCACGACTCGTTATTTCCATCTTTCCCTTTAAATGACATATATCTTCTTGGTGAAGGTGAGATTACATTTTTAATAGGCTCTACTTCTGGTGTACATGGCATGTCTTTTTCTGGTGTCTTAGGCAATAAAGATTTATTAGCTATAGGTAAATTAGCCCCTGGTAGAAACTGGAGTTTACTACCACATTTAAATCCTCTAGTTGATTTATTAGTGAATAAATCTCCTTATAAAGTGCAGTTAATAAACCCTGATACTGCCATTTTAACAAGTGATGGCGACCCTAACTTTGTGTTTACAATAGTTAAATAAAAGCTTGTTCTCATTAAACTTACCCAAAAAACAATTGTTTTTTGGGTTTTTTATTCTTATTTTTTCCGGAATGAATTAATTATCATATATTTGCACCCTCAATTTTTTAAAAGAAAACAAACAAAATATATTTATAATGACAAAAGCAGATATCGTATCTAAGATTTCAGATAAGAGCGGAATTGAAAAAGCAGATGTTTTAGCCACTGTTGAAGCATTTATGGAAGAGGTAAAAGATGCATTAGAGAATGGTGACAATGTATATTTAAGAGGTTTTGGTAGCTTCATTATTAAAACTAGAGCAGAAAAAACTGGTAGAAACATTTCTAAAAATACAACTATCAAAATTCCTGCACACAACATACCTGCTTTTAAGCCTTCTAAAGTATTTACCGAAGGGGTAAAAACAAAAGTAGCTGTAAAATAATTAAAAAAGTATTAACCCAAAACCTTCAATAAAAAGGTTTTACAAAACATTTTAACTATGCCAAGTGGTAAAAAAAGAAAGAGAGCTAAAATCTCTACACACAAAAGAAAGAAAAGAGCAAGAGCAAATCGCCATAAGAAAAAGTAAGCAGTAGCTTACTTTTTCGTTGCTTTTATAAATTACGTTCATTGACATTAAGGTTTTAACACCTTAAATGGTATAAACAACATACCTGTTTACAAATTTTAATCCGTCTTCGTAAAAATTTACGATGGCACAAAACCATATTCAGAATGAAAACAGAATTAATAATTCGTTCCAATTCTTCTGATATTGATTTCGCCTTACTTAGAGATGGTAAACTTATTGAGTTAAACAAAGAAACGAGCGATCATAATTTTTCAGTCGGTGATATTTTCCTTGCTAAAATAGGAAAGGTAATGACTGGTTTAAATGCCGCTTTTGTAAATGTTGGTTATCCTAAAGATGGTTTTTTACACTATCACGATTTAGGTCCACAAGTACAATCTTTAAATAAATTCATTAAAAAAGTAAGCACAGGTAATTACAAAGAATTCACTTTAAAAAACTTTCGTTTTGAAGAAGATATCAATAAAGACGGAAGTATTAACGATGTACTAAAATCAGGTCAAAATTTATTAGTACAAATTGTAAAAGAACCAATATCTACCAAAGGTCCGCGTATTAGTTCGGAACTTTCTATTGCAGGTAGGTTTTTAGTTTTAGTTCCTTTTTCTAACCGCATATCGGTATCACAGAAAATAGCAGATCCGAAAGAAAAGGAACGTTTAAAAAAATTAGCAAAAAGTATCAGACCAAAAGGGTTTGGACTTATTTTACGTACTGTTGCCGAAGGTAAAAAGGTAGCAGAACTTGACAAAGATTTACAAAACTCACTTGATAGATGGAAAACTATGTGCAAACGCATAGCTAATAATAATACTCCTACAAAAATATTAAGTGAATTAAACAGAGCATCTTCTATTTTAAGAGATGTTATGAACGATTCTTTTACAAGTATTGTAACCAACGATGAAACCTTAAAAGTTGAAATTAAAGAGTACTTACAAGAAATATATCCTGAAAAGGAAAATATTGTAAGACATCATCGTTCTGATGTTCCTATTTTTGAAAAATATGGCATTGAACGACAAATTAAAACATCGTTTGGAAAAACAGTTTCAATGAGTAAAGGAGCTTATTTAGTTATTGAGCATACAGAAGCTTTACATGTTATAGATGTGAATAGTGGTAATCGCTCTAACAAATCCTTAAACCAAGAAGAAACTGCTTTAGAAGTCAATTTAATTGCTGCCAGTGAAATAGCTCGTCAATTACAATTACGAGACATGGGTGGAATTATTGTTGTTGACTTTATTGATATGAAGTCTGCAGAAAATAGACAAAAACTATATCAACATTTAAAAGATGCAATGTCTTTAGACCGTACTAAACATAAAATTTTACCTCCAAGTAAGTTTGGCTTAGTACAAATTACAAGACAACGTGTACGACCTGAATTAGAAATAAAAACACGTGAACCAAACCCTAATAAAAACGGAGAAGTTGAAGCTCCTATTGTTTTATTAGATAAAATAGAATCAGAATTAGAACGTATACTTAATAGCGGCAAAAAATATAAAGAAATCACATTAAATGTGCATCCGTTTATAGCTGCCTATTTAACAAAAGGCGTTAATTCAATTCGTTTTAAGTGGTTTATTCAACACAAAAAGTGGATTAAAATATTACCTCGAGATGCTTACCAATACTTACAGTATAAGTTTTATTTGAAAAAAAACAAAAAAAGTAAGTAAGGCAATCTTATTATGAAATAAAAATCCCATATCGTTTTGATATGGGATTTTTTTATTTTTAGAACCAAAAACCTAAATTAAACAACCAATAATGATCTGAATGATCAGGAGACCATGTGTATTTTAATTCTATAGGACCTAAAAATGTTTCTACACTGTACCCTATAGCATATCCTGATTTGGTGTTTTTAAACAAATCTCCATCCTCAAATATATCTTCTTCAACACGAGCATAATTTGCTATAAACATTGCATAATGTTTTTTATAAACCTCATAGCGTAAGTTAAATTCAGATCTTAAATAAGACTGATTGTTTAGCCCACCTGTATCGTATCCATACATTGGAATAAAATTATTAATATAATTTTGATTATATCCGCCCAAACGATAGTCAAATATTTCAAACGATTTTTTTCCGAGTGTATATCCTGCTTGTGAAGTATATTGAAATGTCAATTTATCATAAAAAGTAGTTGCAAACCCCAACGTACCACCCAATTGTGAAAACTGATGGAAAGGTTCACTACCTTGTATTAATTCATCCAGTCTATTATCTCTATCAGACCATATAAACCACTTAAAACCTATATCTGCATAAAACCCTTTTGTTGGAAACATCTCTTTGTTATAGGTGTCTAATTTTAAAAAAGCGAAAGTGTTTATATAATTGCTTTTATCAAAAAAATCTTCTTTTCCTTCAGTAGAAATGTTTTTTGTTCTTGCATTAATGTTTTTATGTTCTGTTCCTACACCTATTGCAAACTTTTTATCAAATGTTGTTTGCAAATATAAAGAGGTTGAAAAATCTCTATACTTTCCATTTATAATCCCTTTATTATATAAAAAATCACTATTAAAAGTATTATACCTTGTTCTTATTCCATAACTTGGAGATAACCCATTATCAATGAAATACTCTAAATTATACCTTATTTTATCACCAACTCCTACATCTAATGAAAGTTCATCATTCTGGAAAAGCAGCTTTTTATGATTATAATTAAGTAGTACTGCTGATTTGTATAGTAAATCATAATGTAAACCTAGTCTTAAAAAAGATTGTATTTTTTCTTCCTTTACAGTTATCTCTAATTTTTTTCCTTGAAAAGATTTTTCAAAATGATAATCTATTCTTTTAAAGTTTTTTGAAGCTGTTAATGTGTTTATTTTTTTAGAAATTTCTTTGTAAGACACACTATCTCCTTCACGTAGCTGTAGCTTTCCTAAAATATAATTATTAGTATAGTTTTTATTACCCTTTATAATAATTCTATCAACTAAAAACCTTTTTCTTTTTGGTGATATTTTTAGTCTTCTATTCTTTTTGGTTTGCATCTTAGCAATACTATCAAAAACCACTCTATACATTTTAGCTGTTTTTTCTCCTTCTTCTAAAATTTCTTTCTTAGCATCAAACGAAATAACACTGTAGTCAATTACATTTGGTTTTATGTAAACATCTAACAATTTAACCTGTTGGTCTGATTTCTGATACATTTGAAAATTAATTATTTGCATTAACAGAGAGGCCACAGAAGTTAATTCTTCTCTTTTCAATAATTCTCCTTGTACACTAACTCCAATAATTATATCAACACCTTTCTTTTTCATTACATCAACAGGAAAGTTATTAACTACACCGCCATCAACCAATAATTTATTGTCTATATCTACTGGATTTAACAACGAAGGAAAAGCAGCACTTGCTCTTAAAGCCAACGGTAATGAGCCATTCTCTAACACTTCTTCTTCACCTGTTTCTATATTTGTTCCTATACAATAAAAAGGTATTGGTAGTTTAGAAAAATCTGTAATATCATCAACTGGCGCTAATAACTCTGTTAAAAAATTCAACACGTTTTGCCCTTTTGACAAACCCAAAGGCAAGCCTAAACTTCCTTTTTTTATAGGTAACGAAACAGCATATTTTTCTCCATGTTCTTTATTAAAAAAAGGCTTTTGTCTTCTAGAAACTTTATCTTGTAATAAATCTATAAAATTAGTTTCTAAGACAGCCTCTTCTATTTGTTTGGCTGTATAACCAGAAGCATATAAGCCTCCTACTATAGACCCCATACTTGTACCACCTATATAATCTATTTGTACACCTGCTTTTTCAAGCTCTTTTAAAATCCCTATGTGCGCAATCCCTTTTGCACCTCCACCACTTAATACCAGTCCTACTTTAGGTTGGTTTTGCGCCAACATAAATGTTGGCAGCAGTAATAAAATTAATAACTTTTTCATTTCCCTTTTTTATGATAGTGTTTGTATATTTTTTGAGCCCTAGCATTCCCAACCACTTCTTTTAATTCTTCAAAAGTAGCTGATTTTACTCTTTTAGCTGATTTAAACTTACGTAGTAAGTTTGTAATAGTTTGCTTTCCTACATCTGGAATTTGCTCTAATTCTGATTGTATAGCACTTTTACTTCTTTTGTTTCTATGGAAAGTAATTCCAAAACGGTGAGCTTCGTTACGTAGGTACTGAATTATTTTAAGTGTTTCTGATTTTTTATCTAGATATAGCGGAATAGGGTCTCCAGGGTAAAAAATTTCTTCTAATCTTTTTGCAATACCAATTATAGCTATTTTACCCCTTAAACCTAAAGCATCTAAACTCTTTAAGGCTGAAGATAACTGTCCTTTACCTCCATCAATCACTATTAACTGTGGTAGTGGTTGATTTTCATCTAATAATCGTTTATATCTTCGATATACGACTTCTTCCATAGAAGCAAAATCATCAGGGCCTTCAACTGTTTTAATATTAAAATGACGATAGTCTTTTTTACTCGGTTTTCCATCTTTAAAAACCACACACGCAGCAACAGGGTTTGTTCCTTGTATGTTTGAGTTATCAAAACATTCAATATGACGTGGTTCTTTTCTTAGTCTTAAATCTTTTTGCATTTGTGCCATGATTCTTTTTACATGACGATCAGGGTCTACAATCTTTATTTGCTTAAACTGTTCTTGACGATAAAACTTTGCATTACGTTCAGACAATTCAACAATACGCTTTTTGTCTCCTAATTTAGGTATGGTTACTTTAATATCTTTACCAACATTTACTTTAAAAGGAACAAAAATTTCTCTTGATAACGAGTTAAATCGTTGACGAGTTTCAATAATAAACAACTCTAAAAGATCTTTATCTGTCTCTTCTAGTTTTTTCTTAATTTCTGTGGTATAGGATTGTACAATTGAACCGTTCATTATCTTGAAAAAGTTTGCATATCCATGCGACTCGTCAGAAATAATAGAAAACACATCTACATTATTAATTGATGGATTTACTATAGTTGATTTAGCTTGATAGTTTTGTAAAGAAGCTAACTTTTCTTTGATTTTTTGTGCTTCTTCAAATCGCATATCTGCAGCTAAATCAAACATTATTTTTTCAAACTGCTGTAAACTTTCTTTAAAATTTCCTTTTATGATATTTCGAATTGCTCTAATGTCCTCTAAATAATCCTCTTCACTTTGGTATGCTTCACAAGGGCCTTTACAATTACCTAAATGATATTCTAAACAAACTTTATACTTATCAGCATCAATCTTTTCTTGACTTAAATCATAATTACAAGTGCGTAGCGGATATAGTTCTTTAATCAAGTCTAACAATGCATATACAGTTCGTACATTAGTATAAGGTCCAAAATACTCCGATCCATCTTTAACAACTCTTCTTGTAGAAAATATACGAGGAAATCGCTCTTTCTTTATACAAATCCACGGATATGTTTTATCATCTTTTAACAAAACATTGTATCTAGGTTTATACTTCTTTATAAGATTATTTTCAAGAAGTAGCGCATCTGTTTCAGTATCAACCACCACATGCTCTATTCTAACAATTTTTTTTACTAGAACTCGTGTTTTACCATTCTCATGATTTTTAGTAAAGTACGATGAAACTCGTTTCTTTAAATTCTTCGCTTTTCCAACATAAATAATTGTATCATCTTTATCAAAATATTGATAAACTCCTGGTGAGTTCGGTAGTGTTTGTACTTGAAGTTCGAGTGATGTTGGCATACTACGAAAATACGATTTTTTACCCTTTTAAAAGGGTATGATTTTTAGTTTTACTACCTTTACAATATGAGCAAACTCATAGATAATTTTGGAAGACAAATTAGCTACGTTCGTTTAGCAGTAACCGACCGCTGTAACTTACGTTGTCAATATTGTATGCCTGCTCAAGGAATTGATATTGTTCCAAGAAAAGAGCTACTTACCTACAAAGAAATGTACCGAATAATTCGAGTACTTACTGAGTTGGGTGTTAACAAAGTTCGTTTAACAGGTGGAGAACCTTTTGTTAGAAAAGATTTTGTTTCTTTTTTAGAAATGTTATCGTATAATGATTTGTTAGAGGATATTAATATCACGACCAACGGAGCGCTTATTTCCAAACACATCAAAACGATAGAAAACCTTAAAAAGGTAAAGAATATCAATTTAAGCATTGATAGTTTACACCCTGAAAAGTTTGCTAAAATTACCCGTAGAGATGTTTTCCCAGAAGTATATAAAACCTTTGAGTTATTAGAAAAAAGTTCGTTGAATTTAAAACTGAATGTAGTTGTTCAGTCTGGATTTAACACTGATGAAATTAACAATTTTGTGCAGCTTACTAAAGACAAGGATATTGCAGTTCGTTTTATTGAAGAAATGCCTTTTAATGGTAGAGGACAACGAAATGCAGAAGAGGTTTGGAACTACAACAAAATCTTAGATGAAATCCAGTCTCAGTTCACTGTAACTAAGCTCCCCTCAAAAAAATCATCTACTTCTAGAAATTTTTCAATAGAGAATCATAAGGGAACTATAGGGATAATCCCTGCATTCACTCGTACTATTTGTAATGATTGCAACCGAATTAGGATTACCTCAACAGGAACTTTTAAAAATTGCCTGTTTGATGATGGCGTTTTCAACCTACGTGACTTTATTAGAAATGGTGCAAGCAATGAAGATTTAAAAGCCTTGTTTTTATCATTGATAAAAGAAAAGCCTGAAAATGGTTTTGTGGCTGAAGCAAATAGAAAAGGAAACGTAACCGAAAGTATGAGTACCATTGGGGGGTAATTTCAATGTATCAATTAGATAATTTGAAAATGTAACAATTAAACTTTTTAACAGTTACACTTTAACATATGATAACAGTAGAAGAAGCCAAACATATAGTTTTAGAAAACACACAAGATTTCGGAATTGAAGAAATTCCTTTTTTAGAAGCTGTCGGAAGAGTTTTAAAGGAAGATATTGTTGCTGATAGAGATTTTCCTCCATTCAACCGAGTGGCAATGGATGGTATTGCTATCAATCATCGTTTTTTTGAGCACGGTGTTCGCGATTTTAAAATTGAAGGAATCCAAGCTGCTGGAAGTCCACAACAAACACTAGATAATGCCGCCAACTGTTATGAGGTAATGACAGGAGCTGTATTACCTAACAATACTGATACGGTAATTCGCTATGAAGATGTTGATATTAATACGCTAGTAGCTACTATTACTATTGATGAAATTAAAGAAGGACAAAACATACACATACAGGGTTCTGATAAAAGTGAAGGTACAATTCTAATAAAAAAGAACACTATAATTTCTGCTGCTGAAATAGGGGTTTTAGCTACTGTAGGTAAAGCCACTGTTAAAGTTGCCAAACAACCTAAAGTAATGATTGTTTCTACAGGTGATGAATTGGTTGATGTAAATGAATATCCGTTAGACCACCAAATTCGTAGAAGCAATGTATACACATTAGTTTCCTTATTGAACGATTTAAAAATCCCAGCAGATACAGCTAATATTACTGATGAAAAACAAATTTTAAAAGAAAATATAGCGTCTTTTCTACAAGAATATGACGTGCTTTTATTTAGTGGTGCTGTTAGTAAAGGTAAGTTTGATTTTTTACCCGAAGTTTTAGATGAATTGGGTGTTAAAAAATTATTCCATAGAGTTTCACAAAGACCAGGAAAACCTTTTTGGGCTGGTGTTACCGATAACTGCAAAGTGTTTGCTTTTCCTGGAAATCCAGTTTCAACCTTTGTAAATTGTTTGGTCTATTTTTATCCTTGGTATTATAAATCTATAGGTGTACAACAAGAAAAACAAACAGCAACTTTAGCAAAAAACATTACTTTTAAACCTAATCTAAGCTGTTTTTTACAAGTAAAATTAACCTCGGAAAACGGACAAGTATATGCAACTCCAATACAAGGAAATGGTTCTGGTGATTTAGCTAGTTTGGTTGAAGCTGATAGTTTTATTGAACTCCCAAAAACTGAAGAGATAGAATTTAAAAAAGGAAGTGTTTTTCCGATACTAACGTATCGGGGTTTTTAATTATTAATGTTTAGTTTTGAGTTAAAAATTTAAAATGAAGGAAAGTATTGTTCAAGGCAAGAGTTTTCAATTCTCTTTAAAAATAATTTCTCTGTACAAAAAACTACAACAAGAAAAAGAGTTTATAATTTCAAAACAGCTTTTAAGAAGTGGAACTTCAATAGGAGCAAATATAGAAGAGGCTTTAGCTGGTCAAAGTAAGAGAGACTTTATTTCTAAAATGTCTATTTCTTCAAAAGAAGCTAGAGAAACTAATATTGGTTACGTTTATTAAAAGAAAGTGACTTAACAAATATTGATATTACAGATATACTTTCGGACATTCACGAGCTAATTAGGCTATTAACAGCAATTGTAAAAACATCACAACAGAGTTTAACTAAAAATTAAAAACTCAACATTTAAAATTTATACAGAGTGAGCAACTTTTCCCATATAAACGAACAAAATCAACCTAAAATGGTAAATGTTTCTGATAAAAAAATCACGAAACGTACAGCCATTGCTAAAGCTACTATGTTTTTAGGTTCAGAAATTGTGAGTCATTTTACCAATAATGAACTCATCACTAAAAAAGGACCTGTTTTTCAAACCGCTATCATTGCTGGAATTCAAGCAGTGAAAAAAACCTCTGATATTATTCCAATGTGTCATCCTTTGTTAATCAATGGAGTGGATATCGACATCAATATTGTAGACGATGAGTATGTAGAGGTTTTTTGTAAAGTGACCATTGAAGGAAAAACAGGAGTAGAAATGGAAGCGCTTACAGGAGCTTCTGCAACTTGTTTAACCATTTACGATATGTGTAAAGCTATTAGTCAAAAAATGGTGATTCAAGAAGTGAAATTGGTAGAGAAAACTGGTGGTAAATCGGATATTAAAAATGGATAAAAAACATACTAAACATACAAATCTAGTTAAGAAGTATAATGATAATTTTGCGCCTAATGAAGTAGCTATCTTAGGAACCAAATGTAGAATTATTGCTGATTTAGTTCATGAAGTCTCAAAAAAATTATCACAATACAATTTAGGATATTTCGACGCTTCACATGCTAAAGATGTCGAACAAAATACGTTAGCTGAATATACCTTTCATCATGAAGGAAATTTACAAATAAACACTTCTTCACCTGTAAACAAGTACGAACAACGTTTACAGTTTTACAATCACGATTTTGTCTTTATTAATGGAAATCATTACGAAGGGGCGAAACAAATTTTGATTTTAGATGATGAGAAAGAAGCTTCTGTAAAAAAAAGGTTAGATCAATTAACAAACATTCAGTTTATAGTTAAGTTGAATAAAAACTCAAGATATTTTGATTGTTTGTTAGAACGTTTTCCAAACATCAAAAATAGCACCTCTTATACGATTAATGAGATTGATAAAATATCTAATCATATACATAATCTCATTAAAGAAAATATTGCTCCTGTAAAAGGGTTGGTTTTAATAGGCGGGAAAAGTACTCGAATGGGTCGTGACAAATCGGAATTATTGTACTATAAAAAGCCTCAAAAAGAACATGTAAAAGAGTTACTAGAAAACAACAATTTAGAAACTTTTTACTCTGTAAGAGATTTATCTACCTCTCCAGAAACGACAAATGAAATTCCAGATACCTATTTAAATCTAGGACCTTTTGGAGGTATTTGTTCTGCTTTTCAAAAAGATCCAAACTCAGCATGGTTGGTAATGGCTACAGATATTCCATTTGTAAATAATGAGCTTATTCAATTATTATTACAAAAAAGAAATCCATCTAAAATTGCAACTACAGTTAAAGGAAAAAACAAAGAATTTCCTGAACCTTTAATCACAATATACGAACCAAAAGCTTACGGAAAATTATTAGCCTATTTAGCACAAGGTTATTCGTGTCCTCGTAAAATGTTAATTAATTCTGATGTTGAAATTATTGAGGTTGATGATAATTTAATTAGAAACATCAACACTCCAGAAGATTATAAAGAAGCTATAAAAGAGGTTAACTCTTAAAAGCTACAAACAAAATTAGATTTAATAAGAAAACCTATACCAGAAACATCTTGGTATAGGTTTATATATTTATAATATTTCCTTCTTGTACTGTATTATTTAAGACTTCAAATCAAACCTATCTAGGTTCATCACCTTAACCCAAGCTGCAATAAAATCTTTTGCAAACTTTTCTTTTGCATCATTACTCGCATATACCTCAGCTAAAGCTCTTAATTCAGAATTAGATCCAAAAATTAAATCTGCTCTAGTTGCTGTCCATTTTACCTCATTTGTAACTCTATCTTTTCCTTCAAAAATTAATTGTTCTTCAGAGATAGGCTCCCAATACGTATTCATATCCAACAGATTTATAAAGAAGTCGTTTGTCAACACTCCTAGTTGGGTTGTAAAAACTCCTTTTTTTGAACTATCATAATTTGCATTTAAAGCTCGCATACCACCAACCAACACCGTCATTTCAGGAGCTGTTAGAGTTAATAATTGTGCTTTATCAACTAACAATTCTTCTGGTTTAAGTGTGTATTTCTTTTTTTGATAGTTTCTAAAACCATCAGCCATTGGTTCTAAAACAGCAAAAGATTTTACATCGGTTTGTTCTTGCGTAGCATCCATTCTACCAGGATTAAAAGGAACTTTTATTGAAAATCCTGCTCTTTCTACTGCCTTTTCTACTGCTGCGGATCCTCCTAAAACAATTAAATCAGCCATGGAAACTTTTTTCTCCTTTAACGATTCATTGAATTTATTTTGAATTTTCTCATAAACTGCCAACACCTTTTTTAATTGCGCTGGATTATTACTTTCCCAATTAACTTGTGGTTCTAAACGAATACGAGCTCCATTTGCTCCTCCTCTTCTGTCTGAACCTCTATAAGAAGACGCTGAAGCCCAAGCTGTTTCTATTAACTGATTATAAGGAATTCCCGAATTTAAAATTTCTTTTTTAAGAGAATTGATATCTGCTTCGGTTATCAGTTTATGAGTACGTGTAGGAATAGGATCTTGCCAAATAAATTCTTCTTGTGGAATATCTGATCCTAAGTATGTTGTTTTAGGCCCCATATCTCTGTGGGTTAATTTAAACCATGCACGAGCAAAGGCTTTATCAAAAGATAATGGGTCTTCTAAAAACTTCTCACAAACTTTCTTATATTCAGAATCAAACTTTAAAGCTAAATCTGAAGTTAACATCGTAGGTCTATGTCTCTTATTTTTATCAAAAGCATCTGGAAAAACCTCTCCAACGTCTTTTGCTACCCATTGATGTGCTCCTGCAGGACTCTTGGTTAGTTCCCATTCATTATCAAATAACGTATTTAAAAAAGCATGACTCCAACGAGTAGGCGTAGGCGTCCAAATAACTTCTAACCCAGAAGTAATAGCGTCTTTCCCTTTTCCTGATTTGTAGCTACTTTTCCATCCTAATCCTTGTTCTTCAATGCCAGCAGCCTCTGGTGAAGGTCCTACGTTATCAGCTGGTCCTGCTCCGTGAGTTTTTCCGAAGGTATGTCCCCCTGCTATTAAAGCAACTGTTTCTTCATCATTCATTCCCATTCTACCAAATGAAATACGTATGTTTTTTGCTGATGCTACTGGGTCTGGGTTTCCATCTGGACCTTCAGGGTTTACATAAATCAATCCCATTTGTACAGCTGCTAGAGGGTTTTCTACTTCTAAATCTAGCTCTCCATCCTCATTTAACCTTCTGCTTTCTAACCAGCCTGATTCAGAACCCCAATACACATCCTCTTGTGGTACCCAAACATCTTCTCTTCCTCCTGCAAACCCTATAGTTTTTAATCCCATAGACTCTATAGCTACATTTCCTGTTAAAATCATCAAATCAGCCCAAGAAATTTTCTTGCCGTACTTTTGTTTAATAGGCCATAACAATCTTCTAGCTTTATCTAGGTTAGCATTATCTGGCCAACTATTTTGTGGAGCAAAACGCTGAATTCCCATACGGGTTCCTCCTCTACCATCTCCTGTACGGTATGTTCCGGCGCTATGCCACGCCATACGAATAAATAAAGGTCCGTAGTGTCCGTAATCAGCAGGCCACCAATCTTGAGAATCTGTCATTAGCTTAGTTAGGTCTGCCTTTAACGCTACATAATCTAGCTTATTAAATTCATCAGCATAATTAAATTCTTCTCCCATCGGATTCGATAATTCCGAGTTTTGTGCAAGTACATCTAAATCTAACTTATTGGGCCACCAATCTTTGTTTGACTTAGTTTCTTTTAACTGTTCTTTTTTGTGTCCTTTGTCAAAACCAAAAGGACATCCTCCCTTTTCTTTTTCTTCTCCATGGTTTTGTTTACCACTGCAAGAAAAAAGCAAAGAAGCTGTTACTACGCTTAAGATTATTTTTTTCATTATAAATTATTAATTGATTTTCAGCAAATCTATATTTGAAATAATTATGTTTTTTAGATTTTAAATAGAAATAATTTATATTAATGTAGTTTAGATTTATTTTTGAGCAAGTGATAATTCTCTACTTTTAAATTAGGCGCATAAAAAAAGCACACTATTTTTAAAAAAACAGTGTGCTTTTGTACCAAAGGTGGGACTCGAACCCACACGCCCTTGCGAGCATCGGATTTTGAATCCGACGTGTCTACCAATTCCACCACTTTGGCTTTTGGTGAGTGCAAATCTATAAAATATTTCATTTAAAATATCTTTTAAACTCTTAAAATAGTTTTATTTTTGCCCCAACAACAACACTAACTAAAAATATTTTTTTGTAAATGGCTACAAATCAATTAAGCCCAAAAATCTTTGCGTGTTCACAAAGTATTGAACTAGCAGAGGAAATTGCCAGTGCCTACGGAACCAAACTAGGAAATGTAATTACCACACATTTTAGTGATGGTGAATTCCAACCAGCTTTTGAAGAATCAATCAGAGGAAGAAGAGTTTTCATCGTTGGATCAACCTTTCCTTCTACTGATAACTTAATGGAAATGTTATTAATGTGTGATGCTGCAAAACGTGCATCGGCAAGACATATTACCGCTGTAATGCCTTATTTTGGTTGGGCTCGTCAAGACAGAAAAGACAAGCCTCGTGTAGCAATTGGCGCTAAATTAGTGGCTAAATTATTAGAAACTGCAGGAGCAACTAGAATTATGACCATGGATTTACATGCTGATCAAATTCAAGGTTTCTTTGAAAAGCCAGTAGATCATTTATATGCTTCTACAATTTTTTTACCATATGTTAAAAGTTTAAAGCTTGATAATTTAACGATTGCTTCTCCTGATATGGGAGGTTCAAAAAGAGCTTATGCTTATTCCAAATACTTGGAAAGTGATGTTGTTATTTGCTACAAGCAGCGTCAAAAAGCCAATGTAATTGCTCATATGGAACTCATTGGTGAAGTAGAAGGTAAAAATGTAATTCTTGTTGATGACATGATTGATACAGGAGGAACACTTACAAAGGCAGCCGATTTAATGATGGAACGTGGTGCAAAAAGTGTACGTGCTATTTGTACACACCCAATTCTTTCAGGAAATGCCTACGAAAGAATTCAAAATTCACAGTTGACAGAGCTAATCGTTTCAGATACAATTCCTTTAAAAAAGAGTATTTCTAAAATAAAAGTTGTATCTTGCGCCGCTTTATTTGCTGATGTGATGCATAAAGTTCAAGACAATACATCTATTAGCGATAAGTTTTTAATGTAAATAAATTTAATAAACAAAGTAATGAAATCAATTACAATCAAAGGATCTCAAAGAGAAAGCGTAGGTAAAAAAGCAACAAAAGCCTTACGTAATGCTGGAAAGGTTCCTTGCGTATTATACGGAGGAGACAAGCCTGTTCACTTTTCAGCTGAAGAAAAATCGTTCAAGCCATTAGTATATACTCCAGACGTATTTACTGCTACGATTGAATTAGATGGTGTAACATATAGCGCTGTATTACAAGACATACAGTTTCACCCAGTAAATGATAGCATTTTACACGTAGACTTTTACCAATTATTTGAAGACAAGGCTGTGACTATGGATATTCCTGTACGTTTAGTAGGATCTTCTAAAGGTGTTATGGTAGGTGGTGCTTTACGTCACAACTTACGTAAATTAAAAGTAAAAGCATTACCAGCTAACTTACCAGATTTTATTGAAGCTAATATTACTGAGTTAGAAATTGGTAATAAATTATATGTTACTGAGTTAAAGAATGACAACTATACGTTATTACACCCAGATAACACAGTGGTTGCTCAAGTTCGTATGTCTCGTAACGCCGCTAAAGCAGCAGCTGAGGCTGAAGCATAGACTGCAAAACAATAATCATACAAAAGCGTTACCATGTGTAGCGCTTTTTTTATTTTTGATGTATGATTATTACACCTTTTTTTAAACAATTATTTGGTTTTTCTACAAAACAATTAACAGATAAAGAAGACGATTCTATGAATAAATTTTTAATTGTAGGCTTAGGTAATATTGGCGAAAAATATGACAATACACGTCACAATATAGGTTTTAAAATCGCAGATGCTTTTGTTAAAGAGCATGAAGGCTCTTTTGAAACCGAAAAGTTAGGAGATATAGCTAAACTTAAAATTAAGGGTAAAACAGTACTTGTTTTAAAACCTAATACTTATATGAATTTAAGTGGTAAAGCGGTTAAATACTGGATGCAAAAAGAAAACATTCAAGTTGAAAACTTGTTAATTATTACTGATGACCTAAATATTGATTTTGGAAAAATTCGTATCAAAGGAAAAGGAAGTTCTGGCGGACATAACGGTCTAAAAGACATCCAAGATAAGTTTAATACAGGTGCTTATCCTCGTTTTCGCTTCGGTGTAGGAGCTGAATATAGTAAAGGTCGTCAAGTAGATTACGTTTTAGGCAAATGGAATCCTGATGAGGAAAGCGCAATGATTGAGCGTATTCCTTTTTCTGTAAAAGCGGTTACTTCTTTTATTACAGCTGGTTTAGCTAATACCATGAATGAGTTTAACGGAAAATAATTACGTTTTACGCCGTTAACTTATTCAAAAACTAATTATCAGAAGCATACCACTCAGCAAAACTAGTATCTGTTTCTTGTAGCTTAATGCCGTGTAATTTTATGTTTTCTGGAAGCCTTTTTTGAATTTTCTTAGCAAAATCAATCACCATCATTTCGCTTGTTGGTTGATAGTCTACTAAAATAACATGATGTCCACGGTCTTTTAACTCTTTAGCTAACTCTACATGGGGAGTATTCTTATTGAATACCGTAGCATGGTCAAATACATCTACAATCTCTTCTTTTACAATCTTCTTTAAATCTCCAAAATCAATTACCATTCCGTACTTCACATTGGATGTATCAGTAATTGGAGAGCCTATCACTGTAACCGAAAGCTTGTAACTATGCCCATGAACATTTTTACATTTTCCATCATAACCATACAACGCATGTCCAGTTTCAAAAGTAAACTGCTTGGTAATTCGAATCTTACTCATAAATATCTATCTCTAAAGTGAAATAAACTTAAAAAATTACTTCTCTTTTAACCTGCCTTAAATGACGACTAAAGATGTGTATTGACTCTTATTTTCTTTTAAACTTTTTGTTTGCTCTGTATTTATTAAAGAAATAAACTACAGCTACACCCGCCGCTAAAATGGCAAATAAATAATCTCCACCCATAATATTTTACTTTTATTTGCCGAAAGTACGAATTTGATTTTAAATGCTATTATTTTTTCACTCTCTAGAGAATAAAATCTTTAAAAATTAACACCTAACTCCAATTCAAGGTTAAATTCTTTATTTAATACGTTAGAATTGATAAAATGCTGTTTGTAATTTATACCTAAAACTATACCTAGCTCTTCCCAAGGAATTAACCTTATTCCTTGTTTAGATTCAAGCCCAATTAAGAGTTTGGATTTTTTTTCGTTATTCAGCCCCCTAGTTGTTTCATATCCAAAAGGAACATTTATACCAACACCTACATAAATACCTTTGTAAAATTTAATAAACCCATCTAAACCAGCTCCTAATAAAAACTGATTAAAACTTTTATACCCCTTACTCTTTAAAAGGTTGGGTTTTAATTGATAGTTATTGAATGAAAATACAGTTGGAATTATAAAATCCTCCTCTGTATCTGAAAACTCAGAGTATTTTATTTTAAATCCTTTATAGTGTTTACTAAAAACAGTATTGTAAGAAAGTATATGAATGGTTCTTGGGGCTTTTTTATTACTTATGCTAGGGTTTTGAGCATGAACGAAGCTAACAAAAAAAATTAACCAAAATAAGCAGCGCATATTTTATTGTTTTTTATAGTGAAAAATAATGTAGTTTAATTCTTTAGTGTTGTACTTTATAGTTAAAAAATCTGAGGTAATTTGTAATACAGTAGCATCTAAAATTTCATTATTGTCTACTATCAGAGATATTTTAGTCTCCCCGTTTAGTCTCCAAGTTCCTTTATCATGATATCCTTCAGAGAAGGCTTCAAAAAACATGTTAGTTTTAAATAAGATATAATCATTACTCTCTTTTAAAGAAGGTTGATGCACTTCACCAAATACCTCATAGTTTTGAATGCGCCATTTTCCAATTAATTTAGATTTTAGACTTTTTTGAGAAAAAAGAGATAGAGATATTAAAAACAAGATGACAAGTAAAACAATTCGATACATATTACAAGTGGTTATTAAATTTCAGGTAAAAGTATAAGGCAAGTAAAATGTGAGTTTGTTTATTTAAGACAATGATTATTTTATTACCTTTTGTCGTAAATAGACAAACTATAAAGTAAGAACCTATTGTAATTTTGATGGATAAAGCATCACAAATGAAAAACTCAACACAAATAGAGCGATATAATAAGTTGTTAGATTTTTTAGAAAAGCGTTTTAAAACATCAATTCACACACATGAAATAGAAGATGTTTCCTTTTACTCTTATCGAAATATCAATAGAATATTTTTAGCGTTACAACATGAAACTATTGGTCAATTTCTTAAAAGAAGAAAACTAGAAAAAGCTGCACAGTATTTAAAATTTTCAGATATTGAAATTTCAGATATTGCCCTAGAAGTTGGGTATAGTGATGTGGCAGCTTTTAGTAAAGCTTTTAAAAAACATTTTCGCTGTACACCTTCTAGCTTTAAAAGCTCTTATACATTTCAACAAAAAATTACGAATCAAATTTTAGAAGAACCTAATAAAAAAAATGATCCTTTATTACAGTTTGAAATTGAAATTATACCATCATTTCAAATGTTGTATTTACAATATCAAGGAACTTATGAAGATATAAAAGGGATTGAAAGAACATGGAAACAGCTTTTAAAGTATGCTGATAAGCATGATTTATTAACTGATAAAACTATTATTGTTGGTGAAATTTTGGATGATGATGAAATAACAGAGTTTGTTAATTGTAGGTATAATGCAGGGATTATACTTACAGAAGCACAAAAAATTGAAGTTAAAGGAATGTTTAAAGTTAAAGAAGTTATCTCTCAAAAATATGCCAAGTTTATTCATAAAGGAAGTCATGAAAGCTGTTTTGAAACATACAATACAATTTATGCACATTGGATGTATGATGTCAAATTAGAGTTTGCGGACGCACCAATTTTAGAGTTTTATTTAAATGACGATAAAAATACTCCTCAAGAAGAATTAATAACAGAAATTTACATTCCTATTGTTTAACGCAAAACCAACAAATAAAAATTAATATTTTTTCTTTGAAATTTATACTTCCTCTTTGTCCTAAATAAACAAACACACCTACATTTTCCAGCCTACTTTTGTGTTATTAAACAAATAAAACACATGAAAAGTTACAAATTACAAAAGTATTGGCACATAGATTCTTACCTTCTTCTGGGATTGTATAATTGGCTTTTCTCAAGGAAACAATTCTATTTTGGTTTTCTTGTCCTATTCCTAAATACATAATTAAAAAAAGTTACGAAATGAGTTTTGCTAAATTAATATCACTTTTTGAAGAGTCTACAATCATGTTGTATATCGGTTACTTTTTTTTATTTAATACAAGTTTAATAGTATTGGAAATAATTATTGATGTGCTGTTTAGAAAAAAGAGAAAATGGAAAGATACCTTAGCCAATATATCTATTTTTTTTATGAATCAACTTATAGAAAAAACAATTATAGGATCGATTGGTGTAATTTGTTTAATGCCTTTTCATTGGATAACACCAATAACGATTCCTAGTAATGTATATACATGGATCCTGGCTTTTATTATAGCAGATGTAACGTATTATTGGATGCATCGTTTAGAGCATGAACATCGAATATTATGGGCTAGCCATAGTGTTCACCATTCTTCAGAAGATTATAACTTAACTATTTCTATGCGATTAAGTATTGTAGAAGGATTGTTTGAATGGGCTTTTTTAATACCGATGGTACTAATAGGTTTTTCACCATTTCAGGCTATTGTAGGATTAATATTAGTCGCACAATTTCAAACATGGATTCATACGGAGCGAATTGGTAAGTTAGGGTGGTTAGATGAAATATTCAACACACCATCCAATCATAGAGTACATCATGGATCTAACCGAAAATATTTAGATAAAAATTACGGAGGTGTTTTTATTATATGGGATAAACTTTTTGGAACATTTCAAAGAGAACAAGAAAAAGTAGTTTATGGGCTTACAAAGAATATAAAAACTAACAACCCTATTAAAATTAATTTTATAGAATATATTAATATTTACAAAGAAGTAAAAAGGTGCAAAACACTAAAACATAAGCTAAAAATAATTTTTGGAAACCTAATTTGGAAGCCTGATTATTTTAAAAGTAAATAAGTTCAGCTTAAGCTTACTATATATTTGGAACGGTATTAGTTAGTTTAAAGTTTATACCTAATACCGTACTTTTTTACTTCTTAAATTTTTCTAAGGCTTTTTTGGTAAACTCAGATAAAACAAGCTTTCCAGAAGTCTCTGCACGTTCTATTAACAGTTCTTCCCAGTGCTCGGTTCCAATCCACAACGCTCTTTTCATTTCAACCAATGCTTCTGGGTTATACGAAGCTAATTTTTCTGATAATATTTCAACCTCTTTATCTAATTCACTTTGTGTTTCAAAAACACGCGCATACAACCCTTTTTCTTTCGCCCAATACGCATTTTTCCAGCTCGTTGCATCTAAGGTTAACTCTGCCAATCCGCTTACGCTTATTTTGCGTTCTACGGCAGGTGCAATTACAAACGGACCAATACCTATCGTAAACTCAGAAAGTTTAATAGAAGCGTGCTCTGTAGCTAATACATAATCACAAGCAGCTGCTAATCCAACTCCACCGCCCACAGTTTTTCCTTGTACTCTACCAACAACTAGCTTCGAACAACGACGCATCGCATTAATTACATTGGCAAACCCTGAGAAAAAAGCTTTCCCATCTTCTAAATTATCAATTGCTACCAATTCATCAAAAGAAGCTCCAGCACAAAAAGCTCGTTCTCCTTCTGATTTTAGTACAATTACTGAAACTTCATTATTAATTGAAAGCTTATCAAATTCATTTGCTAAACGTTCTAATAACACACTTGGAAAGGAGTTACTTGCTGGATGCCCAAATTCAATCGTAGCAATCTTATTTTCAATATGTGTATATAAACTTCCGTTTTCTCTAGTTGTAGTCATTTGTTTATTGTTGTTTGCTCAAAATTACGTTTTTTGAGCAAGTGGTAAAAACTTTCTTCTAAACTTTATAATTAATGGAGTTCCTCTAGCAATCATCCACAGGAAAAAAGCAATCCAAATAGCATACAGTTTATAATCTAGTGAATCAAAAAATAATAAGGTTGGGACAAATACGAATCCTGTTGCTAATAATAAAACGTTTCGTAAGTACTTCATTTCTCCCATACCTTTAAACATTCCGTCATAAATAAAAGCGATAGAACATACAGGTTGCATGAGTAAAATAATCCAAAAAGTATTGTAAAATTGTTTTAAAACCTCAGGTTCTTTCGTGAATATTTTTCCTATAAATTGATATAAAACAAAACCTACAACTGTGAGTAAGAGTCCGAAAAGGAATCCGTATGTAATTAATCGATTTCCTAACATGACTAAGGTTTTATATGCTTTTGCTCCTAATAATTTTCCTGATAATATATTTCCTGCAGAAGAGTAGCCGTCAATCATAAAAGCGCCCATAAGCCATAAATTGAAACCAATCGTATAAGCTGCGATATAAGCGTCGCCATAATCAGTAGCATAGGAAGTACCAAAATATAAAGCAACATTTAACGCTATAGTTCGCACAAATAAATTTAAAACCATGTTTATAAACTTTGGTATTTCAGCATTAAGAGGCAGGCTGAACCTTAATGGAATATCTGTCTTCTTTAACAATAATACCGCCGAAATTATTGCCATAGTAGCTTGTGCTACAACACTTGCATAGGCTGCACCTTGAATATGCATTGCAGGAATCAAGCCTTCTATTCCATATACCAATACAACATCCAACCCTATATTAATAAACGTACCTATGAGTGCTATTACCATCGGATAATACGTGTTTTGCAACCCTCTAAACGTACCAAAAACAGCAATCGTAAAAAGCGTAAACGGGAATCCGAAAACACGAATTTTGTAATACGAAACAGAATAGTCTAAAATGGTTCCTGAAGCATTATACAACTCAAAAATTTCTTTTGCAAAAGGGTAACTAATTCCTAAAATAAGCGCACTTACCCCTAACACAATAACAATAGCTTGTGCTGGTAGGTTTTTTATTTCGTCAAGTTTATCAGCTCCTAAATATTGAGAAACGATAGAAGAAATTCCGCTACGTGTTTGCCCAAATACCCAAATTAACATGGATAAAAAAGCCCCTACAATACCAATCGCAGCAATACTTTCGGTAGCATTGTGCTCAATGTTACCTACGATGGCTAAATCTGTGGTAGAAAGTAACGGTTCAGCAACACCTGCAATTAATGCAGGCATTGCTAATTTATTTATGTGTTTAAAACTAATGTTGTGTTGCATAATAGTTAACAAAAATAACTATTATTGAAGTTGGAAAATGAAATTGCAGTGTATTGTTTTATTAATGTTATTTAAGAGCAAATCTCACATTTACCTGTTAAAAAAACAGTAGCACTCTCTATGATATGATTTTCAACCTGAGGAATTGAAATATCAACTGATAAACATGTTACTTTTTTGCAGTCAGTACATTGAAAATGAGGATGTATATCATTATGATGATGCGAAGAACAACTAGCACATTTAGCATACCATTTTACACCTTCTTTCCCCATAAAAGAATGTATAACGCCATCGTTTTCCAGACGATCCAAAACTCTATAAACCGTAGTTTTATTCATTTCGTCATTTAATTTACTTACTAAATCAACAGCAGCAATTGCTGAGACTCCAGACTCAAATAAGCTTAATAATTTTTTTACTGCTTTTGTTTTCCTAATAACTCCCATAAAACTAATTAATGCAACATTGTTGCAATTAAAAAAATAACGTACTTTTGCTTTTCAAAATACTAATTTAAGAAAATCAATGGTACTCAAACAAAAATCAGATACATTAGGAGCTTTGTCGAGCGGTCTATGTTTGGTACATTGCCTATTTACACCTTTTCTGTTTGTTATACAATCTCATGCTGCTTGTTGTAGTCATGAAGCAGTTCCTTTTTGGTGGAAAAGTATAGACGTTTTATTTCTAGTCATTTCATTTTTTGCTATTCAAAAATCCGTTCAAACTACTTCAAAAAAATGGATGCAGTATGCTCTTTGGATTACGTTTTTGATTTTGTTTATAATCATTTTAAACGAATATACACAAGCCATGAAATTACCTGAAAAAAGTATTTATGTACCATCATTAGGTTTAGTGTTTCTACATATATATAATAGAAAGTATTGTCAATGTGCAAACAACACTTGTTGCGCTAATAATTAAATAGTTTAAGTAATGAACAAGCATGATTACATAGGTGATAATCACATTTTAACAAATATTAAAACACCTTTAACACCAAACGCTTTTGATAAATCAGACGAAGAAAAGATTGTAAATATTCAAGGTCATTTTGCAAAAATAATGGAGGAGCTTGGTTTGGATTTAACAGATGATAGTTTGTCTGGGACACCTTATCGTTTTGCTAAAATGTATGTTAAAGAGTTGTTTTATGGATTGAACCCAGCTAATAAACCCAAAGTTTCTACTTTTGATAATAAATACGGTTATAGTAAAATGTTAGTGGAACAAAACATTACTATCGATTCTTCATGTGAACACCATTTTCTTCCTATTAGTGGCTATGCACATATTGGTTATATTCCAAAAAATAGGGTTATCGAGCTTTCGAAAATTAATCGTTTAGTAGATTATTATTCACACAGACCACAGGTACAAGAGCGATTATGTTTACAAATCTTAACAGATTTACAAGAAACTTTGGAAACGGAAGATGTAATTGTACTGGTGAATGCAAAGCACCTATGTGTTTCTTCTCGCGGAATTAAAGACAAGAATAGTTACACAACAACTATTGAGTACGGAGGAAGTTTTAATGATTTAGCTGTTCGTAATGAGTTTTTTAAAATTTGTGAGTTTGAAAATAGAGAATAATTAACCTATTACTTCTTCGTTAACATTCGTTTTATTTCATTCAGCTTCATTAAAGCTTCAATAGGTGTTAGTGTATCGATGTTTGTAGTTAAAATTTCTTCTCGAATATCTTCTAACAACGGATCATCTAACTGAAAAAAGCTCATTTGCATATCTTCATGCTGTGCTTCTTTCAAGGTTTCTTTTACCTCCTTGTGTGAATGTGAGTTTTCTAACTCTTTTAGAATTTTGTTTGCTCTATGAATTACCATACTTGGCATTCCTGCTAATTTCGCCACGTGAATTCCAAAACTATGATTACTTCCTCCAGCTACTAACTTACGTAAGAAAATAATACTATTATCTAGCTCTTTTACCGATACATTAAAGTTCTTAATACGTTCAAACGTGGAAGTCATTTCGTTTAACTCGTGATAATGCGTTGCAAATAGTGTTTTTGCTTTCGATGGGTGTTCGTGTAAGTATTCCGAAATTGCCCAAGCAATAGAAATTCCGTCATAGGTAGATGTTCCACGTCCAATTTCATCTAACAACACCAAACTACGATCAGAAATGTTATTTAAGATCGATGCGGTTTCATTCATTTCAACCATGAATGTCGACTCTCCCATCGAAATATTATCACTCGCACCTACTCTTGTAAAAATCTTATCCACCATACCTATTCGAGCATTTTGAGCAGGAACGTAACTTCCCATTTGTGCCAATAATACAATCAAAGCTGTTTGACGTAAAATTGCTGATTTACCAGACATGTTAGGACCTGTGATCATGATAATTTGTTGCTGATTACGGTTCAGCACCACATCGTTCGCTATGTATTCTTCGCCTATTGGTAATTGTTTTTCAATAACCGGGTGGCGACCATTTTTGATTTCAATATCGGTACTATCGTCCATTAAAGGGCGCACATAATTATTCTCGGTAGCTAAGGTTGCGAAAGATTGCAACACATCAATCTTAGCTACATTTTGTGCATTTTGTTGTACTGGTTGTACAAAGCCTATAATGTACTGTACTAACTTGGCAAAAATCTCCGTTTCTAATTGCTGAATTTTCTCTTCTGCTCCTAAAATTTTTGCTTCGTATTCTTTTAATTCTTCAGTAATGTAACGCTCTGCATTCACTAGAGTTTGCTTACGAATCCACTCTTCAGGAACTTTATCTTTATGCGTATTTCTAACTTCAATATAGTATCCAAAAACATTATTAAACGCAATTTTTAAACTCGGAATCCCTGTACGTTCTGTTTCACGAGCTAGCATCGTATCTAAATACTCTTTTCCAGAGTTTGAAATGTTACGCAATTCATCTAACTCTTCTGAAACTCCGTTTGCAATCGCATTTCCTTTATTTATATTTACAGGGGCTTCTTCTAAAACAGTCTCGGTAATTTTATCAATTAATTCATCACAAGTATTAATTTTTTCTCCTAATAACCTAACGGCAGCGTTTTCGCTGCTTTCTGCGGATTCTTTTATAGGAAGAATCGCTTTTAACGAATTTTTCAACAAGATGACCTCTCTTGGAGATACTTTTCCTGTCGCAACTTTCGATATCAATCGTTCGATATCAGAAATTTGTTTTAATTGGTAGGTTACAGTTTCAGAAAAAGTATCGTTATCAATTAAAAATTTCACTAATTCGTGTCGCTGCTGAATTTGGTCTAAATCTTTTAACGGAAGCGCTAACCAACGTTTTAACAATCTCCCTCCCATTGGAGAAATCGTTTTATCGATTACATCTAATAACGAAACCGAATTCACAGAATTACCTCCGTATAACTCTAAGTTTTTTACGGTAAAGCGATCCATCCACACATAATTATCTTCCGCAATTCTGCTAATAGATTGTATGTGCTCTATTTTGTTGTGTTGTGTTTCCGATAAATAGTACATTGCTACACCTCCAGCCACAATTCCATATTCTAACTCTTCAACTCCAAATCCTTTTAACGTTTTTACCTTAAAATGATTTCGAAGTAATTCATCACCATATTCTTTTTGAAACACCCAATCATCCAAATAAAAAGCATGAAAACGATTGGTAAAAGCTTCTAAAAATCGTTGCTTGTATTTTTTTTCTACCAAAACTTCACTTGGCGCAAAGTTTTGTAAAAGCTTATCGATGTACTCTTCATTTCCTTGTGCAATGAGGAATTCTCCAGTTGACACATCTAAAAACGAAACTCCTAATAGCTTTTTCCCAAAATGAACGGCTGCTAAAAAGTTATTCGACTTCGATTGTAATACCTCATCGTTCAACGCAACTCCAGGAGTTACCAATTCCGTCACTCCCCGTTTCACAATCTTCTTAGTCATTTTTGGATCTTCTAACTGATCACAAATAGCAACACGCAATCCAGATTTTACTAATTTAGGCAAATACGTGTTTAAAGAATGGTGCGGAAACCCTGCCAATGCTGTTTCACTTTCGCTGCCACTTCCTCTTTTGGTTAAAATAATACCTAAAACTTCTGACGCTTTTACAGCATCTTCTCCAAAGGTTTCATAAAAATCGCCTACTCTAAATAATAACATCGCATCCGGATATTTTGCCTTGATTCCGTTATACTGCTGCATTAATGGAGTTACCTTTTTTGCCTTTGTTTTTGCCAAGTTTCTAGATTTTTTGGGTTAGTTTTGCGAAGATAGAAAAGTTTAGAGTTTCTTTTGTTTCAAGTTATCCACAACTTTAAACTTTTGAACCTGAAAACCACTTTATGAGAAAATTAAAAAACAGCGAACTAGGCAGGAAAACAGTTGAAGAGTTTAAGCAAACTAACAAAACTCCCATCATTGTAGTATTGGATAATATTCGTAGTTTGAATAACGTAGGTTCTGTTTTTAGAACTTCGGATGCTTTTTTGATTGAAAAAATTTACTTGTGTGGTATCACTGCTACGCCCCCTAACAAAGAAATTCATAAAACTGCTTTAGGTGCCACTGAATCTGTAGATTGGGAATATGTTGAAAATACTATAGACTTGGTTGAAAAATTACAAGCAGAAAACGTAAAGATCTTATCTATAGAACAAGCAGAAAATAGTACAATGTTAGATACTTTTACTCCTGAAATTGACCAAAAATACGCAGTAGTGTTTGGAAATGAAGTAAAAGGTGTACAACAAAAGGTTGTTTCTGCTTCTGATGTTTGTATTGAAATTCCGCAATTAGGAACCAAACACTCATTAAATATTTCTGTGAGTTGTGGTGTGGTTTTATGGGATTTGTTTACTAAAATGAAAAAGTAACATCATTATTAGCAACAATAATAACTAAGTAATTTACTTATTTAGAGTTCATAATTCAAAGATTGCTTCACTTTAGCCTGTCTTTAGCGACAGTCGAAAGATTCGTAATGACAATATCATTCTTTTAAAGTAGAGTGTTAAATTTTTGAATTTATCCTAAAAACCTACTATATTAGGCACTTGATTACCCCATCCCCCAAGAGTTATTTTGTAATTAAAAACCCTATTTAATATGGAAAACAAGTACTTAAAAGAAACAGCAATGAGTTTAAGCCCTGGTGGAGATACTGAAATTACTGAAGGAGGTAGTGATACTGGTGGAGCAACAGGAAGTGACGGAGGTGATTAGAGCCAAAAAATTACATTTGGCACACAACATAAGTTTAAAAACCATTACTTTTGGAAAAGTAATGGTTTTATTTTATAACTACTCTATGAAAAACTTCCTTTACATTATTCTATTTTGTTCTTCCTTTGTATTTTCTCAGGAAAATAAGGATTATTTTTCTAAAAGAGATACATTAATAGAATCAGGAAGGCAGGCATTTTTTGATAAAAACCTTGCATTATTAAATACAGTCACCTTACAGGTTGATTCTTTATACAAAAGAACTAATGACTCTATTCTACTTGCCAAATACTTTCACTTTAAAGCCCTACAAAATAAACTTACTTATACTAACGATAGTGCTTTTTACTATTATCATCTTTCAAAAGATATCTCTAAAAAAATCAATGATTCTTTAGCTGTCGGAAGGCGTTTATTAAGTTTAGCTATTTTACAAAAAGAAGCTAAAGATTTTTTAGGTAGTGAAATAAGTTTAATTGAAGCTTTACAATACTTAGAACCTATCAATTCTGTTATTTATTTGGAAAGTGTTTATAATAATTTAGGAATTGTTTCGGAAGAATTGAAACAACAAAACGAAGCTTTATCATACTACAACAAAGCATTAACTTATAATAAAATAAACAAAAAAAACACTGGTTATTTATACATTATTAATAATTTAGGTTTTTTTTATCAAAGTAAAGGACAGTATAAAAAAGCTATTTCTCTTTTTAAAAAAGGATTATCAAAAGATAGTATTAAAGAAAAGTATCCAATACAATATGCTTTGTTATTAGAAAATTTAGCTGCTAGTAATTTTTTATTGGGTAAAAAAGAAAATGTGCTAAAACAATATAATGAAGTTCTCAGCATAAGGAAAGAAGAAAATGATTTTGCAGAATTAAGCACAACACATATAAACTTGGCAGATTATTACAAAAATCTTAATCAACTAAAAAAAGCTCAACACCATTCTAGCGAAGCTTTAAAATATGCCGAACAAACCCACAACAATAAAAAATGGTTAGAAGCTTTAAAAAACCTTTCAGATTTAACTAGCGGAGAACAATCAAAACAATATTTAGAAGAGTATATTACCTTAAATGATAGTCTATTCCAAAATGAACGCAGGTTAAAAAATCAATTTGCTAAAATTAGATATGAAACGGATAAAAAAGAAAAAGAAAACTCTGTTTTAAAAACTGAAAACGAGAAAAAACAGGCAGAAATACTTCAACACAAACAACAAAAAACTATAGGTTGGTTATTGTTCGTTCTTAGTTTATTGTTATTTGGAGTAGGAGTACTGTTTTATTTTAACAGAAAAAGAAAACTACTCTATCAAGCCCAGTTAGAAAGAATTCAGGCAAGAGAACATGAACGTAAACAAATAGCTAAATCTTTACATGATGAAGTTGCTGGTGATTTACGTTTACTACATCGTAAATTAGAGAAATCTAACTTATTAGAGGAAGCTCAAAAATTAGATGCAGTAAAAGAAAATGTGCGTAATTTATCACATCAACTAAGTAGTGTTAGTTTTGATAAAGTTTCCTTTAAAAATCAAATTATCAATTTAGTGAGTGATTATTTTGAACCTGATTTTAAAATAAAAGTGAATGGATTGCAAAACTACGATTGGACGACAATTAATAATTCTATTAAACGTTTACTTTACTTAAGTATTCGCGAAAGTATACAGAACTGTAAAAAACACGCAAAAGCGAGTAAAATAACTATCAATTTTTCTGTACGTAAAAAATACGTACATTTGGGTATTATTGATAATGGTATTGGCTTTAATACCACCGTTAATAAAAAAGGAATTGGTTTACAAAACCTACAAGAACGCATTGAAGAGTTAAATGGTAAATTAACTATTAATAGTGAAGTAGGTAAAGGAACCCAAACCAGTATTCAAATACCCTTAAATGGCTGGACAAACAAAAATACTTTTAGTTGATGATCATCAATTGATTTTGGAAGGAATTCTTTCATATCTAAAAGATATAGATAACTTAGAAATTGAAACAGCTAATTCATGCGATGAAGCTTTTTCTAAAATAAAATCAAGTTTAAGCGAAAATCCATTTCATATCGTTTTTACCGACTTGAGTTTTGACAACCAAAACAAAAATGTTATTTTAGATGGAGGAGAAGCTTTTATAAAATCTATACTTAAAGAAGCAATTCCTATTAAAGTAGGTGTAATTACAGGACACTCTGAAACAAACAGAATTTTTAATGTTATACATAATTTAAGCCCTTCTGCCTATATTTTAAAGGGAAAGTGTAGCACAGATGAACTAACCTTTGCTATTCAAAAAATGTTAAAAGGTGAAATATACTATACGCATGAAATTCACCAAAAACTCTTAAAAAGGGCTTTAGTTGAAATACAAATGGATGATATTGCCATCCAAATTTTAAAAGAGCTACCTAAACATTCTAAAATTTCTAACTTAGAAGGCTTAATTAAAAAGGACGATGGATCATTAATAAAAGTCAGATCCATAGAAAGCAAACTATCTAAACTAAGAACAGACTTACAAGCCAATAATAATACAGACCTGGTATTAAAAGCAAAAGAATTAGGAATTATAGATTAAGCTTAACCTCTTTTTGCGGAAATACACATTTATTTTTGCGGTTATCCCATTTTACAAATTACAACTAAACAGTAATTTCGCAATGGAATTCAAACCATTGTTGGGAAGAATCTTGAAAAGAGAGAGAATGTAAAAAAAGCCTTTAAATATTTAAAGGCTTTTTTATGCTACCTATCTCGCCCTAAAATATGCTATTGTAAAATTGACTTATTTTTTCTCTTGCGGAAAACCACACGTTTTTTTGCGGAAATACCCTTTTTTAACCTTTAATCTCTCTTTACATTTGTGGCATCTTCTTTTCAAGATTAATTGGAAAAAGACATTTAAGGGGAATAATGAACCTTCTAGAAATTCTAGAAGGTTTTTTTTATGCTATTTCGGAAAATTGCACTTTTAACTTCGGAAATCCCTTTTTATACCCCTGATTATCAGCATATATTTGACATGTTCATTATTTAATGACAATTAATTAAAGGGGAATTAATTAAATCATTTTAAAAATGGGGAAACTACTATTACGTAAAATGAGCAGAGGTTTTAACACTTTACTTTCAGTTCTAGCCGAATTCGGTAAAGGTGCTGGATATGCTCTAAGACACTAAAAGTTAATTAACCAAACTTAAACGTGTAAACCTTCTAGAAATTCTAGAAGGTTTTTTTTATTACCATTACTAAAATTGTAAATTAGGCGTTCAATCATTTTATGCCTAAATGACTCAAAAATATATTATTGCTCTAGACCAAGGAACAACTAGTTGTCGTACCGTAATTCTTAATAAAGAGGAAAAGATTATAGCAAAAACTCAACAAGAGTTTCAACAAATATTTCCACAACCTGGTTGGGTAGAACATGATGCTAATGAAATTTTACAAACTCAGTTAAAAACCTTACAACAAGCTATTGAGCAGGCTCAAATATCACCTTCACAAATAGCAGGAATAGGTATTACTAATCAGCGTGAAACAACTGTAGTTTGGAATAAAAACACAGGTAAACCAATATACAATGCTATTGTTTGGCAAGATAAAAGAACAGCTGATACTTGTGAGTTACTCAAAGAAACTGGACTCGAAAACTATGTGCGTAAAACTACTGGACTGGTAATTGACAGTTATTTTTCTGCAACTAAAATTCATTGGATCTTAAATCATGTAAAGGGAGCTCAAAAAGAAGCTGAAAAAGGAAATTTGTTATTTGGAACTATTGATTCTTGGCTTTTATGGAACTTAACCAATAAAAAAGTTCATGCAACAGACTATAGTAATGCCTCACGTACCATGCTATACGACATAAAAAACTTGTGTTGGGATGAAACTTTAATAAAAGAACTAAATATTCCAATTTCAATGTTACCTGAAGTAAAACCCTCATCTTTTCATTTTGGAAACTACGAATTAGAGGGAGTTCAAATTCCAATTGCTGGAATAGCAGGAGATCAGCAATCTGCTTTATTTGGACAAGCATGTTTTAAAAAAGGAGAAGCAAAAAACACCTACGGAACAGGGTGTTTTATGTTAATGAACACAGGTGAAAACTTAGAATACTCTGAAAACGGTTTAATTTCTACAATTGCTTGGGGAATTAACAACAAAGTGTATTACGCTCTTGAAGGAAGTGTTTTTGTTGCTGGTTCAGCAATTCAATGGTTACGAGATGGACTACAAATTATCAATAATGCAGAGGAAAGTGAACTTTTTGCTGAAGAAGTTACCGAAGAAAACCCTGTTTACGTAGTTCCTGCTTTTGCTGGCTTGGGCGCTCCGTATTGGGATATGTACGCTAGAGGTGCTGTTTTTGGTTTGACTCGTGATACAGGAAAAAATCACTTAATTAAAGCCACATTACAATCATTAGCTTATCAAACCAAAGATATTTTAGATGTTATGCAAAAAGATAGCATGCTTCAACTCTCTTCTTTAAAAGTAGATGGCGGAGCATGTGCTAATAATTTACTGATGCAATTTCAGGCAGATATCTTAAATGTAGCTGTAGAGCGTCCTGAAGAAATTGAGACCACCGTAATGGGAGCTGCTTATTTGGCCGGTTTCTGTGTTGGTTTTTGGCAACAAAACGATATTGTTAACAAAAGAAAAATAGATAAAACATTTACTCCTTCTTTCTCTAAACAAAAAAGAGAAAAATTATACCGTACTTGGCAAAAAGCTGTTGAACGTACTAAAGATTGGATTGATTAAAAATAAAAATCATGGCAAAGTTTTACGATAAAATAACAACTAGAATTCAACAGTTTATTGAAGCACAAAAGCTCTTTTTTGTTGCTACAGCAGCAAAAGAAGGACGAATTAATCTTTCTCCTAAAGGAATGGATACCTTTAGGATACTTAACGAAAATACAGTAGCTTGGTTAAGTGTTACAGGAAGCGGTAACGAAACCTCTGCACATTTGTTAGCTGATAACCGAATAACAATTATGTTTTGTGCTTTTGAAGGAGCTCCAAACATACTAAGACTATACGGAAGGGCAGAAGAAATTCTTCCAACTTATAATAAATGGGAGAATTATGTCAAGTTGTTTCCTAATTTTCCAGGTACTCGTCAAATATTTATTGTGTCTGTTGAAAGTGTACAAACCTCTTGTGGAATGTCTATTCCTTTTTATGAATACCAAGGAGAACGAAATCAATTAAATGATTGGGCTATTGAAAAAGGTGAAGAAGGAATTAAACAATATTGGAATGACAGAAACCAAACTAGTATCGATGGCTTTGATTCTTTATTAAAAGAAGAAACATCTTCTTAAATTATTTAAAAAAATATCTTCTTTTTTCAAAATCCTGATAAAAATCATGTTTTTACTTAAACTATGCTTGTACTTTTGAGACAGTAAAGTATAAGAAGAAATGGTACAATTAATGAACATCCCAATGGTATCTTGGACAAACGGAACCATTATGATGGTTATTTTCGGTTTGGTTTGTATAGGTTTAATAACCGCTCTTTTAATTCTTGTTAATGGTGGCAAGAAGAAAGAGTAGGTAAATTTAGTTTTAATAGTTGATTGAAGAAGCACTCTTTAATAATGTGTTAGTGGTTTAACGTTTGAGTGCTTCTTCTTCTTTTTATTTGAATGCGTTTAATCCTGTGATATCCAATCCTGTGATTAATAAATGTACATCGTGCGTTCCTTCGTAGGTTATTACACTTTCTAAATTCATTGCATGCCTCATAATTGAGTATTCTCCAGAAATACCCATTGCACCTAACACTTGTCTTGCTTCACGTGCTATTTTTAATGCCATGTCCACATTGTTTCGTTTCGCCATAGATATTTGAGCAGATGTTGCACGACCCTCATTTTTTAATACTCCCAATCGCCATGTTAACAACTGTGCTTTGGTAATTTCGGTAATCATTTCCGCTAGCTTTTTTTGTTGTAACTGAAACTGTCCTATTGGTTTTCCAAATTGTGTACGTTCTTTCGCATAGCGTAACGCTGTATCGTAACAATCCATTGCAGCACCAATAGCACCCCAAGCAATACCATAACGTGCAGAATCAAGACACAACAATGGTGCTCCTAACCCAGATTTATTAGGTAATAAGTTTTCTTTTGGAACTTTTACATTATCAAAAATTAACTCCCCAGTAATGGAGGCTCTTAACGACCACTTGTTGTGAGTTTCTGGTGTAGAAAAACCTTCCATACCACGTTCTACTATCAAACCATGAATACGTCCTTCTTCATTTTTTGCCCATACAACTGCTACATCACAAATTGGTGCATTTGAAATCCACATCTTTGCTCCATTTAACAAGTAATGGTCTCCCATGTCTTTAAACTTAGTCTCCATTCCTCCAGGGTTACTACCATGATTAGGTTCTGTTAACCCAAAACTCCCCATCCATTCACCAGAAGCTAATTTTGGTAAATATTTTTGTCGTTGAGCTTCCGTTCCGTAGTTATAAATAGGCCCCATAACAAGAGAAGACTGTACTGAAGCAGTAGATCGAATTCCACTATCACCTCTTTCTAGCTCTTGCATAATTAACCCGTAAGAAATTTGGTCTAACCCAGCACCTCCGTACTCTTCAGGGATATAAGATCCAAAAGCTCCCACTTCTGCCAATCCGTTAATTAATTCCTTTGGAAACTCAGCACGTTGTGCATATTCTTCTATAATTGGAGACAAGTTTTTCTTAACCCATTCACGAGCTGTATCACGAATAAGTTTATGTTCATCAGTTAATAAATCGTCTACTTGATAATAATCTGGCGCTTGAAATAAATCAGACTTCATAAATATGTTTTAAAATTAATTTTTACTAATTGTATAAGAGAAGTGTAAAATTAATCGCGGTTTGATTTTATGTGATTTCTTAAAAGAATTGTTTCAAAAATACTTAAAAAAATGGTTATTCGTGCAGGTTTGCGTATGTTTGTACTAATGAGATTTACTTTAGGAAAAGAGGAGCGCTTAAAAAGCAAAAAGCTCATAGAAAGACTATATGAAGAGGGAAAAGTGATAAAAGTTTTTCCACTAAGAATGGTATATGTACAAACCGAACATACCTCTAAGTTTCCTGCACAAGTTGGAGTTTCTGTACCTAAACGTAATTTTAAAAAAGCGGTGGATAGAAATCGTATTAAACGATTACTTCGTGAAACTTACCGTAAAGAAAAGCATACTATTTATGAGACTGTAGATAAACCGTATGTGTTTATGATTTCTTATCTTGCAAGAGATGAATGGAAATATGCCGATATTGAGCATAAAATGAAGAAATTATTAACACAATTTATTACAGAAGTTACTCAAGATGAAAAATAAAAAACTCCTTTTTTTTGGTTCACTTATAGTCATCTCCCTTTTCTTTTCTTTTCAATCTCGTTTTTTTGAGATTGCTAAACAAATAGAAATCTATAACAACCTTTTTAAAGAGTTGAACATTAATTATATTGATGAAATCAACCCTGGTGATTTAACTGACAAAGCGATAAAAAACACCCTTAAAAATTTAGATCCATATACTAATTTTTACAACGAACAAGATGTTGAAGATGCACGTATTCGTCGTGAAGGTGAATATGGAGGTATTGGTATTTCTACATTTTACGCCAAAAGAGGAATTGTGGTTTCTGAAATTTATAAAGGTTTTTCGGCAGATAAAGCTGGCTTAAAAGCAGGTGATATTATTACCAATGTAAACGGACAAGAATTAGCTTCCTTGGAAAGAAGTCAATTTTCACAAATGCTAAAAGGTGTACCAGGAAAAGAGCTTTCTTTAAAGGTAGAAAGAAACGGTCAAACAAAAAGTGTGTCAGTTAAACTTGACAAAGTTATTTTAGACCCTGTCCCTTTTTACGATATGATTGATAACGAAACGGGGTATATTGTTTTAACACGATTTATCAGTCAAAAAGCTACCGAAAGCGTTGTCAACGCGTTTAGTGATCTTAAAAAAAGAGGGATGAAAAAATTGGTTTTTGACTTAAGGTACAATCCTGGTGGCTCTTTATTTGATGCAGTAAATATTACCAATTTATTTATTCCTAAAGGCTTGAAAGTTGTAGATACTCGTGGAAAAACTCAAAAAAACAGTAGAACCTATAAAACAAATAAAGCTCCTTTAGATGCTGAAATTCCTATTGTAGTTTTAATTAATGGTCGATCGGCTTCTGCTTCAGAGATTGTTTCAGGTGCTTTGCAAGACTATGACCGAGCTGTAATTATGGGGGAGCGTTCTTTTGGAAAAGGACTGGTGCAACGTTACTTTGATTTGAGTTACGGAACACAAATGAAAATAACAATTTCTAAATATTACACCCCAAGCGGACGTTGTATTCAAGAATTAGATTATGCCAATAGAGATCCTAAAACAGGTGAAGTACCTAAGTTTTCTGATACTACTCTTAATGAGTTCACAACTCAAAACGGACGAAAAGTATATGATGGTGGAGGGGTAACTCCAGATATAACAAGTGAGTTTTCTAAAAAAACAGAAGAAACAGATGATTTACTAAAATCAAGAGCAATATTCAATTTTGTAACAGATTTCACATATCAAAATCCTAATTTATCTACTGAAAACTATACTTTTTCTTCTTCTGATTTCAATAACTTTAAAGAATATTTACTTCGTAAAGACACTGCTTTTGTATCTAAAGAAGAAAAGCTTTTCCAAGAAGCATATGAATCAGTAGAAAACAACAAAAAAATCACTTCTGAATATAACGCGATTATCCAACAATTAAAAGCAGCTAAAGTTGCTAAAGTTTTGGTAAATGAAGATCTTTTATCAAAAGAAATTGAAAATGAAATTATTGAGCGTTATGCGTACAAAGAAGGAATGTATAAGCATTTATTTAAAAATGATATAACTATAAAAAATGCTGTTAACTTGCTAAATAATCCTAAAAAATATAGCAGTATTTTAAAAAAATAGCTTCTTTAACATAATTTGTATATTTGTACTTTAAAAACATATGTCAAAACCTATCCTAAAAGAACGTACAAGAGCCCAAGAATCTACAAATGCTATTGAGCGTTTATACATTTCAATGCGACACTTATTTAGTCGCGGTTTTTACAAACCAATGGGTGTTTCTGGTGAAACCTTACGAAAATCACTATTATCTTTACGTCCAGAAATTTATGGTTCTATTGCAGAAAACAAAACTGAGTTAAACGGACTGGTATACGTTATTGAACGCTTACCTGAAGGAATTGAAGAATGTCAGTTTATATATTTAACCGCAGATGAGGGATATCGTAACTCAAAATTTAAGGCTATCGTTCCTCCTAAAAGAAGGAGAAATTGCTATCGCATTGATAAAGATCAAATGAATATTGAAATTACTAGAGGACGCTCAGAAATTTACGATATTCTTACACACTTAACTTTTTTATTTATTGAATCTCACAAAATTAAAGACCGTGTAGTTTTTAATAATGGAGAAAGCTTTATTCGTGAATGGCTATTATTAGAAGATATTGTAATACACAATAAAACACTTACGGATGAAGAAAAAGATGTAATTGTTGTACATCTTGGTAATATTTTAGGAAGAACTTACGATGAGGTATATGATGCTTATAACACATTTTCAACAAAAGAGAACCCTAACAGGTTTTTCCATCTAATTTACTGGTTAGGTAAATTAGCTATTAATGAAACATTGTATGACCAAAAACGTTCTATTAAATTCAGTTCTGTTCTAACTCAAGAAATAGGACACCATTATTATGGAGAAATGTGGGCTAACAATATTAAAAAAGTATTGTTAGACAACGAGTTAATAGAACGTCCTATCCATATCATTAGTGCAAACATGCACAGTGTAATGAATAGTATTTACGCTCAAAATGCTTTACCAAAAGAAGCTAAAAAACATAAAGATTTTCAACTTTTTGAAGTATTGAGTAATGCTAATAGCAGTACTTTACAGTCTGCCGTTAAAAATTATGCTTCCGAAAACGGACTGATATATATCAAAGATACATCTGGGACTAACATTAATGTTCAGGTAATTGATACCCAAAAAATTAATTTTGAAACGAACTCTTTTAACAAAGTTAATTCTATTGGAAAAGACCCTGTAATTATTGTGATGGACTATGCCTTTGGTGAACAGGCTTTTGAAACTATGGATGAATTGTTAAAGCCTTATAAAACAAAAGGAGAAAAAATTCATTTAGATGTTCAATCTGTTTCTATCATGGGAAAAGCAGGTATTTTAGAAGGTGGCAAAGGAGATATTATGATTCCTTCTTCACATATTTTTGAGGGAACTGCTGATAACTATCCATTTAAAAACGAATTATCAAAAGAAGATTTAGAAGGTTTTGGTGTTCACGTTTTTGATGGTGCAATGATTACTGTGTTAGGAACTTCATTACAAAATAAAGATTTACTACGATTCTTCCACGATTCAACTTGGGATGTAATTGGATTAGAAATGGAAGGTGCACACTACCAAAAAGCCATTCAATCTGCCTCGAAAATTAGAGGAAATATTTCAGAAAATGTGAAAGTACGTTATGCGTATTATGCTTCTGACAACCCGCTAGAAACTGGTGCTACACTTGCTTCTGGAGGTCTTGGAATGAGTGGAGTAACACCAACTTACGCTATTACACAAAAGATACTAGAACAAATATTTTAGTCATAGAACGACTATCAAAAACTTAGTTATACTACAAAAAAGCATCATTTCAAATGAAATGATGCTTTTTTATGCAATTTTAAAGACTGGTTTTGTTCATAGCCTTTTTTCTTATTTTATATTTGCACCTACAATACAACAACACACACAATGAATATTCTAATTTTAGGATCGGGCGGTAGAGAACACGCCTTTGCTAAAAAACTTTCAGAAAGCACGAAAATCAACAACCTTTTTGTAGCTCCTGGTAATGCAGGAACTGATGCAATTGCTAAAAATGTAGCCATTAATCCAACTGATTTTGCACAGGTAAAAGAAACCGTTTTACAACACGACATCAACATGGTAGTTGTAGGTCCTGAAGCACCTTTAGTTGAAGGAGTTCACGACTTTTTCTTAGCAGATGAAGAGTTGAAAAACATTCCTGTAATCGGACCTAAAAAAGATGGTGCTTTATTAGAGGGAAGTAAAGATTTTTCAAAGCAATTTATGGAAAAACACAACATTCCAACAGCTCGTTACCAATCTTTTACTACTGAAACCTTAGCTGAAGGAAAAAAATTCTTAGAAAGCTTAGGCGCTCCTTATGTATTAAAAGCGGATGGATTAGCTGCTGGAAAAGGAGTTTTAATCTTAAATAATTTAGACGAAGCCAAAGCTGAATTAGAAGAAATGCTTTCTAATCAAAAATTTGGAAGCGCTTCATCAACTGTAGTAATTGAAGAATTTTTAAAGGGAATTGAATTATCTGTTTTCGTTTTAACTGATGGAAAAAATTATAAAATTTTACCTTCTGCTAAAGATTACAAACGTATTGGAGAAGGTGATACAGGTCTAAATACAGGTGGTATGGGCGCTATTTCTCCTGTTCCTTTTGCAACGGGTGATTTTTTAACGAAAGTGGAAGAATTAATCGTTAAACCAACGATAGACGGTTTGCAAAAAGACGGAATTGATTATAGAGGATTTATTTTTATCGGATTGATGAATGATAATGGAAATCCATCTGTTGTTGAATACAACGTTCGTATGGGAGATCCTGAAACAGAAGTAGTATTACCTCGTATACAATCAGATTTAGTCGATTTATTTGAAGGAGTTGCAACACAAACTTTAGGAGAAAAATCATATGAGGTTACTCCACAAACAGCAACTACCGTTATGTTAGTTTCTGGTGGATATCCTGAAGCTTACGAAAAAGGAAAAGAAATTACAGGTTTTAATACTGTGGAAGATTCTATTGTTTTTCATGCAGGAACTACTTTAAAAGATGGTAAAGTAGTTACTAGTGGTGGACGTGTTATGGCAATTACTTCTTTTGGAGATTCTATGGAAGAAGCCTTAGAAAAATCATACAAAAACATTGATAAAATAACTTTTGATAAAATGAATTATCGAAAAGATATTGGGTTCGATTTAAAATAAATAACAATAAAAAAAGGAGTTGATAGTCAACTCCTTTTTTTATTTCATTGCTTTTTCTAGCGTAAACGAGAATTCAGAACCTTGACCATGTACACTCTTTAAAAGAATTGTTTCATTATGTGCTTCAATAATATGCTTAACAATAGAAAGTCCTAATCCAGACCCTCCTTGTTCACGAGACCTGCTTTGATCTACACGATAAAAACGCTCAAATAAACGTGAAAGGTGTTCTTGCTTTATTCCTTCACCATTATCATTTATTTTAATGATAAGCTTATGCTGATTATAGGGTTCAACACTTACAGTAGTAATTCCTCCCACTCTACCATATTTAATAGAATTTACAACAAGGTTAATTAACACTTGTTCTATTCGCTCAACATCACCTTTTACCAAATGCGGAAAGTCATACACACGGTCAAAACGCAATGTAATATTTCTCTTTTTTGCTTTCATTTCAAACAAGTCAAATACGTTTTGAATTAGCTCAATAATGTTAAAAGTTTGCATATTCATTTTCATTCCCTCTGTTTCTAACTTAGCAATCATATCTAAATCTTTCACAATTGAGGTTAATCTTTCCACTCCTTTATTAGCTCTTTCTAAATATTTTTCAAGAATTTCTTTGTCTTCAGCAGCTCCTTCAATAAGGGTTAAAATATAGCCTTGTACGGTAAAAAGTGGCGTTTTTAACTCATGAGCAACATTACCTAAGAAGTCTCGACGAAATGAATCTCGTTGTGTTAAACTAGCAATTTCTTCACTCTTACCTTCTACATATTCTTGTACACTTTTGGTTAACGCTTCTATATCTGTAGTTACTTTATTTCTTTTTAAGTCATTCACATCTAAAATAGAGATATCTTCATACATCTTTTTTACTCGTTGATAAATAAAGTGTTCTGCTCTATATTGAATTACGAAAAAAGAGATGATAAACATTGCAATACCAAAAATTACAATGGTTATTACTCCTAAGCTATTTAATAAAAATAAATACGATAATACTGCTATAATTATAGATAATAATGTTGAGTATAAAGCCGACCAAAGTGCGTAGTTATATGTTTTTTTTATTTTTTTCATCTGTTTATTTTCTATTGTTTTTAAATATCAGATGTAATTCGCTAATAGTTATCTTGCATAATATCAAGAATTATTATAGCTCATTTCATGATAAAAAAATAGATTGCTAGCTAGCAATCTACTTATTAATTTTTGAGTTTAAAAATTATTTGTCTGTTTCGTCTAGCACAAACTTGTATCCAACTCCTTTTACTGTTTTAAAATAGTGATCTCCTATTTTCTCTCGGAGTTTACGTATGTGTACATCTATAGTTCTCCCCCCTACAACTACTTCATTTCCCCAAACACTGTCTAAAATAACTTCTCTTTTAAATACTTTTCCTGGTTTTGAAGTTAATAAAGAGAATAATTCAAATTCTTTTCTTGGTAAAGATATTTTTTCTTCTCCTTTAAAAACTACATATTCATCTCTATTGATGACTATATCTCCAATTTTTGTAGTAGTATCTGCTTTTTCTTCTGTCTTTAAACGACGTAATAACGATTTAACCTTACTTATAAGTACTTTTGGCTTTACTGGTTTAGTTATGTAGTCGTCTGCTCCAGCGTCAAAACCTGCTACTTGCGAGTAGTCTTCTCCTCTAGCGGTTAAAAAAGAAATTATAACGTCTTCGAGAGATTTTACGTTTCTAATTTTTTCACACGCTTCGATACCATCCATCTCAGGCATCATAATATCTAATAAAATTAAATGTGGAGTTACTTTTTTTGCTGTTTTAACAGCTTCTGCACCATTATTTGCAGTAAAAACCTGATATCCTTCTGATTTTAAATTGTATCCTACAATTTCTAAGATATCTGGTTCATCATCAACTAGTAAAATTTTAATGTCGCTAGTGTTCATTATTCATTTTTATTGTGTTACTCAAAAGTAATCATAAAAAAATAAACCCTTTATATGCATGCTTAACTTAACGTTCATTTAATATTTACTAAACTTTTGCTTAAAAGAAATACAAGAAATCTTTTGTTTTTCATTTTTTGTCGTTTTTGTATCTTTATACAAATTGTTTACTATGAAAATCATTTCTTCTCTTGGGGAAATTACTTCCAGAGCTAAAAATACCTTTAAGCGATTCCCTATAACATTGTTCTGGGCAATTGTAGGTACCTTATTTACGTTATTTACAATTGAAACTAATACTTTTGATAGTGTTTTTTACGGCAAGGTTATTTTAATTTTTATCTTAGGAGTTAGTTGGTTGATTGCAACTCGTTTTTTTGAAGAACAATTTAAAAAAGATAAAACTTGGATATTCTTACTAACTTTAGGTTTTCTAAGCCTGTTCTATATTAGTATTGAGGTTGATGGTTTTGAAATTCATCAAAACTCAATCATTCGTTTTGTTCTTTACTTCATAACTGGGCATTTACTTGTAATGGTAACTCCTTTCATATTCAGTTGGAATAAATCTGCGTATTTTAATTATTTAAAATCCCTTTTTATAGCCTTAGTTAGAAGTCTTTTTTTCTCTCTGGTTTTATATTTAGGAATTGTATTAGCACTTCTGGCTATTAAACATTTGTTTGCTATTGATTTTAAAGGAGAACGTTTTTTTCAGGTTTTTGTGTTTTGTATAGGAATTATAAATACCTGGATTTATCTTTCTGATTTTCCAAAAGATGTTCATAATCAACTTGCTATTAACTACACCAAAGCTTTAGAGGTATTGGTTAAGTACATCTTAATTCCGCTAGTAATTTTATACCTCATCATTTTATACGCCTATAGTTTAAAAATAGTAATCAACTGGAACTTGCCTAAAGGATGGGTTTCTTATTTAGTTATTGCTCTTTCTTTCTTAGGATTTATTGTTCAAATACTTATCAATCCTATTCAAAAAACTATAAATTCTCGTACAATTAAAAAGTTTTATCCATGGTTTTATTATTTATTATTACCGTTAATTGTTTTACTTTTTGTTGCTATTTTTAGACGTATTAATGAATATGGTATCACCGAAAACCGTTATTTCGTATTTGTTTTAGCTTGTTGGATTTTAGCCATGTGCCTCTACATACTTTTTAGTAAACGTAAAAAAATTAAGATATTTCCTTTTAGTTTGGCTCTTATTACTTTTCTAGTTTCTTTTGGGTTTTGGGGCGTTTTTTCGGTATCAACTAAAAGTCAACTTCTTCGATTTGAAAAGGTATATACTGATATTAAAAAAGATAACTTTTCTACCACGTTTGAAAAGAAAAATCAACTTCGTTCTATTATTAGATACTTAAACAATAAACATGAATTGCATAAAGTAAAGAACATCTTAGGTTATAACCCAAAAACAACTTTTAAAACTGATAGTCGTTGGCAATTACAAAATAGATTAATGGATAGTTTAGATATAAAAGTAACTGATAATGTAACTCATCCCTATACAAATCATTACTATAGTATTGATGAAAATAATGCTATTAACATTAAAAACTACGATATTTTAAAGAAACTTTATATCAACAGATATAAAAAACAAAATTCTATAAATGGATATCATTTTTCTTTAAGTAAAGAATCAAATATTGTTGAAATAACTAAAAATGAGATCTTAATAGGGAAAGTTAATTGTTCTGAAATGATAAAAAAACTTAAGGCTCAACAAAAAAACCATAATATATCACCTAATTTAATGACTATTGAACAGCATTTTAAAACACTAAGTGTAAAGTTTATTTTCAAAAGTATTAGCTTGTCAAAAATAGATGATGGTGCTACCGAAAATTATTTATCTAACGCTGATATTTACGCCTTAATCAAAGAAAAAAATGCTGAATAAAATCAACTTACAAAACATCTTGTTTTTAGATATTGAAACCGTTCCTGAAGTAGAATTGTTTGCTGATTTATCTCCTGAAATGAAAGAGTTGTATGCTTTAAAAACACAATATCAACGTAAAGATGAATTTACTCCTGAAGAGTTTTACCATCGAGCTGGTATTTGGGCTGAGTTTGGGAAAATAATCTGTATTTCAGTCGGGTATTTTGTAGAACGTAAAGGTGAAAACCAACTTCGAGTTACCTCTTTTTATGGTGATAATGAACACAAAATTTTGGTTGATTTTAAAAATTTGTTAGACACACACTTTAATCACCCAAACCACCTTTTATGTGCACACAACGGTAAAGAATTTGACTTTCCGTATATCGCACGACGTATGATTATCAATCAAATTGAATTGCCTAATAAACTCAATTTATTTGGTAAAAAACCCTGGGAGGTTCCGCATTTAGATACGATGGATTTATGGAAATTTGGCGATTATAAGCACTACACTTCTTTAAAATTACTGACTGCTATTTTAGGAATTCCATCACCCAAGCAAGATATCGATGGAAGTGAAGTTGCTAATGTATATTACCAAGAAAAAAACCTATCGCGTATTGTTGAGTATTGTGAACGAGATACCGTAGCGGTAGCTCAACTTTTATTGCGGTTTTTAAATAAGCCTTTGGTGGAGGAAATTGATATTATAAAAGTGTAATTTCAACCTATTCTCCTTCCAGTTTCATGGAAAGCTCAAACCAACGTTCTTCTTTTTCCTCTAAACTATCTATAACTTCTTGTAATTCGAGTGATTTTTCATTGATATCGTCCATCGCTATTTCTCCGTTGGTAAATTGCGATTCTAATTTTGCTTTCTTTTTTTGCAACTTTTCAATATCTACTTCTAATTGACCAAACTCTCGTTTTTCGTTATAACTTAACTTCCCTTTCTGTGGTGTTTTTTCTTGCTTTTCAGCTACTTTCTTTTCTTCTTTAGGTTCTGATGGTAAAGAGCTTTCATATGCTCTGTAATCTGAGTAATTTCCTGGAAAATTCTCTACTTCTCCATTTCCTTTAAAAACAAATAAACCGTCAACTATCTTATCCATAAAATAACGGTCGTGCGATACTACCATTAAGTTTCCGGGATAATCCAATAAGAAGCTTTCTAACACATTTAACGTTACTACATCTAAATCGTTGGTAGGCTCATCAAGAATTAAAAAGTTAGGGTTTTGAATTAACACCGCACATAAATACAAACGCTTTTGCTCTCCTCCACTTAACTTTTCAACAAAATCGTGTTGTTTTTTTCGGTCGAATAAAAAACGTTCTAATAATTGAGCTGCAGAAATTCTTCTTCCTTTAGTTAACGGAATTTCTTCTCCAAATTCTTTGATGACTTCTATTACTTTTTGCCCTTCTTTTATTTGGATTCCTTTTTGAGTGTAGTACCCAAACTTTACCGTTTCACCTACAATTACTTTTCCACCATCAACAGGAATTTTACCTGTTAACATATTTAAGAAAGAAGATTTTCCTGTTCCGTTTTTCCCAATAATTCCTATACGTTCTCCTCTTTTAAAAACGTAATCAAATCCATCTAAAATAACTTTATCTCCAAAGTTCTTTTTTAATTTATGAAGCTCTACAATTTTGCTTCCTAAACGCTCCATGTTAATTTCTAACTGAACTTCGTGTTCTTTTCTACGTTGATGTGCTTTCTTTTTTATTTCAAAAAAGTCGTCAATACGTGATTTAGATTTGGTTGTACGGGCTTTTGGTTGACGACGCATCCAATCCAACTCTTTTTTAAATAAGCTTTTAGCTTTACTTAAATTTGTGGCTTCTAAAGCCATTCGTTCTTCTTTATTTTGAAGATAGTAGGAATAGTTTCCTTTGTATTTATATAGTTTTCCGTTGTCTAATTCAATAATCTCATTACACACACGCTCTAAAAAATAACGGTCGTGCGTAACCATAAACAACGTAATTTTTTCTTTCGCAAAAAAGGCTTCTAACCATTCAATCATTTCTAAATCTAAATGGTTAGTTGGCTCATCTAGTATTAATAAATCTGGTTTATTAATTAGAATAATAGCTAACGACAATCGCTTCTTTTGTCCTCCAGAAAGATTTCCTACTTTTTGTGATAAATCATCAAGTTTTAACTTGAATAAAATTTGTTTGTATTGTGTTTCGAAATCCCATGCATTGTGTTGCTCCATCAATTCAAATGCCTTTTGATATGCTTCTGCATCATCAGGATTTTGCAATGCTTTTTCGTATTGCTGAATAATTGGAAGAATAGTGTTTTCTGTAGAAAAAATCGTTTCTTCAATGGTTAAATCTAGATTCAAGTCATCATCTTGCGCCAAATAAGCAATATTAATTCCTTTCCTACTTATAACTTGTCCTTCATCTGGTGTATCCTTTCCAGCAATAATATTTAAAATAGAGGTTTTTCCGCTACCATTTTTAGCAACAAAGGCTATTTTTTGATCTTTATTAATTCCGAAAGAAATATCTTCAAATAAGACCTTTTCACCATACGATTTTGCTATGTTTTCTACTGATAGGTAATTCATTCTCTATAATTTTATGCAAAGAAACAAAAAACCCGAGCAATTGCTCGGGTTTTATTATAATTAAAAGAAATGCTTTTATTTCTTCATTAATTTAATGGTTTCTGATTTTTTACCATCATTTGCTTCTAATAAATATATTCCTGTTTTTAAGTTAGAAACATTTACAGTACCATTAACTGTTTTTCCAGTTAACACAACTCTACCAATGGTATTTGTTATTTTATAACTTACATTTTCATTACTTCCAAATTTTACAGTAACATTACTTACAGCTGGGTTTGGATATGCTATTAAGCTTGATTTTGCTTCCTTGTCTAATGGCTCAGCAAACTCATCACTTGTACTTGAAACTGCTACTGAAGACGATGAATTAACAATATTCACTGTATAATCTTCTACCTCTCCATCTGCAAAAGTTTCACAAGCTGTTGATGCTCCGTTATATTTCATAGAAACACGCATTCTTGTTTGTCCTAATAACGCGTCTGCTGGAATAGAGATATTAGCTGACCTGTTTGCTGCTGTACTAGACGAACCTAAAGAAGTTTGTTCACTAGCCTCAAAAGTTCCATTACGGTTGTAGTCAATCCAAACGGTAAAATACTCAGTATATGAAGAACCACTAAATCCTGCACTTACAATAATTTGATTGGTTGTTCCTTGAGTAACTGTTGCTGTTTTACTAGTAAAGTCACCATATCCTCCATTTGCAGCAGTAATATTAGTCATTCCTCCAAAAGAAACATAATCTATCCATTCATAAGTAACTCTATTTCCTTTTGAAGCACAATAAGTAACAACATTATCTAATGTAGTAACATTTACTGTATTGCTTGCTGCAGAAATATTCCCTGCTGCATCTGTTGCTTTTACAGAGAATGTATAAGCTGTATTAGCGGTTAATCCTGTTACATTGTAAGATGTTGTTGTAACAGTTGTTAACTTAGTTGTTCCTTGATATACATCATATCCTGTTACCCCTACATTATCTGTTGATGCTGTCCATGATAAGGTTAATGTAGTTTGTGCTACACTTGATGAAGCTAAACTACTAGGTGCGGTTGGTGCTTGAGTATCTGCTACAGCAGCTGTAATATTTACTGTATAATCTTCTACTTCACCATAAGAGAATGATGCCTCACAAGCTGTTGGTGTTGCATTATACTTCATAACGATTCTCATTCTTGTAGTTCCATCCATCGCTGAACTAGGCACTGTAAATGATGTACTTACAGGAGTATCTTTCGATTTAGCTTTTGTCCAAACCGTTTCTCCGGCATCAGAAAAATCTCCATCTTGGTTGTAATCAATCCAAACTCCATACCCTTCGTCGTATTTTGTTCCTGTCCAGGTTGGTGTGATCGTAATGGTGTTTGATTTTCCTTTTTCTAAATCGGTAGAAATTCCAGTATGGTCAGAGTATCCATTTCCTCCTCCTGAAGAATTATCAATACTTCCTAACTGAACTCTTCCAATATACTCATCTGAAACGCTATTTCCTTTAGAGGTACAATACGTAATTGTTGCTGCTGTAGTAGTAGCATTTGCTGTATTACTCACTACTGAAATATTTCCTGCAGCATCTTTTGCTTTTACAGTAAATGTATATGCTGTACTTGCTGTTAAACCTGTTACATTATATGAAGTTGTTGTTGAGCTTCCTATTTTAGTTGCTCCTTGGTACACATCATACCCTGTAACACCTACGTTATCTGTTGATGCTGTCCAATTTAATGTTAAACTTGTTGCTGTTATAGAACTCGCAGCTAAATTAGTTGGAGCAGAAGGTGCTTCTGTATCGGCAGCTGCATTACTTGTAAATGAACCTGTAAACACTCCTCTACCGTAGGTAGATGCAATTACTTTATTGGTGACATGATCTCCACTTACGTTCCAATAATCAAATGAAGTAACACTAACATCACTCATTCCATTATACGCTTGATTCCAATTAGGGTTTGCATCATTAAAGTTTAATGTAGACCAAACTCCTAATTGTGTTGCTAAAATAGCTTCTGTTCTATCTAATGGGTTCTGTAAAATATCTCTTACAGGAATATTTGGTAGGTTTCCTTCTTTGCTTACCCAATTTGCACCTCCATCAGAAGTAGCCCAAACACTTGTTACCCCGTAGTTATGCATTGTTACGAAAATATCATCTTCAGTGGCTCCGAATCTTACTGAAGATACCGAACCAACAAAAGGTGTATTGATATTTGACCATGTAGCATTAGAATTAGTAACATTTGTTAACTTTAATAGTTTACCATTCGCTAATCCCACAAACCATGCGTTATTTGTAAAAGGAGATGCTTGAAAAGCTGTTGGACTTGCATCTAATAATGCATTTGTAATATTTCCTTTTGAATTTGATGCTACATTAATACTCAAAATTGAGTTAGCAGAACTTGTTGATGCATTTGATAATAGACGGTTTGCATCATTATCATACCCCATTGGGTTTACAAAGTCTCCCGTATTTTGATCGCTTGATAATGTTGTTGCTCCTCCTTGTCGTCTACCTAATCCGTTCCAAGGTAAGTTAAACCTATATATTACGTTGTTTACATATGTAGCAATCATATAGTCTCCATCTTTATCAACGAAAGTATAGAATCCATCACCATCACTTAATTCAGTTGAACTATTAATTCCTGCTACTGCATTTCTGAATGCTTGTGTTCCATTGTCTTGAGCACCCGCACTAAAAATTCCATTAACATCTCCTGCGCCATCAGGACCAATTCCTGCTTTTACAAACTGAGTTACATTATAGCCTTTGTTTCTTACACTAATTGTACTTCCTGCATTTCCTGAATAATAGATTCCTCCATCATTTCCGAATAATATTTTAGAAGAGTCATTATTTCCAAAAGCCATTGAATGTTGATCTGCGTGAACATTTTGGTGACCAAAACCTCCATACCAGTGTGATAACTGAGACCAAGAAGAACCTCCGTTTGTCGTTTTAAATAAATCAATACCTCCAACATATACTATGTTGTCATTTGTTGGATCTGCTTCAATTACTAAATCATAAAATGCTTGTCCACGACAAAAATCGTTCGCTGCAATTCCAGTATCAGCATCATTTGGTAATGATGTTGCACTTGCTGTTGAAAAAGCATTGGTTGTTTTATAAATATGAACAGGCGCTGTACTTGTTGTACCTTGTGTTAATGCGTAAATTTTATTTGCATCGGTAGCAGAAGGTTCAATTTCTACTCTATTAGATTCAGTTAATGGAGATGCAGCTGCTTCTGTCCAAGTACCTCCATTTGTAGAGCTAAACACTCTACCTCCGCCTTGACCTAAAGCAGAACCGATAGTTCCCATCCATAGTGTATTATTTGCACTTACTTCTAAATCATTAGCTATGTAATAGTAATCTTTTCCACCGAAGGTATACTTCATGTTAGCAGATTCTATTCTGTTCCATGTAGCCCCATTATCTGTAGATCGGTACAATCCTGCAGACTGTAAACCTAACCAATTTCTAGGACTAGAAGAATCTCCATACACATGTGCTCCTACTGCAACAAATAATTCTGTTGAAGCTCCATTATCCCATGCTAATACATCGTTAACATAATGAATTCCTGATAAGAAAACATTACTTGCATTATGATTAATAATTGCTTCTCCAGCTGCTGGTATATTAACTGCATTCCATGTTGTACCTCCATCGGTAGTTACATAAACGCCATTTCCTACTACGTCTCCTGCTGTATATTGTTCTCCTGTACCTACATACCATCTGTTAGAGTTTCTTGGATCTACTGTGATAGAGGTTACAGATAAATTTCCTGGTACATTTTGTACTCTTGTCCATTGTGAGTTCGCATTACTTATGTCTGTATTTTTCCATAAACCTCCACTTACTCCACCTGCATATACGGTATTGTTTGTAGCATCGTTTGGATCAAATAAAACAACTCTTGTACGTCCTCCTACATTGTTAGGACCTCTTTCTGTCCAAGAATTTCCATTGTCTCCAGGATTTTTTTGTTGTGCTCTCTTTTTTAACAGATCTTCTCTCAATCCTGCTAGACTTCCATCTTCCATTTTTCCTGTAGCTGGATTCATGGTAAGTAATTGCATTTGATCAAAATACCTATTAGGTGGTAACCCTCTAAGTTTTCTTTCTTTTTTCCCCCATTTTAACGATTCATTTAAAGGGCTTTCCTTTAAAAAAGTACAGTGTACTTTACGTTGTTCGGCCAGTTTATCAGCAACATCTTGCTTTTTAAGATAATCTGAACCAATAATTGAAACTGCTGCAACAGACAGCCCTCCAACCAGAAATTTAAACTTTTTGTTCATTTGAATTAATTTAATTAAATAATTAAGTTTTTATTTCCTAGCTCTTTTATAATACTACCTTTTCTTCGTCTCTTACCTTTTTGAATAGACTCATTTTTTAACCCTTTATAAACCAACTTTAATAGTTCAGCCACCCCTAGCTAAGTCAAAGATTTTATTCTCAATGGTATTTACAATTTAAAACAAGCAAAAGCCTGAGTAAAAACTCAGACTTTTGTTTTTCTTTAATGTTTTTAAAACTTACTTTTTAAACAGTTTTGTTGTGAGTAGTTTTTGTCCGTCATTTATTTCTAAAATGTACATTCCAGTATTTAATTTTGAAACGTCTAGATTAGAAGATTTTAAACGACCTTCTTTTATTACTTTACCCACAGTATTTATAAGTTTATAATGTATTTTTTCTGCTTTTGAAGCTAGTTTTACTTGTACAAAATCTGCTGCTGGATTAGGATATGTTAGTAAGTCTAAACTTTCTTCATTTCCTATTGCTTCTCCATTAATATTTGCTGCAAAACCAGCTATTGTAGTTACTGAAGAGCCAGAAGAAATGTTAACAGTATAATCTTCTACCTCACCGTAAGTAAATGTTTCACATGCCGTTTGAGCACTATTGTACTTCATAGAAACTCTGAGTCTTGTAGTTCCTGAAACATTCGATGGTATTGTAAAGTCTTCATAAATATCTCCTGCACTTGATGAAGAACCACTTAACACAACTTCTGTATCTTCAAAAATACCATCTTTATCGTAGTCAATCCATGCTTTCCAGTACTCGGTATAAGAAGAGCTATTAAATCCAGCACTCACATATAATCGATTAGCTCCTTGGGCTACATTCATAGTTAAGTTTGTATAATCTTTATAACCACCATCATTTCCTGTAGTGTTATCAACTCCTCCCATAGAAACTCTGTCAATCCATTCGTAAGAAGAATTGTTTCCTTGAGAAGTACAATATTCTACTACAGATACATCTTTGGTTGTAAAAGTGGCTGTATTACTTGCTGCTGAAACATTTCCTGCAGCATCTTTAGCTTTTACTGTAAAGTTATATGTAGTATTTGCAGTTAACCCAGTTAAATTCATTGATGTACCACTAACAGTTCCTGCACTTGTAGTTCCATTAAATACTTCGTAACTAGCTACTCCTACATTATCTGTTGATGCTGTCCAACTTAATGTTGCTGTTGTTTCTTCAATATTAGATGCTGTTACTGAAGAAGGTGCTGTGGGTGCTTCTGTATCTGGTGTAGCATTTGTAATATTAACTGTATAATCTTCTACTTCACCATAAGAGAATGTTGCTTCACAAGCTGTTGGTGTAGCATTGTATTTTAATACAATTCTCATTCTAGTAGTTCCTTGAGTTGCTGAAGCTGGCACTGTAAATGATGTACTTACAGGAGTATCTTTCGATGCTGCTTTTGTCCAAACAGTTTCTCCAGCATCAGAAAAATCTCCATCTTGATTATAATCAATCCATACTCCATAACCTTCACTGTAAACAGTACCTGTCCATTTTGGAGTGATAGTTATTGTATTAGATTCACCAATAGATAAATCTGTTGAAATTGTAGTGAAATCAGAGTACCCACCACCACCGTCAGAAGTGTTATCTATGCTTCCTAATTGAACTCTTTCTATATATTCATCAGCAACACTATTTCCTTTTGAAGAACAATAATTAAGTGGTGGTGTACCTGTTGTCGTTACATTTAATGTTGCTGGTGTTCCTGTTCCACCTGCTGTACATTTAGCAGCTACAGATACAATATATTCTGTTCCGCTTAATAACCCTGTAGCATTAAATGTTGTTCCTGCTACATTTGTTGTATTTCCTCCAATGGTTACATCGTAAGAAGCTGCTCCTGAAACTGCCGTCCAAGTTACTGTAAATCCATTATCACCAATATTTGATGAATTTAAGTTTGTTGGTGCTGCTAAAGCACAAGTTTGTACAAATTCTTCTCCTACATTTACTGCATAAAAAGCATTTGTTGTTGAAATTACTTCTTGAGAGTTTGCTCCGTATAAATCGGTAGCTGCTTGAATTGCTGCTGTTCTTGCGTCAGCATATGTTGAATTGGCTGATAAGTAATTAGCTTCGGTACGATACGCTATTTTTGCAGCTTTTGCCATACCAATTCCAATAACATTGTATGTATCAGACGCATCATTTGTTCCTGATCCTCCAACAGTTAATAAATAAAACCATTTATTTAAAACTCCTGAGTTTGTATGAACTCCACAGTAGTCATTAAATCTTGTAGGTGTTCCACAGTTTGGGTTCTTCCAATAAGTTCCTCCGTAAGTATCTGGTTGCCCTTGTGATTTTGGATCGTTCATAGAACGTAAAGCAGCAGAACCACTACGCCTGTCTATTTCGTCTCCAATTAACCATACAGAAAGGTCTGGGTTTGAATCATTTCCATTCCCTTTAGCAAAATGTTCTACTGCTGCTCCCCAAATATCTGAAAAAGCTTCATTTAAAGCTCCTGATTCTCTTTGGTAGGCTAAGTTTGCTGTATGGGTACAAACTGCGTGGCCTATTTCATGAGCAGCTACATCAATAGAAGTTAACGCATCAAAGTTTCCATTTCCTTCTTGTCCGTTAGAAGAACCGTCTCCATAAGACATTACAGAACCATTCCAAAAGGCATTATCATAGTTAGTATCAACATGTACATAACTTCTAATTTGAGCTCCACTGTTGTCATAGCTATTTCTATTGTGTTTTTGTAAAAAGTACTCATATGTCATTATAGCTCCCCAATGAGCATCTAAGGCTGCATCATCTTTATTTGCACTATGTTCAGCTGTAGTCCAATTATTATCATTATCAGTAAACTGGTCATAATTTGTAACATAGGGATAAGTAGAACCTGGAGCTTGGTTTTTTGCATCTCTTGTATGGATTTTCCTTCCGGAGTCACTCAAAATGTAATTCCCTCCACTTAGTGATGTTTCTATTGTTCTAGTTCCACTGTAACGAGTTTGTGCAGTACCTGATGCTAATGTGGTAGTAATAGCTTCTGCTACTTTTTTACTTTTTTTGGCATGCTTAGTAAGCTCTCCTACATGACCAAATTTATCTGCATGCTTAATTATAGCGTTATAAAATAACGTTTCTCCTGTATGAGCATCTATGTATAAATACCCTCTGCTTAGCGGTTTTGTAGCAAAAATGTCGAATTTATAAGCTAGCCTTGCTTCTTTTTTCCCTATAACTTCTCTTGGAAGAATTAATAACTCTCCTTTAGGTTTCTCATAATTATCCATTTCTTTAGCTGCTTCAGGATATTCCCATAAATAATTCTCTGCACCTGTATGCGATAAAGCTTTTCGAAATGCTTGATCTTTGGATAATTTTGGGCTTATATTAACCTTTCCAACATCGTAAAACTCACCATTCATGCTCATTAAAGCACCATTTTTTGCGTGGGCTGTATAAGTGGCAAATTCTACTTTTATTCCTTTAAATTTTTGTTGAAATTTCTCGTGTGTAAAACCTAAATCATCTCTATTTGATTGGATTTTTTGTAAGCCATCATTTTTAAATAGCTTTAATTTTTTTCTAATTAAATCTGGTGCCTTTTGTAAAGACAGTTTTGAAGATTTGTTGAACTTAAGGTGTTTTAACTCTCTATTTTCTTGGGCATTTATTGTATAAACTCCTGCGAATAGAAAAGCAGATAAAAACACAGTTCTTGCATAATTGTGTTTCATTTTTGAAGGGTTTAGTTAATTGATTTTAATTAAAAAGCCTGAGTTATTTCTCAGGCTTTTGTAAGATTTATTTTTTAAATACCTTAGTAGTTAGTAGTTTTTGACCATCATTAACTTCTAAGATATACATACCTGTATTTAGTTTAGAAACGTCGATATTTGATGAATTTAAACGACCTGATTTCATTACTCTACCAATTGTATTTACAATTTTATAAGTCATATTATCAGCCCTAGAAGCTAATTTTACTTGTATAAAATCTACTGCTGGATTAGGGTATGCCATGAAGTCTAAATTGTTTTCATTACCCAATCTTTCTCCACTCACACTAGCTGAATGGTTTTGTCTTGTACTAGAAACAATATTTACAGTGTAGTCTTCAACTTCTCCATAAGTAAATGTTTCACACGCTGTTTGAGCAGAGTTATACTTCATAGAAACACGCATTCTTGTTGTTCCTAAAGCGGCTCCTGCAGGAACATCAACCGTAGATGTTAAGTTATTAGCACTTGATGAAGATCCTGTTACGACTTTTTCACTGTTCTCAAATGTTCCGTTTTGATTAAAATCAATCCAAACAGCCCAATGTTCTGTATATGAAGAGCTATTAAATCCTGCGCTAACAGTCATTTGGTTTGAACTTCCAACTGCCAATGTTGCTGTTTTAGAGGTAAAGTCTGCATACCCTCCATTATTTCCAGTTGCATTCGTCATTCCTCCTAACTCAACGTTATCAATCCACTCATACGAAGAATTATTTCCTTTTGAGTCACAGTATGAAACGGAGTTTGATAAAGTTGTTACGTTTATTGCACTACTAGAAGCAGAAGCATTTCCTGCTGCATCTTTTGCTCTTACTGAGAAAGTATAGGCAGTAGCAGCTGATAATCCTGTTACATTCATTGTAGTTGCTGTTACAGATCCTATGTTTGTTGTTCCTTGATAAACATCATAACCTGTTACCCCAACGTTATCTGTTGAAGCAGACCAATTTAGTGTTAATGATGTTTGTGTTACACTAGAAGCTGCTAAGTTTGTTGGTACAGTTGGTGCTGTTGTATCTGCTGTTCCTGCTCCTATTACTACTGTATAATCTTCTACTTCACCGTAAGAAAATGAAGCTTCACATGCCGTTGGAGTTGCATTATATTTTAAAACTATACGCATTCTTGTTGCTCCATCTGTAGCTGTAGCTGGCACTGTAAAAGATGTACTAACTGGTGTGTCTTTTGATGGTGCCTTTGTCCAAACTGTTTCTCCGGCATCAGCAAAATCACCATCTTGGTTATAATCTATCCAAATACCATATCCTTCATTGTACACTGTTCCTGTCCAAATTGGTGTAATAGTAATTGTATGAGAAGTTCCTTTTGCTAAATTTGTTGAAATGGCTGTATGATCTGAATATCCATTTCCTCCTCCTGTGCTATTATCAATAGTTCCTAATTGTACTCTTCCAATATACTCATCAGAAACACTGTTTCCTTTTGAGGAGCAATAAGAAAGTGTAACTTCAGGAGTAGTAAAAGTTGAAGATGCACTATACGCTGAGTTTGATCCATCAGAACACTTACTACGCACCTGTACTTCATATTGAGTTAAAGCTGATAATCCGCTTAAAGATGTTGATGTTCCTGAAACTGCATTAGTTGTCCAAGATGATGTTCCTGTTTGGCGGTATCTTACATCATAAGTAGCTCCTGAAACTACTGTCCAAGAAACTGATGCTTCAGATGAAGTTACACCAGATACTGTTACTCCTGTTGGTACAGTTGCTGTACATGAAGTAGAACCTCCTGTTTTATCAGATAATGCTAAGCTCCTACGTACGCCACCAGATTCTAAAACAGCACGCATCCTGTTTTTTTGTCCAAGTGTATATAAATTCATACAAGAGTCATCTGAGTAATCCATATAATTTTCAACCATATCCTCTGAACCACAAGATGTGTGTCCTGTTGAGCATCCATAATTTGCAGCGTCAGACTCTGGAGTATCAGAAACAAAATCATCAACACCACAGCCTCCATCACCCCAAATATGTCTTAGGTTTAAAAAGTGACCTACTTCATGCGTAGTTGTTCTTCCTTTGTCAAAAGGAGCTGATAAGTAAAAACCTGATCCTTTATCTGAACTACCAAAATATTGTGGACTCATTACAACTCCATCGGTAGATGCACTACCTCCTGGAAACTGTGCATATCCTAAAATTCCACCACCAATATTACATACCCACATATTAAGATACTCAGAAGTATCCCATGGATCTACTCCTCCTTGTGAAGATTTTTTCATTGCATCATTAGTTCCCCATGAAGTTCTAGTAGAAGACTTTCTTGTTATTCCATTTGTTGGATTACCATTAGGATCAACTTGAGCTAAATAAAACTCTATTTCTGTATCTGCTGCTTGTGACCATTTGTTTGTTTTATCTGAATTAGTTCTTCTGAAGTCTTCATTTAAAACATCCATTTGTGATTGAATTTGTGCCACACTAATATTCTCTTGAGAATTGTTATAAATTACATGGACAACTACAGGAATTTGAATTATATTTCCTACTATTTTTCCTTGTTGATTCTTCTTTTCAGCTAGTCTCCTCTGGGTAAAGGATTCTATTTCTTGCATTTTACTTTTTAAAGAAGGATTGAGGGATTGTCTGTACTCAAGGTTTTCCATTGAGTGGCAGTTTCTTTTTTCTTGGGCATACAAAGCACCAACAAAAAATAAGCACATAAGTGCTAGAGTAATTTTGTTTTTCATTTTGAAGGGTTTTTAATTGAGTTAATAAAATTTAAGAGCTTTTTTATTTCGACTCTTAATTATTTGTTAAAACATTGACAAATATATAAAAAAAGATAAAAAAATATAAATTTAAAATAGTTAATTAACTGTTTATATTCACTTTACAAAACAAAAACATTGTTTTACACCAATTAAACACTAGGTTTTATAGGATATAGAGAAATTTTTTTATTATTACTCACTATCAAACAGTTATAGCAAAATCTTCTTTCAAGGAAAGAAAATGGAAATATTAATCGTATTTTTATTAAAATTTATAATTAATGCTTCAAGTTAAAGATTTAGAAATATCCTTTAAAAACTCTCTACCCATAGTTCAACAAGTTTCTTTTAGCCTTCAAAAAAACAAAATACTAGGAATTGTTGGTGAAAGCGGTAGTGGAAAATCAATAAGTTCTTTAGCTATTTTAGGATTACTTCCTAAAACTGCTTCCATAAGAGGGGAGATACTTTTTAACAAACAATCTTTGTTGAGTTTTAATGAGCAAGATTTTCAAAAAATACGTGGTAACCAAATAGCCATGATTTTTCAAGAACCTATGAGTTCTCTGAACCCTACATTAACTTGTGGTGTTCAAGTTGCTGAAATGCTACAACAGCATACACAATTATCTAATCAAGAAATTAAGGAGGAAGTTATTTCCTTATTCTCAAAGGTAAAACTTCCCAGACCTGAAACTATTTACGATTCGTATCCTCATCAAATAAGTGGCGGGCAAAAGCAACGTGTGATGATTGCTATGGCAATTGCCTGCAAGCCACAATTACTTATTGCTGATGAGCCTACAACAGCATTGGATGTAACCGTACAAAAAGAAATTATTTTACTTTTGAAAGAACTACAACAAGAGTTTGAAATGGGAATTATTTTTATTTCACACGATTTAGCATTGGTTTCTGAAATTGCAGATTCTGTTGTGGTAATGCATAAAGGAAAAATAGTAGAAAAGGGAAGTGCTAATCATGTTTTTTTACACCCAAAAGAAAGTTATACAAAAGCTTTAATCAACTCAAAACCAAATACAGAAAAACGATTAAAAACTTTACCTACAGTTAACGATTTTATTAATGAAACTATAAACTCTACAGTGTATACAAATGAGGAGCGCACTGCTTTTCATCAAACAATATATAATAAACCTCCGTTGTTAGAAATTATTGATTTGCATAAAGATTTTATCAGCAATGCTTCATGGTTTTCAAAACCAACTGTTGTAAAAGCCGTCAATGACGTTTCTTTTAAGATTTATAAAGGTGAAACTTTAGGACTAGTAGGAGAAAGTGGTTGTGGAAAAACCACTTTAAGTAGGACTATTTTACAACTAGAAAAAGCCACTTCGGGAAGTATTCTATATAACGGAAAAGATATTACTAAACTCTCGAGAAAAGACTTTAAAAAACTTCGGAAAGAAATTCAGATTATATTTCAAGATCCGTTTTCTTCATTGAATCCAAGAATTACTGTTGGTGATGCTATTTTAGAACCGATGAAAGTTCATAACATTTTAAATTCTAATAAAGAGCGAAAAGAATATGTCTGCAACTTATTAGAAAAAGTAGGTTTAGAAGCAACTCACTTTAATCGTTACCCACATGAATTTTCTGGCGGACAGCGCCAACGTATAGGAATTGCTCGTGCTATAGCTCTACAACCAAAACTAATTATTTGTGACGAATCGGTTTCTGCACTCGATGTATCAGTGCAAGCACAAGTATTAAACTTATTGAATCAATTAAAAACAGAATTTAATTTTACTTATATATTTATTTCTCATGATTTATCTGTGGTAAAATACATGGCAGATCAATTAGTTGTAATGAACAAGGGTAGAATTGAAGAAATAGCTGATGCTGACGAAATTTACCAACATCCAAAGACAAAATACACCCAAACTTTAATAGAAGCCATCCCAAAAGGGCTGTAACTTTTTTCACTGCGTTATTAATGGTATATTGCACCGTTAAAAACGAAAAGAAAGAATATGAAGATTATAGTACCAATGGCAGGAATTGGGTCTCGTTTAAGACCTCATACATTAACAACTCCTAAGCCGTTAACAGTTATTGCTGGTAAATCAATTGTACAACGATTAGTGGAAGATATCACTTCTGTTGTAGATCAACCTATAGAGGAAATTGCTTTTATAATTGGACCTGCTTCTAAAGGGTTTCCTGCAGATACAAAAGATAAATTAATAAAAATAGCCGAAAACTTAGGAGCAAAAGGTTCTGTATACGTCCAAGAAGAAGCATTAGGAACTGCTCACGCTATTTATTGTGCTAAAGAATCATTAGGAGGTTCTTGTGTGGTGGCTTTTGCCGATACCTTATTTAAGGCCGATTTTACATTAGATGCTAACGCTGATGGGGCTATTTGGGTGAAGCAAGTAGAAGATCCTAGTGCTTTTGGTGTAGTAAAATTAAAAGACGGATTTATTACTGATTTTGTTGAAAAACCAAAAGAATTTGTCTCTGATTTAGCAATTATTGGTATTTATTATTTTAAAGATGCCGATAAATTATTAGAAGAGATAAAATATTTAATTGATAATGATATCAGACCTTCTGGTGAATATCAACTAACAGAAGCTCTAGAAGCTTTAAAAGTAAAAGGAGCCAAGTTTATTCCTGGAAAAGTAAATACTTGGATGGATTGCGGTAAGAAAGACCCTACAGTAGATACCAACAAACAAGTTTTAGGCTTTGAACAAGCAGACGGCAACAATTTAGTATCTGAAGACGTTGTATTAGAGAACGCTGAAATTATTCAACCTTGTTATGTTGGAAAAAATGTAGTGTTAAAAAACACCAAAATAGGTCCTTTTGTTTCAATTGGTGAAAACAGTGTTGTTGAAAACTCAACAATTACTAACTCTTTAATTCAAACAAACGTGCATATTTCAAATGCCAATTTAGATAATGCTATGGTTGGTAACCATGCAAAATACAATGCTAATTATACATCGGTAAGTATAGGTGATTATACAGAACTTACATAAAAACTCAATAGAAAAGAGAAGAGAGAAAAGAGAAAAAAAGTTTTTTTCTAAAGCAATACTGTCTTTTTTCTTTCTCTTCTTTTCATACTTTCTAAACGCTCAAGATAGCATTCCAGCATCAATTAACATTGCTGAAAAAAACAATATTGAATTTCAACAATATTTTTTTAAAGCGCTTTCAAACAAAGCTATTTTTAATTACCAAAAAGCTATACAAAATTTAGAAGAGTGTAACAGAATACTTCCAAATAATAAAGCTGTTTTATTTGAACTTTCTAAAAACTATGAAAAATTAGGTAGAAATCCTGAAGCTCTATCTTACATTGATTTAGCTTTAGAAACAGAACCTAATAATGTTTGGATGCTTGAACACAAAGTGTTTATTTTAAGAAAGTTAGCTGATTTTGAGGACGCTATTATTACGCAACAAAAAATAGCTACAACAAACCCAAAGAAAAAACAGTTACTTGTTTTCTTACATCTCCAAAACAAAGATGTTACCTCTGCTAAAAAAGTATTAACAGAGTTAAAAGAAGCTAAATTATTAAATGCCAGACTTCGCTCTATTGAAAGAAAAATAAATGCTCGAAAAACAACCGAGGCACAACCAAAAAAAATCACTGAAAACCTTGATCCAAAATCACTTTTTGAGAAAGAAAAATCTTATACCAATTTAAAAACGTTACTAGATAAGTTGGCCGCAAACAATGATACTGACTTATTAAAATACAGTGAACAAGGTTTAGTTCTTTTTCCTGCGCAACCTTTTGTATATTTAATGAACGGAAAAGCGTTTAATAACAATAAAGATTATAAAAAAGCAATAGAAACCTTACAGAACGGCATTGATTTTGTTATTGACAATAATGAAATAGAAGCTAAATTTTACTTAGAAATATCTAAAGCTTACCAAGGATTGAATGATGTTAAAAAAGCCAATTCTTATAAAAACAAAGCTGAAAAGATTTTAAAATAGGTTTCGTTAGTATAAAATTTATGAAATACACCACTTTATTACTTATATTATTTTTAGGTTTAACTTCATGTAAATCTACCAAAAACGTTACTGGTGATGTCGTTATTAAAGAATTATCGGCACGCAAAGTAGCTAAAAAACACATTGCCTCAAATTTTGACAAAAAAACGGTAGATGCTCGTTTAAAAGTTAATTACAAAAACAATAAAGAAAGTTTAGGCTTTTCAGTAAGAATGAAGATTAAAAAAGACGAAGTTATTTGGTTAAAAGGAACCAAAATCATCTCTATTTTTAAAGCTAAAATCACTCCTACCAAAGTGCAATTTTACTCTCCATATGAAAAAAGCTACTTTGATGGAGATTTTATGATGCTAAAAAAACTATTAGGAACCGATATTAATTTTAAACAGTTACAAAGCATGTTATTAGGTGAGGCGTTGATGGATGTAAAATCTGAACGTCAAGAAGTTCAAATTCAAGAAAAATCATATCAATTGTCTCCTAAAAAACAACCTACTTTATTCGACTTATTTTTTTATGTAAACCCTAAACACTTTAAACTAAACAAGCAATTAATAGTAAACTCGTTAAAAGACCAACGTTTAGACATTAGTTATCCAAAATATCATAAGAAAAACACTACCTTTTTTCCTGAAAAAATTAACATAAGAGCTAAAGAAAAAAATAAGTTTACTATTATTGATATTACAACTCGTTCAGTAGAATATAACACTAAGTTAAATGTAAGTTTTAATATCCCTAACGGTTATAAAGAAATTCAATTATAATTATGAAGTACCCTATTTTTTACATCTCTTTTTTATGCCTATTTTTTGTAGGAATTTCTTCTTTTGCTCAAAGTAGGAAAGAGCTTGAAAATAGGCGAAAGAAACTTAAAAATGAAATAGAGCTAGTTAATAATCTTTTGTTCACAACAAAGAAAAAAAAGACTAGTGCTTTAGACGATTTAAAAGACTTAAACCAAAAAATAAGTGTTAGAGAACGTTTAATTGAAACTATTGAGTTAGAGACAAAATTACTTTCTCAAGAAATCAATACAAACGAGCAGCAATTAAAAAAATATAATGACGAGCTAGAAAAATTAAAAAATGACTATCGAGATATGGTCGTTAAATCTTACAAAAGTAAATCGCAACAAAGTAAAACCATGTTTTTATTGTCTTCAGAAAGCTTTTATCAAGCTTATAAGAGATTAAAATACATGCAACAATATAAAGATTACAGAAAAAAACAAGGAGAAGAAATTATAGTTAAAGCGAAAGAAGTAGAACAACTAAACGACTCGTTAACTGCGCAAAAAAAATCAAAAGAAGCGTTACTTTCTGACGAGAAAAGTCAGAAAAAAGAAATTGAAGACGATAAGAAAAATCAAGAGCAATTAATTTCAAAAATTAAAAAGGAAGAGAAAAAATACAAAAGCGATTTACAAAAGAAACAACGAGAAGAAAAAAGAATTGCTGCCAGAATTGATAAGTTAATTAGAGATGCTATTGCTAAAGCAAACAAAGGCAAAAAAACTACAAAAGGTAAAACCAAAAGCTCTGGTTTTATTCTAAATGCCGAAGAAAAAGCTTTACTTGCTAACTTTGAGCAAAATAGAGGTAATTTACCTTGGCCGGTTAAAGGTGTTATTACACGAAAATATGGAGTTCAACCACACCCTACATTTCCTGGAATTACTATCAATAGCCACGGGTTATACATTGCAACCAAAGCAAATACCGATGTAAAGAGTATTTTTAACGGAAAAGTTTTAGTTATTCAATTACATCCTGATGGAAGAAAATCAGTTTTAGTACAACATGGTAACTATATTTCTGCATACAATAAGTTAAAAGAAGTTTATGTAAAAAAAGGTGATGCTGTTAAAACTGGCGACAAACTAGGAAAAGTATTCACTAACAAAGTAACAGGTAAAACACAACTTAGTTTTATGTTGTATAAAGACCGAAACCGATTGAACCCTGCACAATGGATTCGTTCTTAACACCATTAAAACAGTTATAAATTTTATTTTTAAATTGTAACCAAATTTAAACGTGTGAAAAACGCATCAAACTTTATTATTGTAACTGTAGCAATTATTGCAACATTAGTCATTGGCAAAGGGATTTTAATTCCTTTTATTTTTGCTATTATTTTTTGGTTTTTAACACGTGAAATCCGAAAAACAATATATAGAATACCTTTTGCAAAACGATTTATTCCATTTTGGTTAAGTAATGTTTTTGTATTTACATTAATTATACTTGGTTTTGGTTTTATTTCTGAAATTATAACAAATAGTATTTCAAACTTAACCACATCATATTCAAAATATGAACCAAATATTGATGCTATTATAAAGCGTTTTAATGCTTACTTTCATATAGATATTGTTACATCACTTAAATCTGTTATTGGAGATTTTGACTATGGCTCTGTTTTAGGTGATATCGCGAACGGAATCAGCAGCTTGCTCGGTGATACCTTTATGATAATAATTTATGCTTTATTTATCTTTTTAGAGGAAAGTAACTTTAAAAAAAAGTTACAAAAGGTTTTTTTAGATACCTCAGAGAATTCAAAAGGTTTTCAAGCAATTTTAAAAAAAGTAGAAACCTCTATTTCTAATTACTTACGATTAAAAACATATGTAAGCCTACTAACAGGTGTTTTAAGCTACTTTATTTTATTAATGGTTGGAGTAGATGGCGCTCCTTTTTGGGCTTTCTTAATCTTCCTTTTAAATTATATACCAACTATTGGTTCATTGGTAGCTACAGCTTTTCCTGCAATTTTTTGCCTAATACAATTTGGAGAGTTTGCTCCTTTTTTAATTGTTGCTATAGCAGTAGGAGCCGTTCAAGTTATTGTTGGTAATGTTGTAGAACCAAAAGTTTTTGGAAGGTCGCTAAACTTAAGCCCACTTGTAACAATACTTTCTTTAGCTGTTTGGGGAGAAATTTGGGGAATAACTGGTATGATATTATCGGTACCAATTACAGTAATTATGATTATTATTTTCTCTCAGTTTGAAAAAACAAAAAACATTGCCATCTTTCTATCAGAAAATGGCAATGTTGATGACATATAAACGATTTTAATCCATAAAAATAGATTTCAACTCCAAAGCCTCCTTAGGATCCATTTTACCTGCTAAAACTAAGCTTAATTGCTTTCTACGTAATGCAGCTTCATAACGTTGTTTCTCTAATTCGGTTTCTGGTTCAATTTGAGGAATTGGTACTGGTTTTCCTGTTTCATCAACAGCAACAAACGTATAAATTCCTTCATTTACCTTCGTTTTTTCACCCGATTGACGATCTTCAATCCAAACATCTACATAAATCTCCATTGACGATTTAAAAGCACGTGAAACCTTTGCTTCTAAGGTAACCACACTTCCTACAGGTACCGATTTGGTAAAGGCTACGTGATTTACAGAGGCTGTTACTACAATTCTTCTCGAATGACGGCGTGCAGCAATACTACAAGCTCTATCCATACGAGCTAATAACTCTCCTCCAAAAAGGTTATCTAAATAATTTGTTTCTCCTGGTAAAACTAAATCGGTAAGTACAGTTAACGATTCTCTTGGTGATTTTGCTCTCATCAATTAAATTTTGATACAAAGATACAGCAACAAAAAAATCTACCTAAAATAAATGTAGTTTATTTAACCAACAACCAAGCGTCTTCGCTAACAGATTCTTTAATAATTTCTAGAGCTTTTCTAGCTTCTTCTTTAGTTGCATAGCTTGCAAAAGCTACTTGAGTTAAGCCTAATCTGTTCTTTCCAACAATAGAAGCATCATAGCCCTTATCTTCTAACTCTGTTAATTTGTTTTCAGCATTATGCTCTTCTTGAAAAGCTCCAGCTATGATATGAAAGTTTCTATCTTCTTTACTAACGTTTAAGTTAATTGTTGGTAACGGGTTCTCTATTACAAAAGTTGCTGATTGAATTTTCTTCTCAACAGCTTCTTCTTGATTTGCTAATACTTGTTGTTGATTTTGAACACCATTCCAACCCACATAGGCAATTCCTACAAAAACAGCTGCAGCAGCAGTCCTTTTTAAATACAACGGAATTGTTTTTCTGTTTTCTTTAGTAGTAGGTAATGACTTAATTGTTACTTCTTTTACTCTTTCTACAGAAGGTGTTGAAACCTCAGCTAATCCAAAAGATTCTTTTAAAAAGTTACTTGATGGATTTGGTTCAAAAATAATTTGTTTTGCCTCGTTTAATGACAAGCTTCCTACAGAAGCAACAGTAACAGTTGCTGTTGCTAACTTTTCTTTCCATTGTGCAACTTCCTCTGCAATAAAAGCAGTAGCTTCTTCAAAAGAAATATTTTTACTCGAAGCTATATAATTTGCCAATAAACCGTCATTATGCTGTAAATATGCATTAAACGTGAGTTGTTTTTTTGGCGGATAAAAAGTGTGAGTAGTTGTATTTACTCTAGCACCAATTTTATTGGTTACAAATCCTCCAAAATTAGGAACAATTACGCAATCGTATCTATATAATAAATCGTTAATGTAGTTGGCTAATGTCATAATAACAAATATAGTTTTTTAGTGAATTACTTTCAAGTAATCTTGTAATTTTTATCAACAGTTTTTTGTATATTGATACTCAAATTATTGCTATCATGAATACAGAAAAATTACTTGCTATTTTACGTTTACAAGCAACTAAAAACATAGGTGATATTTTGGCAAAAAGGCTAATTACCTCTATAGGAAGTGTTGAACAAGTATTTTTAGAGAAGAAAAATGTACTCCATAAAATTAACGGAATAGGAACTCATGTAACTCAATATCTTTTTGATGAAAGTAACCTGAAAAGAGCAGAGGAGGAGCTGTATTATATTCAACAAAACAACACTACTTTTTCTTATTTTTTAGATGACAATTATCCGCAACAGCTAAAACATTGTATTGATGCTCCAATCTTACTTTTTAAAGACGGCAACCTCAACTTAAACAATGATAAAATTATTTCGATTGTAGGAACTCGGAAAATGAGTTCGTACGGACGCGATTTCTGCAATCAACTTATTAAAGACTTAAAAGAATACAATCCTATAATTGTAAGTGGTTTTGCTTATGGAGTAGATATTTGCGCACACAAAGCTGCAATAAAAAACAACCTGCAAACTATTGCTGTCTTAGCACACGGATTGGATGAAGTATACCCAAAAACACATAAAAAATATATTCATCAAGTAAATGAGAATGGTGGTTTTATTACCGAGTTTTGGCACCATGAGCAACCTATGAGAGAAAATTTTTTAAAACGAAATCGTATTGTAGCTGGGCTATCTAAAGCAACCATTATTATTGAATCTGCTAAAAAAGGAGGGTCGTTAGTTACTGCTGATATTGCCAATTCGTACAATCGTGATGTGTTTGCGCTACCGGGTAGAGCAACCGATATATATAGCAAAGGTTGTAACAACCTCATTAAAAACAATCAAGCACATTTATTAACCTCTTCTGAAGATATTGTAAAAATGCTTAATTGGGATCTGCCGAGAGCCTCGGCACCTATTCAAAACAAGCTTTTTGTTGATTTGAATGAAACCGAACAAAAAATACACAATTACTTACAACAAAATGGTAAACAGTTGTTAGATGTTATTGCGTTAGATTGTAATCTTCCTACTTATCAACTATCCTCTATTTTGGTTCAAATGGAATTAAAAGGGGTTATAAAACCTTTACCCGGAAAAATGTTTGAAGTTTAGTACCTTTGAAGCATGTCAGAATATAAACTCATATCACAAAAAAAACCAGCTTTTCCTGTTACCAAAAAACTAGGAAACTACTTAAAAAGACATAACAGAACTATAAAAATTCCTATTTTTTATGATGATTTGTTGCGTTTTCAAGGTTCGGTTGCTGTGTATGATAAACACGATAATGATACCTTATGGATACGCGTTTTTTATAATGAGTTTGAGCGGGCTGAAATTGATTTATACCTAAAAAAAGTATATAATATCTTACACTCTAACGGTTCTGACGCCAGTATTAAGCATTTGAATGTTGATGCTATCGATTTTTGTACGTTTGGTAACTCTAAACCTTTTCGTATAAAAATTCGAAATATTTTAAATGATAACTACACCTATTTTTACGTAAAGAAAACCGATGCTTCTCGTATTTACGGACTAGAGTTAGAGGATATTTTATCTCCTTACAACCTAAACTTTTTGGTATATGAAGACACGTTGATAGAAGAGCATATATCAGGAATTCCTGGTGATGTTTTTATCAATGATTATTTAGATGATTGTTTAGACATTGAAAAAGCACAACTAGCTAAAGAGTTTGTTAAATTTAACGAGCGTTGTATGATTCGTTTGTTGGGCGATATGCGTTCGTATAACTACGTAGTAGTACCTACACACGATTTTGAAAATGTTGTGTATAAAATTCGTCCGATAGATTTTGACCAGCAATGTTACGAAGGTAAATTTAAAGTGTATTATCCACAGTTTTTTAAAGAAAATTTAAAGCTCGTTCAACTGGTAGGAGATAAGCTTACTTCAGAATCTATTGAGCAATATCAAATAGAAGAGCGATCAATTGTTGCTAAAAGAATTTTAGGTTCTCGTTCTCGATTGAATCGTTTGCTTTCCGCTATGAAATCAGATAATATTTCTATACCAAAAAATATCGAACAATTAAAATCAGAAATTTTTGAATTTACAGGAGATATTAATTTTAGAGATAGTGATGGTATGGGTGAAGTTTTAGACAGTGCACTAACTTTTGTTCGTAGAAATTACGAAGATGTGAGTATGAAAACCATTATTCAACAACAGCAAAGATTACACTAGCCTTTTCTACTTCGAATACTTTCAATAATCACTGTTGCTAAAATTAAGCTTCCACCAATAAACGTGTTCCACGTAGGAATTTCGTTTAAGAAAATAAACGCTAACAAAATTCCGAAAACAGGTTGAATGCTACTAATTATACTTGCGGTTGATGCCGAAAAAAACTGTAGTGAATGTACCATTAAACTATGTCCGATAGCCGTAGTTAACAAGGCTAATAATAGTAAATAGGGGAGTTGCTCTTGAAATCCTGAAACATCCATAAAAAATAAAACGGGAACTAAAGTTATGGTAATTATTACCACTTGATAAAACATCAACATTACTCCGTTGTATTGTTGTACGTACTGCTTTAAAATCAAAATTCTAACAGAATAACACAATGCAGAAAGCAAGCCAAATAACACGCCTTGTACTTGTGTGTTTTTAATATCAAAATCAGGGGCTAGAATGTATAAACCTAGCAACACCATCAACCCTAAAACAATATGAATCGGGTTGAATTTTATTTTTAAAAACAGGGGTTCTAAAAAGGAAATCATTACTGGAAACGTGTACAATGACAACATTCCAATAGCTACATTGGACAGTTTTAACGCATAGAAATAAGTAATCCAATGTGCACCCATAAAAATTCCCCCCATTAAAAAAGGGAACAAGTGCCTTCTTGATTGTATGGTTAAATCAATCTTTTTGAATCGGCAAAAGACATACAAAATCACCATAGCAAATGCCGAACGAAACCACACAATAACTTCTGAAGGCATTGCAATATACTTACCTAACACACCCGATGTACTGATGAATAAGGTAGCTAATAATAGCCCTGAAAGGTTTTTTATATGGTTAGTTTGCATAAGGGTAAATGTATGTCATTTCAACCAGAGGAAGAAATCTTAAGAAGATGAGTTACTCAATTGAATGAGATTTCTCGCTACCGCTCAAAATGACGTTTTGTTTGTTCTCGTCATTGCGAATGGACACTGAGCGGAATCGAAGTGGAAATGAAGCAATCTTCCAGTTGTGAATTTAATTGTCACATCGAGTGAATTTCTTTTTCGATAGAGGAAAGAAATTTGTATCGAGATGTATAGACTAGTTCTCGATACAATTTTCACTCATTCCAATCGTGAAAACCACTCGAACTGACAAAGCTTAATTATTAAACTTCTTCTTTGCTAAGTTCGGTAGTTTTTCAAACTCGTTATTTATAAGAGCTTCTTTTTTTGATCTTGACCATTTTTTAATTTGTTTTTCTTTTTCAATAGCCATTTCTACATTAGTAAACTCACAATAAAAAACCAATTCAACAGGTCTTCTTTTTGAAGTGTAACTATCTTTAAAAGTTCCGTTTTGGTGCTGAAATATTCGTTGAGAAAGGTTGGAAGTTACTCCTGTATAATAACTTTTATCTGAACATTGTAATATGTAAACAAAGTATATTTTCATTTTAAAATTTTTCAACAAACTAGTTACTTTTTACAAAAATGACAATTCTTTATTCCTTTATTGCTGAAGTAGCGTGCCCATATTTTGGTTATGAGTTTACATTGTCACATCGAGTGAATTTCTTTTTCGATAGAAGGAAGAAATTTGTATCGAGATGTATACAAACTAGTTCTCGATACAATTTTCACTCATTCCAATCGTGAAAACCACTCGAACTGACAACTTCTTTGTACCGTCATTGCGAGCGAGAAATGACGTTTTATACTTTCTGTAAGGTTTCTAACGCCTTGTGTACACTATCAATTTTAATAAACGTGATGAGTAAGCGCAATCCGTTTTTGGTTTTCTTTTCTTTCATTACACAACTCTTCGGATTTTGCTGTACATACCTCAACATTTTGGTAAATGATTCAGTTTGATAAAAAGCACTTTGCTGATCGGATACAAAATACCCTAACATGCGTTTTTGCTTTAAAATCACCTTTTCTAAACCTAATTCTTTTGCCAACCATTTAATACGAACACTGTCTAATAAATCGGCAACTTGGGTTGGATATTCTCCAAAACGGTCGATAATTTCAGTCTCAAAGGTTTGTAATTCCTCTTCCGTAGTTAAAGTTCCTAATTTGTTGTATAAACTCAAACGTTCGGTAACTGAATTCACATAATCATCTGGGAATAGAATTTCAAAATCGGTATCAATTTGTACCTCTTTTACATACTCTTTTGGCGCATTTTCATCCGTAGGATATAAGTCTTTGAATTCATTTTCCTTGAGTTCTTCAATGGCTTCATGTAAGATTTTCTGATAGGTATCAAAACCAATATCGTTGATAAATCCGCTTTGTTCTCCACCTAATAAATCTCCAGCACCACGAATCTCTAAGTCCTTCATGGCAATGTTCAATCCGCTTCCTAAATCAGAAAACAACTCTAATGCCTGAATTCGTTTACGTGCATCATCGGTCATATGATGATACGGTGGTGTGATAAAATAACAGAAGGCTTTTTTGTTTGAACGCCCTACACGACCACGCATTTGGTGTAAATCCGACAGTCCGAAATTATTCGCATTGTTGATGAAAATCGTATTCGCATTCGGTACATCCAATCCACTTTCAATAATCGTGGTAGACACCAACACATCAAACTCATTGTTCATAAAACCAAGCATGAGTTCTTCTAACTTTTTTCCTTCCATTTGTCCGTGTCCAATGCCAATTTTTGCACTTGGCACCAAACGTTGTAACAATCCTGCTACTTCTTTGATGTTTTCAATACGGTTATGGATAAAAAACACCTGTCCACCACGAGAAATCTCGTACGAAATCGCATCGCGAATGGTTTCTTCACTAAAGCGAATCACGTTGGTTTCTATGGGGTGACGGTTGGGTGGTGGTGTTTTAATTACCGATAAATCACGCGCCGCCATCAAACTAAACTGTAAAGTACGCGGGATTGGTGTTGCTGTTAAGGTCAATGTATCTACATTTTCCTTAATCGTTTTTAGCTTATCTTTCGCTGCTACCCCGAATTTTTGTTCCTCATCAATAACCAATAATCCCAAATCTTTAAACTGAACTGCTTTATTGGTTAACTGGTGTGTTCCTATCACAATATCTACACTTCCATCAGCAACCCCTTCTAACACGCCTTTGCGCTGTTTTGTGGTTCTAAAACGGTTTAGGTAGTCAATCGTAACCGGAAAGTCTTTTAATCGCTTAGAAAAGGTTTTAAAGTGCTGAAATGCTAAAACTGTAGTTGGTACAAGCACCGCAACCTGTTTTCCGTTATCTACCGCTTTAAAAGCCGCTCTAATGGCAATTTCTGTTTTTCCAAAACCAACATCACCACACACCAAACGATCCATCGGTTGTTCTTTTTCCATATCAGCTTTTACTTCTTGGGTAGAAGAGAACTGATCGGGTGTGTCTTCGTATAAGAAACTCGCTTCCAACTCGTGTTGCATATGCGTGTCGGGTCCGAAAGCAAATCCTTTTTGTAGTTTTCGTTTTGCGTATAACTGAATTAAGTTGAACGCAATATGTTTTACACGGGCTTTGGTTTTTTGCTTGACTTTTTTCCAAGCATTCGACCCTAGTTTATATACTTTAGGCGGTTTTCCGTCTTTTCCGTTGAATTTGGAAATTTTGTGTAGCGAGTGAATACTCACGTATAAAATATCGCGATCGCCATAAATTAACTTAATGGCCTCTTGTTTTTTGCCTTCTACATCTATTTTTTGAAGTCCGCCAAACTTTCCAATACCGTGGTCGATATGTGTTACATAGTCGCCTACGTCTAATTTGGTGAGCTCTTGTAGGGTGATGGATTGCTTTTTCGCGTATCCGTTTTTGAGTCGGAATTTGTAATAACGCTCAAAGATTTGATGATCAGTATAACAAACAATTTTGCTATCAATATCCACAAATCCTTGATACAACGGAAACACAATGGTTTCATAAGAAACCTCTTCTTCATGGTCGTCAAAAATATCGTGGAAACGTTGTGCTTGCTGTTCGTTAGAACATAAAATATAATTGGTAAATCCTTTGGCCGAAAACTCATTGAAATTCTGAATTAACAGGTCGAATTTTTTGTTGAAAGACGGTTGTGGGTGGGTATCGAAGTTGATGCTTACGTTAGTGAGATTTAGCTCCGCTGAACCTTGCGGTTTCTCACTTCGTTCAGAATGACGGTTTTTACCAATGTCAACCGTTGTAAAATCTTGTAGTTGATTACGTATGAGTTCTCCGTTGCAAAACAATTCTTCTGGTTTTGCGTGTTTGATTTCGGTAGATAATTCGTTAAACGATAGTTCTGCTTTTCGATAGAATTTATCTAGTGAATCACTTAGTAAATCTAAATTCTTAACGAAAACAGCGGTTTTTGCTGATATGTATTTTAAAAAGCTTTCTCTGCTTTCTTGTAGTGTTTTGTTTTCTACATTGGGCATAATGCTCACTTTCTTCAGTTTTTCTTTAGAAAGTTGCGTTTCTACATCAAAAGTTCGGATGCTGTCTACCTCATCACCAAAAAACTCAATACGATAGGGTTCGTCGTGTGAAAACGAAAACACGTCGATAATTCCACCACGTACCGAAAACTCTCCTGGTTCGGTTACAAAATCGACACGTTTAAAATGGTATTCGAATAATACTTCGTTGACAAAATCGAGCGATACTTGCTCGCCCACCACCACTTTTAGCGTGTTTTTTTCCAGTTCTTTTTTGGTGACTACTTTTTCGAACAGGGCAGTAGGGTAAGTAACAATAATCGCAGGTTTTTTACGAGAATTGATACGGTTTAACACCTCTGAACGTAGCAGTACATTGGCATTGTCGGTTTCTTCAATCTGGTACGGTCTGCGATACGAACCCGGATAAAACAGCACGTTTTTATCGCCCAATAACTGCTCTAAATCGTTTAGATAATAAGCAGCTTCTTCCTTGTCGTTAAAAATTAACAAGTAGGGTTTATCGGCTTGTTTAAAAGTTTCGGAAATGACAAAAGACAACGAAGAACCGACCAAATTCGTTAGTTGAAAATGGTGTGGATCTTGTTGAAGCTGATGAACAATCTGTTTTACATTTTCAGATTGTTGATAGTGATTTACAATTGCTTGCTTGCTCAACGTACAAAAATTTTGAGCAAAGATAATATATTGGGGGTAACGGTTAAAGTTCTATACTGCTAACTTAATTCTTTCCTCTTTTTATTAAAGAATCATAAATTTTTTCTCTTAAGAAATCAATTGCCTTAATATCTTCATGAGCTATTATTGATTCTAATTTATCCATTTTTTCTAATAAGTCAACTAAAGAATTAACTCTACCTTTTAAGGTATTTTTAAGTTTAGTTTTATATTTTTTTATTTCCTCATTATTTGACTTATCAATTTTTTTGGATAAAAAACTCTGAATATCTTCAAACTTCTTAAGTTTATTAATGTTTTTATAATTATCTATTGAATCAGCAATATACTGACTTATGTTATCAGGTAAGCTATTTATATAATCCTTTGCCTTTCTTATTGTGTACCCATGCCTTATACTTAAAACTGAAGTTTTGACATTGTTTTTAGTATAAACAGCACCTCTTTTAGTGTTAATTATAAAGTTACCGTTAAGCTTAACTGCTTTACTTTTTATCTCACTATTTGTTAATTCTAAAGCAAATGTAAGTGTGACATCCTTTTCTATCTTTTGAGTTGAGTTTGTTTGCCTAAAAAGTACATAAATTTCAGAATCGTCAAAACTAAATTGTTCTACTTCAAAAGAATAACCTAACTTATTTAGAGCATTAAGTTGAAACAAGGCCATAAAAACAGAAAAATTATTGTTATAATCTTTATATACACTAGTTGATGTTATAGCTCTAGTAAAAAGTTCTCCTTCTTCATCTTCCAAAAATCTCAATTTTATTTTCTTAGAATTATTTTTATTCAACTCTTCTAGTTTATCAATTGTAGACTCTATTAATTCCTCAAATTCAATTGATTTCAAGTGGGTAAGAAATTTATCTGCTTTATATAAACCATCTAATAAATCTGTTCTTACGGTATAAAAGGATTTAGAAGTTAATCTATCTACTTGATATCTTTTAAGTAAGTCCTCATCTGCTAAATTTAACAACTCAATTTCTATGCTTTTTTTGTCATAATACTTGCCTATATGAATGCTACTTATTTCAGTATCAACATCAAATTTATAAACTTTTTTTTCAAGTCTTAATAAAGCATTAACTAGAGTCTTTGCTCCTTTTATTTTTAAAAAAGGGTTTTCATTTAAATCTATATCAAACTTATTAATCAGTTCTTCTTTAAGTTCAAAGTTCTCTACTAACTTAAAAGCCTCTTTTAAATCAACTCCTTTATCTAAATCGTCAATTTCTCTAACACTTATTCTTTTAACAATACCCAATTTATTATTTATTTTATGTTTTAGTCAAACTTATACATAAACAATCACTATTCTTTACGGCAATCCATAAAGAAGTGTTTGTTATTACTTTTTAAATAAAAAAATAGTTGAGATAAGGGGTAGTACTACTTTTTACTTTTTAGCGTGTTAAACATAGTAAAAAAAGAGGAGAGAGGCAAGGGTTATTTATTTGTGTGTGAGTTTGTAAGGGTGTTTGTAGCTTTTAAGAGTATTTGTAACTCTCTTTAAAAAGATTTCTCCCTGCGGTCGAAATGACAGGACACCATGCAACTTCAACGTCATTTCGAACTGGAGTGCAACGGAAGTGAGAAATCTTATAATTGTGTATTGAGCACTTTCAAGTGTATTTGTAACTCCCGTGAGTGAGATTTCTCCCTGCGGTCGAAATGACAACTTACACGTCATTTCGAAGAAGGTGACGACTGAGAAATCTTATGGATGTGTGTTGGGTACTTTCAAGAGTGTTTCTGACTCTCGTGAGTGAGATTTCTCCCTTCGGTCGAAATGACAGTATTAATTAAAACACTTCATTATTCAAAAAACGCCACTCAGGATTGAAACTGTTAATTAAGTTTTCTTTCTTTTCTCTACTCCATTTTTTTAATTCTTTTTCTCTGTGAATTGCTTCGTTTATCGTTTCAAAAGCTTCATAATAAATCAAATAATAGCAATTATATTTTCCTGCAAATGATTTTTTAGCATGCTCGCTATCAAAATAATGTTGAGATAATCGTTTTTGAAGATTGTTGGTAACACCAATATACAATGTAGTTTTATTCTTGTTTGTAATGATGTATACAACGTATTTGTTTAGCATTTTTCTTTTAAAGATAGAATAATTTTTTTAGTGTCATTTCGAAGGAGGTGACGACTGAGAAATCTTAAAATTGCGTGTTAGGTACTTTCACAGGTATTTCTGACTCCCTTGAGAGAGATTTCTCGCTATCGCTCGAAATGACAGTAAGGTTATCCCTTATGAATAACAATCGCTTCAACCCGTGCTAACTGACTTACAAAATCAAATACATCCATTAATTCCCAAGTAGGAGTGAGGTGATTTTGTAATTCTTCAAAGCTTATGGTTTCTCCTATGTTTAGCTTTTCTATAATTGTGTTTAGTTGTGAGTTATTACTAACAACAACTTCATTTCCTCTTGCCATTATACAGGTTTTCTCTGTGTTTTCTGTATGTATTAACAACGGAAAAATTGTCTTTCCCTTAATTTGAAATGGCGGGTTGGGTAAACTTTCTTTGTTCTCAACTATTGAAGGTTGTAAAACTCCTGCGTTACTTTTTAGCCTAGTAATATATTTTGAAAGTGTTTTTTTGTATTGCTGTTCCCACGTTTTACGGTTTAATAAGCTATTCCAATCCAATTCGTCGGTGGTTACATCTACTGGTGGTAAATACCCTACATTCGGATTTTTTTGTAGCTCTTTTGAGGCTATTTGTGTGGCAATTGTTTTTTCTAAATAGTCTCTCGACGGATTTATATAATCCATTACCACACTCAACGAAAACTCATCGGTTTTTGCAATATGATATAGATGATGCGGAATAAACATCGCCGATTTTGCCTTTAACGGATATGTTGTAGATGTTGGTAACATTGCATCTACCTCGTGGAACACTTGCGTATTATGTTCTATTTGATTGTATTCTTCAATATCCCAAGTATAAAAGTCTTTAGAGTTTGGGCCTAAATGAAACAAGAAACCTTCTTCTCCTTTGGCTTCTTTATGAATTCCGAAAGGGGTAAAGCCATAGTTTCCCATAAAAAATAAAAAAGAGAGTCCGCCCAAGGGCATTCCTGCTTTTTGAAGTAATGGAGCAACAATCTGACACATTTTCTCGGTAAATTCATTACTAAAGCTTTCTAAACTATTGAAAACAACTCCGAATTTTTGATCTCTGAAAAGCTTTATACACCATTGTTCAATAGTTTCCTCTTCTTTTGGTCTATTGGCTACCATTTCTTCTGCTATTCCGTTTTGCAGTTCGTGGTTTATGTATACTTTAATGCCTTTGTGCAATTCTCCTTTGTCTAAAAACCGATTGATTATGTTTTTTAATTCTTGTTTTAAAAAGATTACATCGTCATCAGAAAGTATGTTATCTACAGAGGTTGGTTTGGTGAGTTCTTGTGAGTTTTGATAGAGTTTTTTCCAAGTTTCAGAATTCTTCTCGTTGTTCATAGGTTGGTTTTAAAGCTTATGTTGATAAAAATAAGGTATTTTGAAAATTATTTTTACGCTTTTATTCCTTTATTTTAATCAGTTATACCTGCTCTATGTTATTATGATGTAGGTGAGGGGTGAAGTAATTTGTTTGTTGGGAACAAACGACTGAAAGATTGCTTCGTTAGCACTCGCAATGACGGTTTAAATGACAATAAAGGTATGAATAAAAAAGCTGTCTAAAATAGACAGCTTTTTGTTTTTACATCGTTTCTGAAGTGTTTAAGACACTTTCTGCAGCATCTCTTACCATTCTGGATACATCTTCTAAAAAAGGTTTTAAAACATTTGTAGCTTCTTCAGATTCGGAAAGCATTTCTATTAGTTCTACACGTTTGTCAACTGAAAAGTTTTGTGATAAATCAAACAGTTTTTCTGCTCCTAAAGCAATAAACCAATGTTTTGAGGCTTCATTATATTCATCAAGTGCTATATCTGCAATGTATAATGGATTAACTTCTAAACTATCCAAAAGGTTTAGTAGGTATGTAAATGCTGCTTCTTTGTACTCTTCTTCTTCTGATTTTTCTCTTATTTCTTCTAAACTAACTTCTTTTTCACGTACTTTCATTCGTAAAAATGCTTTGGTAAAGTCTCTCGTCAACATTTTGGTTCCTTCGAGGCTGTGATTTGCAAAAAGTTTGATAAAACGATGTTGTTTTTCCTCAGATAGCATCCAAATAAATTGCTGAATTGTCATCGCTGAATAATTTCTATCATAGGCGTTGAAATCTTCTTTTTTGAGCATTTTATTACATAATGATGCCATATCTGCATAACTCACCTCATCATCTAAATATTCTTGTAATTTGGTAACTAACATTTCAACATCTTCTGCATCGGTAGTTTGGTTACGAATGGCGTTTAAAATTGCTTCTGTATCTATTTCTTCTGGAAATAACACAAACTGACCGTATGGTAATGATACTTTTTTTGATGTTATTTGTGAGTCTTCAAGCCTATGGTCATTATACGATTTATCTAACTGTAAAATAACGAGTTCTTCTCCTTTCTTTTGAAGTAATTGAACTTGGTTATAGTCGTTAATTTTTGTGGAAAGGTTGGTAACTGCGTTTGGATGAAATGATATTGGCAATTTTTCTAAAGCAGAGGTTTCTTTATTTTCATCGTTATAGTAATTATAAAAACTTTTGCAAATGGTGTCATTGTATGTAGCCAATCTTTTATACCACGGTACTAAGTTTTCTTGAAATAATTTACTTACTGTTTCTTTAAATGCTTCTGGTTGATTGAAAGGAAAACGTTCATTTTGTAACGATAAATCGATAAAATATTCAATTCGTCTATGCGCATCAATGTAGTGCATTCCTTCATCTAAGGCTAGTGCACGCTTTTTATCTATTACATCAAACATACCTGTTGCGGTACTGTCTATTTCATTATATTTATCTAACCATACTAAATATGGGGCTTTATCTCCTTCCCAACTATTATGAAACATTTTTTGAGCTACTACCATTTGAAAAGCAATACTTTGTGATTTTGGTACTCCATTTTTTTCAATTCTGTCGTAAAAATCAATTTCTTTTAATGGATTTTCAAATGAATAGTCGTATTCATCGTCTGCTGTTATTTTTGCTAATAATTGTATTACTTTTTGTGGAGCTAAAGCAACCCATAGTTTCCACAATCGCTTTGCTTGATGCTGACTTGGTAATGGCATTTGTGATAACCAATAACAAATAAGTACTGTACGTTGATTGTCTTCGTAGGCATTATCGAATAAATCGTACTTTTTTTGTTTAGTACTTGCTTCTTTTCCTTCTTCTACCAAAAGTATTCTACTAAAAGCTTCTAACGCTTCTTCTTCTGTTAACGTGGTATTTGCCTCAGTGATATATCCTAAAGCTTGCTCCTTAATAGGATCTAAGTCTTTATTTTTTTCATCAATAGGATTTACCAATGATTCTTCTACCATTTTAGCTATCAACGTCCAAACATTTTCATTAACGTAGTTAAAAAGTCTTTGTGTATAATCATCTCCAACACGTTGTTGAAAGTCTTGAAAAAGTAGGTGCGTTGCTAAAGCACAACATCCTAAATTGTCTTTTGGCCACCAAGAGCAATCGCGTCGTTCTCTTTTTTCTTCAAAAACAAAAGCTGCATCGTCAAAATTCTTTTTAGAAAGTTTTGTATCAAGATCTGCAAACTCTCGTAATACTTCTATTATGATATTTTTTTCATGCTTTTCTTTCTCTTCTGGTGTTGCTTCTTTTGAAAGCTGCGGATGATAACGTTGCTGATATTCTTCAACACTTAATAAAGGATCGTTTTTAGTTACAACATCTTTAATATCGTCATCAAACGGTTTTTTACCAAAGGCGTAATAAAACACATCTAGTATACGTAAATACATAGCGTTACGTTCTTGTTGTCTTTGTGCTACTTCTGTATCTTCTGGTGTACCTGTAGGTCGTGTTTTAATGGTAAGAATTAGACCGTTTTGATAGATTTTTTCAACATCATCTTCTTCTAATGACAGCAATTCTGCTGTAACATCACTAATAATATTTTCTAGAGATTCACGAACTTCATTTTCATCACGATAACCACCTGTGAAATACAGCATTCGTAAGTACATAACACGAGCATGCTCTTTAGCTAAGGGTAATAAATCTGTCTGTGGTAAATCGTTTAAAGCTTCTTTATGTTGACCTGTTTGTACATATTTCCAAAGATCTGCACCACGATGTAAATGTAAGATTAACTCTTTTACACTTTTTAAACCGTCTCCATATTCATAATTATCAAAATAGGCTTCTCTTTCTTCGTCTTCGTCCTTTTCTCTTTGCGCCTCTTCATTAATTTTACTTAAAGGTTTTTGAAGTGTATTTTTAATCTTTTTTTCTAAATCAAATGCCTCATTTTCTAAGGTGTCTTCAATAAAATGTTCTTGTAATACCTCTTCATTATCCTCTATCGACTCAGCCCATTCTTCAGCAACAACTACTAAACTGAAGTAAATATCTAATACAGGATGCGTTTCTTCTGGGTCATCATCACCGTAAGGTAATAGTACTGGTTCTTCTACAAATCGCTCTTGAAGCGCTCGTTTAAAATAGGTATATTCTTCTGGATTTGCTTTTAAATAATTTCCTAATGATTTTTCTTGTGATGTTACAATTGCTTGTCTAAAATAACTATTATCACACCAAATAAAAGCTTTAATCATAGGTCTATTCCATCCATTTTTTTGGAATAAATCGCGTAAATACTCTTCGTAACCTACAGCGTGTTCATCATCCCAATAAGGAATTAAAAATTGCGATAATAAGTAGGTATAATTAGCATCTGTTAGCGCTAGCATATACAACGCCTCGATACCAAAAACACGCATATCGTCTATCCATAAATTCCAAGTATCATTAAAACGCCTACTGTGTGCTACTATTGCTTTTGCGGTGGTAACTACCGCTTCTTTTAATGAAGGATACTCTAGTGCAATGGCAAAAAAGAGTACTTCTGAAATATAAATTTCATCAGTATCTCCAATATGGTTTGGGTAATAGCTTGGACCTCCATCTGGTCCCATGTTCAGTGCATTTTTTACCAACTTTTGATTGTTGGTATCTGCTACTTGAATACGACGTTGAGTATCGTTTTCAATAATTTTAAACTCTACATCAAACACCTGGTTTACGACTGCTTTATTGCTGTCTAATAGTTCTTTGTACTTTACTAGAGCTTCTTTAATAGAGGTTTCGTTTCCTAAATAAAAAGGAATGATTTGATGCTTATCAAATTGATTCATTTACAATAAAATTTTTAGTTTTCTTTTCAATTTTTTTGAGAAGAGTGACTGAATAGAAACTACAGCAATGTTTTTGCTATTCTTTTTTTAAGCTGAAGTAATTAACAATCGTGGGGAACTCTGCGCAAATTTACGTTTTCGTTCAGGTTTTACACTTAATAAAATTCAAATTTTACAATACTTTAACAGATGAAAAAAAGGTGTTTTTCTTAGTTATTTAGTTTTGAATTAGATACATTTTTTTAAGCCAGCTTCAGTTTTCATAGGATGTTTGCTACTAAAAATTAAAACAGACTTCTCTTTAAAGTCGAAATAAAAAATGTAGAATAAGAGAACTTAAAAGTTATTATCTAATTCACAAACATTTACCTGACTCAAAATCTTCTTTGGTAATTGATTTTCCTTTTATAGTGTCAGTATCCCAATCTTGTGTAATTAACCAAGTATTTTCCTTTTTTTTTAGTACCACGTGGAACCTACCATATACTGTGCGAGGTTCTTTATATTTTTCAGTATATGTGACCCGATAATACCCTACTTCATAACCTGTGTTTTCTTTATAGATTCTTTGATTAAAACAAAAATCTATTTGTCTTTTTTTTGTTGTTGGTTTTTGATAGGATGTTTGTATTGAATTCTTGTATTCTTCTCCTTTGCGTATTCCGTACTTATTTACTCTTAACACATCGTTAGTATGTAAATTATTAAATGATTCCCAATCTCTAGCTTCAAAAGATTTTTTAAATGGTTACCATATTTGTTGATTAACCTCTTTTTCTATTATTCCATTGTTTTGTGAAAAACTCAACGCAACCGAAACTAATAAAATTAAAATAGTATATACCGTTTTCATTTTTGATAAGATTAGAATTTCATTTGTTAACAAGTTAGTGATTTTTAAAGAGTAAAAACTACTTTAAGTTTTATCAATTGTTATTTTTAGTTTTATAAGTATTATTTATTCTTTTATTTTTTCTCTATCTTTTTTTATTTAAACTAACGTAATCGGTGTTTTAAAGGGTTTAAAAAAGCTGCCCTAAGGATTTGTATTAGCTAAAAATAAAAAGCCTTTAAATCAGATAAAAAAACACTGTTTTAAATTAACATACCTTATGTATTTATAAATTACGATAAGAAAAAATAATACTTCGTTTTTGACTAGAATTGTTAACTTTCGGCGATATTTTTGTGACTTTATTTAAAACTTGTTTTTAAATAAATACACTTTACTTTCAATTAAAAAAATTTAAAAAAAATTATGTCAATATCAGATTTATATTCAAGTGGAAAACATAAACAAGAAATAGGACACTTTGCTAGTATAGTTAAAATTGCTAAAACTGATGGAGTAATTTCTGAAGGAGAACAATTACTATTGGACAGAGCTGCAAAAAAATTAAATATTAACGAGGAAGAATATAAAGGTATTTTAAAAAATCCTGAGAAGTATCCAATAAATGCACCTATTAGTTACGAAGAGCGTATTGAACGTTTATTTCATTTAACAAAAATGATTTTTGCTGATGAAAATGTAGCCAAAGAAGAAGTTGGTATACTACGTAAAATAGCTATAGCTTTACATTTCTCTACTGATAATGCTGAGAAAGTTTGCGATGAAGCCGTTCATTTAGTTTTAAACAATAACGACTTAGATAATTTTACCGAAGCTATTAAAAAGGTAAATGCCAATTAAAATAATTATACTAAAAACTTATTAAACCAGTTATTACTCTAAACACTTATCTCCCGATGAAACATAAAATTTTATTCATAGCAATACTTACCTGTTTAACAACGTCTGTTTTTTCACAAAATTTAAACGACTCTTGGCAAATAGGTGTAGGTTTTGGAATAACAAAATTTAGTGAAAGTGACGCCGCTTTTATTGGTGATCAATATTTATTTCAAGTGCCTACTGTAAGTTTAACCATGCCTATTGGCGATCGTTTTTCTTTAGATGGTGCTGTATCTTTTAATACTATTGATGACGTTGGTTTTATCAAAAACTCTGCAAAGTATTTTTCTATGGATGCTTCATTTCGTTATAACTTAAATGCTATTTTTAACAAGTTTGCTCCGTATGTTTTTATAGGAGGTAGTGTAGTAGATTCTGAACGTAAAATGACACCTACACTTAATGTTGGTGCTGGTGGAATTTATTGGGTTAGTGATAATATTGGTATTAACCCACAACTATACTACAAACATTCTTTTGAAGGTTATGAAAGTATGCGTTCACATATTCAAGGAACTCTAGGTGTTGTATTTAAACTAAATTGGAACAATGGAGGTGATAACAATGCTCGTAATGCTGCAAAACATTTAGGAGGTTGTATGTTTTAATCTTCTAATTTAATATACAAAAAAGCCGCTTTAAAAGCGGCTTTTTTTTGCTTTATGATAACGCGTTAATCGCGTTTTGTATTCTGGTAATAGTAGTTTCTTTGCCTATCATTGTCATGATATCAAACAAATCTGGACCTGCTAGTTTTCCTACCAAACTTAAACGAAGTGGTTGCATTACTTTACCAAATCCTATTTCTTTAGAAGTAATCCATCCTTTGATTTCTGTTTGAGTATTTTCAATTGAAAAATCTTCTATTTTAGAAATTACTTCTACTAATTCTTGCATTAATTCACTCGTAGTATCTTTCCATTGTTTTTTAACCGCTTTTTCATCGTATTCTGAAGGGTTTTCAAAGAAAAAGTTAGATAACTCCCAAAAATCAGCTACAAACGTCGCACGCTCTTTTATTAAAGAAACTACTTTTTCTGCCTGATCTTTATCTTTTGTTATGCCTTTTTCTTCAAGAATAGGTATAAATAAGGCTGTAAGCTCTTTGTTAGACTTTTGTTGTAAATACTGTTGGTTAAACCATTTTGTTTTATCTGGACTAAACTTAGCTCCTGATTTACTTACACGCGCTAAATCGAACGCTTCTGTTAATTCCTCTAAACTAAAAATTTCTTGTTCTGTTCCTGGGTTCCATCCTAAGAATGCTAACATATTTATAAATGCATCAGCAAAATAACCGTCTTCTTTGTATCCACGTGAAACATCACCTGTTTGCTCATTGGTATATTCTAACGGAAATACTGGAAAACCTAGTTTATCGCCATCACGCTTACTTAATTTTCCTTTTCCTACTGGTTTTAAAATTAATGGTAAGTGTGCAAATTTTGGTGCTTTCCAATCAAATGCACGATATAATAACTCATGAAGTGGGAGAGAAGGTAACCACTCTTCACCACGAATTACATGTGAAATTTCCATTAAATGGTCATCTACAATATTTGCTAAATGATATGTTGGCATACCATCAGATTTAAACAATACTTTATCATCTAAGGTGTTTGTTTCCACTTTAATCGTACCACGGATTTCATCTTGTAAAATTAAGGTCTCGTCTTGTGGAGTTTTAAAACGGATCACATACTTTTCTCCTGCATTTATTTTTTCTGAAACTTCATTAGCAGAAAGAGCCAACGAATTGTTTAACTTTAAACGATTATGCCAATTATAAATAAAGGTTTTTCCTTTTTCTTCATGATCTTTACGGTGTGCATCTAATTCTTCAGCTGTATCAAAAGCATAATATGCCCAACCAGATTCAATTAACTGATCTGCGTATTTTTTATACAAATCTTTACGTTCTGACTGACGATAGGGTCCGAATTTTTCGTTTTTACCTGGACCTTCATCAAACGGAATGTTACACCATTCTAAAGAATCGATTATGTATTTTTCTGCATTAGCTACATAACGTGTTTGATCGGTATCTTCAATACGTAAAACAAAGGTTCCGTTATGTTTTTTAGCAAATAAATAATTGAATAAAGCAGTTCTTACACCACCTATGTGTAATGGTCCTGTCGGACTCGGAGCAAAGCGTACTCTTACGTTCTCAGTCATTTTTTTATTGATTTGAAAGCGCAAAGATAGTTTTATGTTAATAGAAAAGAAAAGGGAGGTAAGAGAAAAAAAGAAAAAAGCGAGTTAAACTCGCTTTTAAAATTTTATTTATACTGGCAGTAGCCATGAAAACAATACATATCTCTTCTTGGACAGTCTTGATCATATTTACACCTGGTAAGTCCGAAACCTCCATTAATATTTTTCTGCTCTGTCTTTTTTAAGGTAGTACCTAAATTTGAAATGTGTTTTAACATCTTTAAAGTTTTTAAAATTAGTAGTAGCAATTTAATTTAACTTTAAAAATTCTTCGTTTATTTTACCTTACAAAATGTAAGGAAAAGCCTTACTTTTTTAAAACTTATGATACAATCCAAAACTCAATGCTGGAGCTTTAGCTACATTTCTTCCCGCAAAAGCACCTCCGAAACCAACATTAGCTCCAAAAGATTTATTGAACTCACCTATAAGTTTTAATCCAAAGGCAGCATAGCTTTGATCGTTTACATACAAACCTGTAGCCAAATTTTCTTGAGGCAATATAACGTCTCCATTTTTTAAAGAGGCAACACCGTCTAAAAATCCTGCTACCCATAACCAATTTAGTGCTTTGTAACCAACTTCTCCTCCTAATTTATAGTTAGAGCTATAGTCGTTTGTTCTAATATCAAATCCTGTAAATGCTTGTATATACCATGAATCAAAACCTCTTCCTGTTAAAAACAACGGTGTGAATGTCCACGCATCATAGCCACTTCGTATTCCTGAATTTTCTTTATAACTGCTTGTATTCGCTTCAATAGAAAGTTGTCCTGATAACAACCATTTGTTATTAGAAAAGTTGTGTTTTATTCCTAATTGAATATTTCCTAATAAGGTTTCAGAAGTTTCTTCAATAGTAAAAGAAGGAAAAATTACAGACATATCTTCAGTAAAGTCACCTGTTTTAACCATTTTCAAAGGAATGTTAGCAAATAGTGTTGTTTTGTCTGTTACACCATATTCTCCGTACAGTTGTACTGTATTGTCGGTGATTTCTCGTTGGGGTTTGTAGTCTGGATTACCATAGATTTTATCATAACTTCCAATAGTAGTAAATGAAGCTTGAAGATATCCTTCATTTTTATTTTTTGTCCATGGACTTTGAGAAAAAGCATTAAATGTAATTAAAAATAATGCTGGTAAAATTAGTTGTTTCATGCTTAAAAGATTTTATAATTAGTTTACAAAAGCTTTCATTCCTTACAAAAGGATATTATTTTTTATAATACCTTTCTAAAAAATAAAGTAGTATTTTAATTAACACTACTTTCATACATTTTCTGGATCTTAGCTTATACAACATAAATGATTTTGTATAATCCCTGTACAACTTATTCCTGTCGGTGTATCAAACGCACATGGATTACCTTCTCCAAAACCTACATATCCATTTCCTCCCGGATACCTTTCATGACAACCTGTAATATCACATCCATTATTTCCTGAAAAGAAACCTCCTTTTATGTTTTTTTGTGCTACCTTATTAAGTAAAACACCTAAGCTTGAAATGTTTTTTAACATCTTTAAAGTTTTTAAAATTAGTACCAGCAATTTAATTCAACTTTAAAAACTCTTCGTCTTTTTTCCCTTATAAAAGGTATGGTAAATCCTTATTTTTTCTTCAAATAACATATTTAAAGGGGATTATTAATGAAAAATAGGGGTTTAAATAAATCTTTAACTAAAATTCTCTCTTAAAACACGTATTTTTATACTTAGATATGGAAGATTTTAATAAAATACAGCAAAAGCTAAAGCAGTTTAGTAAGAAGTTTTATACAAATGAATTGATAAAAGGAAGCATTTTATTTGTTTCTTTAGGATTAATTTATTTGCTCTTTACTCTGTTTATTGAATACTTTTTGTGGTTAAAACCAACCGCCAGAACTTTTTTATTTTGGTTATTTATTATAGTAGAAGTGTTCTTATTTTTCCGTTTTATTTGTTTTCCTATTTTTAAAATTGCAGGTTTACAAAAAGGAATTTCTTTTGAAGAAGCTTCTAAAATTATCGGAAATCACTTTCCTAAAGTAAAAGATAAATTATTAAATGTTTTACAGCTACAACAAAACAATCAGCAGTCTGATTTATTAGCTGCTAGTATTGAACAAAAATCGAAAGAATTACAACCTGTTTCTTTTAATAAGGCCATTGACTTTAGTAGAAATAGAAAGTATGTAAAATATGTTTTAATTCCTTTCTTAATTTGGGGAATTTCATTACTTACAGGAACCTCTAAAAAGCTCTCACAAAGTTTTAATCGTGTAGTAAATCATTCAGTAGCATATAATCCTCCAGCTCCTTTTTATTTTAATTTAACCTCAAAAGATTTACGTGTTATTAAAGGAAAAGATATAACTGTATATATACAAACAGAAGGGGAGGTGATACCACAAGAAACCAAAATTCATTTTAATGGTCAACAATATTTTATGGAAAATGAAGGAAATGGTTTGTTTTCATACACCTTCTCTGAAGTTCAAAATCCTATCTTATTTTATGCAAGTGCCAACGGAATTGAATCTAATGAGTATACTATAACGATTATTAAAACTCCATCGATTCAAAATATTTCATTAAATCTAACCTATCCATCATACATAGGGAAAGCTTCTGAAACAATCAACAACACCGGAAACTTAAATGTTCCACAAGGAACAATTATAAAATGGGATATTAAAACTTCTGAAACCGATACAGTTACATTTTTAGAAAAAGAAAAAAGAACAATTTTTAAACAAAAAGAAAATAACGAATTTGAGTTTTCTAAACGTGTACTGAACAATACTAATTATCAAATTACAACATCAAACAAAAACCTAACAGATTACGAGCAGCTACAGTTTTCTATTAATGTAACTAAAGATGAATATCCAACTATCAATGTAAATTCAAATATTGATAGTATTTCTCGTGGAAATGCCCAGTTTGTTGGTCAAATTGCTGATGATTATGGTTTTAAGAGGTTAGAATTGGTTTATTACGATAAAGAAAATAATCAAAATACTAATAATCAAGTAATTAAAATAAATAAAGAGAACATTCAAACCTTTTATTTTGAATTTCCTGGAAGTTTGGATTTAAAAGAGGGAATAGACTATGAAATGTACTTTCAAGTATACGATAATGATCTTGTAAATGGTAGTAAAAAAGCCATGAGTAGAAAGTTTAGATACCAACAAAAAACAAAAGAAGAAATAGAGGAAGAGCTATTACAAGAACAAAAAAACTACATAGAAAACATAACTAACTCACTAGATCAACAACAAAAAAGTAAGAAAGATTTAGAGAAAATACAGTTTGATTTACAAAACAAAAAGAATATTAACTGGAACGATCAAAAGAAAATTCAGAATTTAATAAAGCGTCAGGAACAATACAAGCAAATGATGCAACGTCAAACACAAAAATTACAAGAGAATTTTTCTGAAAAGAAAGAGGAAAATGAAACTCTTGAGCAGAAAAAAGAAAACCTAAAAAAACGTATTGAAGAACTTAAAAAGTTAGAAAAGCAACAAAAATTATTAGATGAATTACACAAGCTAGCAGATAAACTTAAAAAAGAAGATTTAATTAAAAAGACAAAAGAACTAGCTGAACAAAACAAACAACAAGAACGTAGTTTGGAACGTATTTTAGAAATGACTAAGCGCTTTTATGTAGAACAAAAGATGAATCAATTAGCAAACAAACTAGAAGATTTGTCAAAAAAACAAGAAGAGTTAAGTAACAAAGAATCTAGTAAAGAAGAACAGCAACAAATTAATGAAGAATTTCAAAAGGCAAAGAAAGAGTTAGATGACTTAAAGAAAGATAATGAAGCATTAAAACAACCCATGGAAATGCCTTCTATGGAAAATTTAGAAAAGCAAACTCAAGAAGAACTGAATAAAGCTGAAGAAAATTTAGATAAAAATAACGCTTCTGAAACAAAGAAAAATCAAAAAAAAGTTGCTAAAAAGATGCAGGAAATGAGTCAGAAGATGCAACAATCAATGCAATCGATGAGTGCAGAAATGGAAGAAGAAAACATGGAAGGTTTACGTCAAATATTAGAAAACCTTATTACTTTTTCATTTGATCAAGAAGCTTTAATGAATGAATTTTCTTCCTCAAATTCATCACATCCTAACTTTGGTAAAAACCTTCAGAAACAACACCAACTTAAAACCTATTTTGAACATATTGATGATAGCTTATTTGTGCTTTCAATGCGAGTTCCTAGTATATCTTCAAAAATTCAAGATCACTTAGCACAAGCACATTATAACTTAGATCAATCTTTAGAAAATTTTGCAGATAATTATTTTCAAAACGGAATCTCTAATCAACAGTATGTAATGACTTCAGCAAATACATTAGCGGATATGTTGAGTAATACTTTAGATGCTATGCAAAATCCTAAACCTGGAAATGGAAAAGGGAAGGGGAAAGGTAAATCGTTTAGCTTGCCAGACATCATTCAAAAGCAAAGTGAATTAATGGAAAAGATGAAACAAGGCATGCAAAAGAAAAATCAAGGAAACCCAAAAGATGGAAAAGACGGTAAAAATAAAGGTGAAAAAGAAGGGCAAAACGGTGAACAAAGTGATGATTTAGATGGTGAATTATATCAAATTTACAAAGAACAATCACAACTTAGAGAACAGTTAAAAAATGCTATTAACGAAGGAAATGCAGGAAATAAAGAAGCTAAAAAAGCTTTAAAAAAGATGGAGGAGTTAGAAAATCAAATTTTGGAAAAAGGTTTTACACAAGAGAGTATTAATAGAATGCAGCAATTAAACTACGAGCTACTTAAATTAGACAAAGCTACATTCGAACAAAACAGAGATAAACAACGTAAATCAAACACCAATTTACAAGAGTTTAATAACAATACAACTAAGGAATTGAAGTTTAAAAAGTTGTTTTATAACCAAACTGAGATATTAAACAGACAATCACTACCTTTGCGCCAAAATTACAAAAAGAAGGTGCAAGAGTACTTTAGCCTTCCAAAGGATAGAAAATAACGTATTAAAAAGCCTTTAGATTACACAAAATACTATTGCTTTTTAATTAAGTTTTTAAATAATAACAATAGTATTTGATATAAAAAAATGATCGCATTTAATTACGAAACCAAGTTTCAATTAAACAATGAAGAAAACACTTCTAAATGGATACAAGAATGTATCGAAAGAGAAGGTTTTGAATTGGGAGAAATCAACTATATTTTTTGTGATGACGCTTATTTACATAAAATAAATATAGAGTTTTTACAACACGATACATTAACTGATATTATTAGTTTTGATTATACGTTAGGTAAGTTAGTTGGAGGTGATATTTTTATTTCAGTAGAAAGAGTAGAAGAGAATGCAAAGGAGTTTAATACTTCTTTTGAAAATGAATTACACCGCGTAATAATTCATGGTATTTTACATTACATGAAATACAAAGATAAGACTGATGAAGAGAAGCAAATTATGCGCTCTAAAGAAAATGAATGTTTAGAAATTTTAGATAAAAAATAAAAGAGTTCCACGTGGAACTGATTATAAAAAATGAGTTTATTTAATACAACATACGATGTAATTGTAGTAGGAGGTGGACATGCTGGTAGCGAAGCAGCTGCAGCAAGTGCAAACATGGGAGCACACACTTTGTTAATTACAATGAACTTACAAAACATTGCTCAAATGAGTTGCAATCCTGCTATGGGTGGAATTGCAAAAGGGCAAATAGTTCGTGAAATTGATGCACTTGGTGGTTACAGTGGTATTGTAACTGACAAGACCGCGATTCAATTTAAAATGCTAAATAAATCTAAAGGACCAGCTATGTGGAGCCCTAGAGCTCAATCGGACAGAATGCAATTCGCAGAGTGCTGGAGAACCATGTTAGAGCAAACTGATAATTTGGATTTTTATCAAGATTCTGTTAATGGATTATTATTTGATGGCGATACAATTATTGGTGTTAAAACTGCCTTAGGTTTAGAAATAAAAGCTAAAACAGTAATTGTTACAGCAGGTACTTTTTTAAACGGATTGATTCATATTGGTGAAAAAACGTTTGGTGGTGGTAGAGCAGGAGAAGGAGCTTCAACTGGTATTACTGAAGATTTAGTAGCTAAAGGTTTTGAAGCTGGTAGAATGAAAACAGGAACTCCTCCTCGTGTAGACGGACGCTCTTTGGATTACTCTAAAATGACCGAACAACCTGGTGACGATGCTCCAGAAAAATTCTCTTATTTACCAATAACAAAAACATTAACAAAACAACGTTCTTGTTATCTTACTTACACCAATCCTGAAGTACACAATTTACTTCGTGAGGGTTTTGAACGCTCACCAATGTTTAATGGTAGAATTAAATCTACAGGACCACGTTATTGTCCATCTGTAGAAGACAAAATCAATCGTTTTGCAGAGAAAGAACGTCATCAAATTTTTGTTGAACCAGAAGGGTGGAACACTGTTGAGATTTATGTAAATGGATTCTCAACATCACTTCCTGAAGACATTCAAGACAAAGCTATCCGTTCTATTCCTGGATTTGAAAACGTAAAATTCTTTAGATACGGTTATGCAATTGAGTACGATTATTTTCCACCAACACAATTAAAACACAACTTAGAAACTAAGTTAATTGAGAACTTATTTTTTGCTGGTCAAATTAATGGTACAACAGGTTATGAAGAAGCAGCTGCTCAAGGTTTAATGGCAGGTGTAAATGCTGCGTTAAAAACTCAAAATAAAGAGCCTTTTATTCTAAAAAGAAGCGAAGCCTATATAGGTGTTTTAATTGATGATTTAATCACAAAAGGGACAGAGGAACCGTATCGTATGTTTACTTCTCGTGCTGAATATAGAACTCTTTTACGACAAGATAATGCAGATTTACGCTTAACAGAAAAATCTTATAAATTAGGATTAGCTTCTCAAGAAAGAATGGATAGAGTAGAAGAGAAGAAAAACAAGACTCAAAACTTAATCGATTATATTAAAGGATTAAGTGTAACAAAAGAGGATATCAACCCTATTCTAGAAGAGAAAAATTTAGCAACTATTAATCAATCTATGAAATTGTATAAAATTGCTGCGAGACCTCAATTAACGTTTTCAGATTTTAGATCGATTGATAAGCTTGAAAATTATATTCAGGAAAACGAAATTGATAATGAAATTATAGAGCAAGTTGAAATCCACTTAAAATACTCTGGTTATATTGAAAAAGAAAAGAATAATGCAGACAAATTAAATAGATTAGAAAACGTGCCTATTCCCGCTACTTTTGATTATAGTAAAGTGAAATCTTTATCATATGAAGCTAGAGAAAAATTATCTAAAATACAACCTACTTCAATATCACAAGCAAGTAGAATAAGTGGAGTATCACCAAGTGATATATCTGTATTACTTGTATATATGGGTAGATAAAAATAAAACGTTCCATGTGGAACGTTTTATTTTTTTATGTATAATTGTTCCATTAAAACTAATGTTCCACAAGGAACACTCAACACAACATATTAATTTGATTACAGAAAAAAAGTTATATAAAGACTTAAAACCTTTTTTAAATTGTATCGATCATACAGTATCTAAAGAAAGTTATGAGGTAATGAAAAATGAAGAATACGATATATTAGTAACTTCACCTGTACCTAATAATTTAGATAAATATTATGCTAGTGAAGATTATATTTCACATACAGATAGTAAAACATCTCTTTTTGATAAAACATATCAGTTTGTAAAAAACTATACTTTAAAAAAGAAACTAAAATTAATTAACTCTTTTAACACAGAAGATAAATTAATTTTAGATGTTGGTGCTGGTACTGGTGATTTTTTAAAAGTATGTGAAAATGGTGGTTGGAAAATTGCTGGTGTTGAACCTTCTGAAAAAGCAAGAAGTTTTGCTAAAAATAAAAACATAAATCTTTTAAAAGATCTTTCAAAAATAGAAGGCAAACAATTTGATGTTATTACTCTTTGGCATGTCTTAGAACATATTCCTAATTTAACAGAATACATACAACAATTAAAATCACTTTTAAAAACAAATGGTGTTTTAATTATTGCTGTTCCTAATCATAAAAGCTTTGATGCAAAACACTACAAAGAATTTTGGGCAGCTTATGATGTTCCAAGACACTTGTGGCATTTTTCAAGAATATCAATATCAAAAATATTTTCATTGGTTGAAATGAAAGTAGAAAAAACACTTCCAATGAAATTTGATTCTTTTTATGTTTCTTTATTATCTGAAAAATATAAAACAAAAAAATCAAGACCAATTCGTGCTTTTTTAACTGGATTGAAATCAAATTTTAAAGCAAATCGTTCTGGTGAGTATTCTTCTTTGATTTACATCTTAAAAAACAAGTAAAACTTAATTTAACATTGTTTTTAACTACTTTTAAAAATAAAATATACAAATACCTTACTAAAATTTAAAAACCTCTTAAAAAGTACTTTTTAAGAGGTTTTTAAATAATCAAAAATTATATTAAATATGAATATATATAATTTTTATCTATTTAATAAATAAACAGCTAAAATTGCAATTATAAAGTAAACTGCTAATGTCATAGCTCCTGCATAGTCTTTTGCTAATCGCTGACCAACTAATAAAAAGATTAAAGTTACTGCTGATAACTCAGCACCAATTAAAGCTATATTGTGGTTACCTGTTGTTGATAAATGAAAAATTCCAACAAACATTAATGCACCAGCTAATAATTCCATTACTAAAATTATAGCAAGTAAAAGAGGTACCGAATTTTTTAAGGGAGAGTCTTTAAAGTGCCCTCTGATAAAAGATAAATTTCCTTTCCAGTCTGTTACCTTATCTATTCCGGATTGTAAAAAAGTAACGATTAAAAAAAGTAAAAGTAAGATTTCTGTTATGCTTTGTTGTATAAGTTCCATATAATTGATTTTTTACAAATATAAATTTTAAATAAGAATTGTAACAATTCAAATAAAATTCGTCTAATAATTATCTACTATTAAATAGTATCTTTATCAAAAAAATTACTAACATTTAAAAATTAAAAACTATGTCAATTTATATGTATCCGGTTATTGTTATCGGAATTCTAGTATTTTTATCATTATTCTTTATTGTTAAGCAACAAACAGCAGCTATTATTGAGCGTTTTGGTCGCTTTCAAAGCATTCGTCATTCTGGTTTACAATTAAAAATTCCTATTGTGGATAGAATTGCTGGTAAGTTGAGTTTAAAAATTCAACAACTAGATGTAATTGTGGAAACAAAAACCTTAGACGATGTATTTGTTAAGTTAAAAGTTTCTGTACAATACAAAGTAATTCGTGATAAGGTGTACGATGCTTTTTATAAGCTAGATTATCCGCACGATCAAATTACATCTTATGTATTTGATGTAGTACGTGCAGAAGTACCTAAAATGAAGTTAGATGATGTATTTGTTAAAAAAGATGATATTGCAATCGCCGTTAAAACTGAATTAAACGATGCCATGGCTGATTATGGTTATGATATTATAAAAACTTTAGTAACTGATATTGATCCAGATGCACAAGTAAAAGCAGCAATGAACCGTATTAATGCTTCTGAACGTGAAAAAATCGCAGCTCAATTTGAAGGAGACGCACAACGTATTTTAATTGTTGAAAAAGCTAAAGCAGAAGCTGAAAGCAAACGTTTGCAAGGACAAGGTATAGCTGATCAACGTAGAGAAATTGCTCGTGGTTTAGAAGAATCTGTTGAAGTTTTAAATAAAGTAGGAATTAACAGTCAAGAAGCATCAGCTTTAATTGTTGTTACACAACACTACGATACTTTACAATCAATTGGTGAAGAAACTAACAGTAACTTAATTTTACTACCAAATTCACCACAAGCAGGTAGTAATATGTTAAATGATATGGTAGCTAGCTTTACAGCAAGTAATCAAATAGGTGAGGCAATGAAGAAAGCACAAGAAAATAAAGACAAAGAATAATTATGATACTATCAACTACACCTTCAATAGAAAATAAACCAGCTAAAGAATATCTAGGTATTGTTACTGGTGAAACAATTATAGGTGCAAACATTTTTAAGGACTTCTTTGCCGGTATTAGAGATATAGTAGGAGGTAGGTCTGGTTCTTATGAAAAAGTTCTAAGAGAAGCTAAAGAAATAGCTTTAAAAGAGATGGAAGAGAGAGCTCTAAAATTAGGAGCTGATGCAGTTATAGGAATCGACTTAGATTATGAAACCGTTGGCGCCAATGGAGGTATGCTAATGGTTACTGCTTCTGGAACAGCGGTAAAACTTTAATTAAATAAAAAACCGAAACATTAAATGTTTCGGTTTTCTTTTTATTGTTAATAAGATAATGATCTTATTTCTTTTCTTCTACTTTATCAGTATTCTCTTCATCTTTAGTGGCATCTTTGAATTCTTTAATACCAGTACCTAAACCTCTCATTAATTCAGGAATTTTTTTTCCTCCGAATAATAATAGTACTAATGCAACGACTATAGCTATTTGCCATGGCCCAATAATTCCTAAAAATATAGTAAGTAAATTCATTTTTATTAAATTTTGCGCTACAAAGATACAAAATTAACTTCGGTGTTCTATTACTCCGCCAATTACTTTTTTGTCTCTAAATACTTCTGGTTTTCCTTTATAAAAAATAGAGCCTCCAAACGATACTTTAGCATCTAAGGTTTCTCCAGCTTGTACTTCAACCTTAGAACCAGATCCTGCTTTTACAGCTGTCATTTCTTCTACCGATAATTTGTAACCGTGATACATTCCTCCTAGATCAGCATTAACATTTTGATTCTTTGTTGCTCCAGAAAGCCTAATAACCGCTCCTGAAGAACTTTTTACATTCAAATGCTTAACATTCACCACAAGGTTGATAAAAGCTCCTTCTTGAGCTCTAATTTCGACTTTTTGTTGGTTAATGTCTTTACCTGTAATCGTTGCTCCTTCATTTGCATCAATAATTGATAAAGTTTTATTGTAATATAACGTTGCTTTAACTTTACCATCAGCAGTAGTTTCTGGGAACCTTAATAATACTTTTAAGGTCGTTCCATCCAACTTAATTTTAACTTTGTCTGTTTTTTCGCCAGTAACTATTATTTTAGATTCATCAGATTTTACTAGTTTTAAATCTATACCATTGTACACTTTTACTATTGAAAAGTCTCCTAAATTCTTAGTTATGGTTGTTTGAGCTGATGCTAAAACGGTCATCAAGAACAAACTTAATATTGCTAACTTCTTCATAATAAATTCCATTAGTTAATTGAGTATAACCAATAATTATACCAATACTATAAAGGTAAATACTTAAAAATATTGTTTTTAACTGAATATTAATTCTGTATTATTCTTAAATTTTATAATTTCTCCTACTTTAGGTTTCTTAATTGTATTAACAAGGCCTACTATAAAAATAAGTATAAAAATTCCTCCAATTATTAATACTCCAGTTGGTCCCAAAAAGTCTGCTACTCCTACAAATATTTTTTTTATTAAACCTCTTCTGCCACTTGTGTTTAATGTTTCACCATTTTGTAAACTTAGAGCAGTGTTATGTAGGATCCAGGTAACAACTCCAAATAATAATAAACCAAATATATAAGATTTAATTTGTTTGAAAAGTGAATAATTTTTTACTGCTATACCTTTTAAATTATTTAATAAATATGTTTTAATTTCTGAATAAGTAGCTGAATTAATTATTATTTCAATTTCATTTTCCTTATCATCTTTTAAGTTAATTGTTATAATCTGATCTGTATCATTTAATAAAATTTCTTTTATTTCTTCAAATCTTATAATAGTAGTATTTGTTAACTTCTGTTCTGAAATTAGATTACTAACATCAACTTCAACAGGTTGTTCTGTTATCCACAGGGATTTCTTATTAGCAATTAGATAAATATTATTTTTTTCTTCTTCAGTAGTAATCCAAATTTTCATAGTTTTTTATATATAATTTTTAATGTGATATTAAGTTAAAATCTAAATGTTTGCGTTCTAAATCGGTATGTTTTACTTTTACAACAACTTCATCCCCTAATTGAATAATATTTTTAGTTGACTGTCCAACCACAGCATATTGTTTTTCATCAAAGATATAATAATCATCCTTAATGTCTTTAATACGTACCATACCTTCGCATTTATTGGATTTTATTTCAACATAAATTCCCCATTCTGTAACACCTGAAATTACTCCCTCAAATTCTTGATCTTTATGATCTTGCATGTATTTAACCTGCATATATTTAATGGAATCTCTTTCAGCTTTTGAAGCTAATTCTTCCATTTTAGAAGAATGTTTACACTTTTCTTCATAAATTTCGGCTTTTGGTGAGTTTCCGCCATCTAAATAGTGTTGTAATAAACGATGTGTCATCACATCAGGATAACGACGTATTGGTGAAGTAAAGTGGCTGTAATAATCAAAAGCTAAACCATAGTGACCTATATTTTGTGTAGTATATTCAGCTTTACTCATTGAACGAATGGCTAAGGTTTCTACCATGTTGGCTTCTCCCTTGCCATGAACGTCTGATAATAATTTATTTAAACTATCAGATGTTTTTTGGCGTGTTTCTGTATTGATTTTATATCCAAATTTACTAACAATATTTTGTAACGATGCTAGTTTTTCTACATCTGGTTCATCGTGTACACGATAAACAAAAGTTTTCTTACTTGGTCTCCCTGCAGAAAGCCCTATAAATTCAGCTACTTTTTTGTTTGCTAATAACATAAATTCTTCAATCAGTTTATTAGCGTCTTTAGCTTCTTTAAAGAAAACTCCTGTAGGGTTAGCATTTTCATCTAAATGAAATTTAACTTCAACTCTATCAAAAGAAATAGCTCCTGATTTCATACGTTTTTTACGCATTTTTTTAGCTAGTTCATCAAGTTTTAATGTAGCTTCAACAATAGTTTCATCAACTTCATATACTTCTCCAGTTAAAGAAACATCAGCAGGAATTATATTATTTTTATTCTCAATGATTGCTTGTGCTTCTTCATAAGCAAAGCGTTTATCAGAATAAGTAACAGTTCTTCCAAACCATTGGTTAATAACATGTGCTTTCTCGTTTATTTCAAATACTGCTGAAAAAGTTAATTTTTCTTCATTTGGTCGTAAAGAACAAACTCCGTTACTTAACATTTCAGGTAGCATTGGTACCACTCTATCAACTAAATATACTGATGTAGCACGATCATAAGCTTCATCATCTAAAACAGTTTTTGGTTGTAAATAATGAGAAACATCAGCAATATGAATACCTATTTCATAATTACCATTTTCAAGTTTTGTAAATGATAAAGCATCGTCAAAATCTTTAGCATCTTTAGGATCTATGGTAAATGTTAAATCTCCTCGCATATCTCTACGCTTAGCTATTTCCTCCTTAGTAATTTCAATAGGTAATTCAGATGCTTCTTTCTCTACTTCAGTAGGAAATTCATAAGGTAAACCATATTCTAATAAAATAGAATGGATTTCTGTATCGTGATCTCCTGGTCTTCCTAAAACTTGAGTAATTTTTCCAAACGGATTTTTAGAATTCTCTGGCCAATCAGTCATTGTAGCAACAACCTTATCACCATCTTTTGCGCCATTAAGTTTACTTTGAGAAATAAAAATGTCTGCATACATTTTAGTGCTATCTGGTATAACAAATCCGAAATTTTTATTCATTTGTAATACACCAACAAATTCAGTTTTTGCTCTCTCAATAATTTCTACAACATCGGCTTCATGTTTATTACTTCTACGCTTTTTATACACATAGGCTTTTACAGTATCATTATGTAAGCCTTTACCTAAGTTTACTGAAGGTACAAAAATATCGTGTTCAAAATCATCACAAATAAAATAAGCATTGCCATTAGAGGTAGCATCTAAAGTACCAACATGGTATTTACGGTCTTCATTTATTTGATATTTACCTCTATCAACTTCTTTAATTTTCTTATTAGCTGTTAATTCTGCTAATTTTTTTATAATCTGATTTTTACCATCAGTATCAGAAACTTTCAATTTAGAAGCAATCTGTTTGTAATTGTAATATTTATTACTGTCTTCGTTAAGTATTTTGAAAATGTTACGGGTAAGATCTTTGATAACTTTACCCTTTTTTTTGTAGATTTTTTTCTTTCTAGTCATTAATCTTTCGTCTTATTTAATTTTCAACCAAAGTACGAATAAAATTAATGCTAGTAATTTAAATAACTGTTATAAATTGATTTCGTACTTTTCCAGTCTTTATTTAAAGTGATGGTATGAATAATTCTTGGTTTGTTATTGTTAATCCTATAGCTGGTAACGGTAAGTTCAATAAATATTGGTTTGATATTCAACAGGAATTAAAATTTAATAATATAACCTATGAATATGCAAAAACTGAATATTCTAATCACGAAAAAATTATTGTTCAACAAGCTATTAACAAAGGTTATAAGAAAATAATTTCTGTTGGGGGTGATGGTACTTTACATCATATTATTAACGGAATTATGACTCAAAATACTATAAAACCTGAAGAAATAACTATTGCTGTTATTCCATTAGGTACTGGTAATGACTGGATTAAAACTTATAATATACCTAAGAATATAAAAGCTACCGTTAGTTTAATAAAACACGGAAAAACTATTTTTCAAGACATCGGTTACTTAGAATTACCTGATACTTCTTCCTATTTTAATAATGTAGCTGGTATTGGTTATGACGGATATGTTGTTAATAAGTTGAATAAATTAAAGAGATTTGGATCTATAGCCTACTTATTGAGTGGGATAGCGGGTTTATTACTCTATAAAAAAACTACTTTTAACATAACTATTAACAATAAATCTGTTGAAACAAAGTGTTTAATGACTTTGTTTGGTATTTGTAAATATTCAGCAGGAGGTATGCAATTAACTGATTATAAAGATTCTAATAATGGTTTATTTGATATAACAATAGCTAAAAATCTGTCCTTTTGGGACTTACTATTTTCAATTAAAAAATTATACAACGGAAAAATTCTTCAGCATAAAAAAGTAGAAACGCATTTGGCTAACTCATTGTTAATAACTCCTAAAAACAATGATGAACTTCCTTATATTCAAGCAGATGGTGAGTTAATAGGTAGAGGACAAGTTAAAGTTAGTATTCTAAAAAGTGCTATTCAAATAGTTATTCCTTAAAAAGTTAAAAAAAACTTAATAAAATTGTAACGTTTCTTAAATTCATACGTCTTTATAGTAAGAAAGTCGTTATAAATGAAAAACTTACGCAAAATAATAGCACTGTTTATTTTCATATTCATTACAGGAATTATCGTAACAGTAGTGAGTATAAATACAACTTTAAACAAAAAAACTCCTTCAGAAGTAGTAACTAAAGATACTATTTACCTTATTAAAGCATCTAAAAAAGCTGTTTAAGTCTTTTTCTCTCACTTATTATCACTTTTCAACAAACGTGGTATTTACGCCTTATTTTTTGCAATTTGCCCTAAAAGAAGACAAAGAGGTTACACTAGTTTTTTAAACTCAGTAAATGATTAGTAGAAGAATTTGTAAAACTCAAAACTTCAAAAAAACTGTTATTAACATATTATATTATTAATAAAAGAGATTTTAAAAATTTAAAAAAAGAAATGATTGTTATTATAGTGTGTTAATATGTAGCATAAAAAGTATATTTTATTTTTGGTGAAGTGACTTATTAAAATAAATAAACAAGTTATTAGTTAAATAAAACTTTAAAAATCAACTATAAAATAGAGTTATTAACAAAAGTTATAAACAGCAATTCACTGAAAATTTTGAATAGTTAATTTTTTTTTCAATGTAAAAAAAGGGTTAATTTAATGTTGATAAATGTTCATTAAAATCTCAAAAAAAAAGTTGCATAATTAATTCTTGTTCTTGTATTGTAAAAAATATCTAGAAAATCAAATTTTCTTTTCAGAACATACTATTACTTCTTAACAATTTGATAATATAGCTTAACTTATTAATTTTAAATAGGTTATTAAGAATGCTAAAAAAAGCATTGTTAATTACTGTTGATAACCGTGAATAACTGTATTTTTGTAATTCACAACTGAATTAAAATCAACAAATTATGACAATCGCTGTAGGAAACGATCACGCAGGCACCGAATACAAATTTGAAATAGTTAAGCTTTTAGAAGAATTAGGACATAAAGTAATCAACTTTGGTACGAATGAAACCGATAGTATGGATTACCCAGATACAATTCATCCAGCTGCTGAAGCTGTGGAGACAGGACAAGCAGAAATGGGAATTATTTTATGTGGAAGTGGTAATGGAGCGCAAATGACCGCTAACAAACACCAGGGAGTTCGTGCAGCTTTGTGTTGGAACAATGAATTGGTGGAATTAACACGTCAGCATAATGATGCTAACATTTTAACAATTCCAGCTCGTTTTGTTTCGTTACAACAAGCCTTAGGTTTTGTAAAGATTTTCTTATCTACCGAATTTGAAGGAGGTCGTCACGCGAATAGAGTAAATAAAATAGCTTGCTGTTAATGAATTTTATAGTAAAAAGATTTCAAGAATTAACAACTTCAGAACTGTATGAGCTTTTGCAATTACGTTCTGAAGTTTTTGTTGTTGAACAAGATTGTGTCTATCAAGATATTGATGGTAAAGATCAAAAGGCTTTACACGTTATAGGAGTTAAAGAAGGTAAAATAGTAGCTTATACACGATTATTTAATAGTGGTGAATATTTTGATACACCAAGTATTGGTAGGGTAGTAGTTAAAGAAACGGAACGTAAATATGGTTACGGACACGATTTGATTAAAGCATCCATAAAAGCTATTGTTGATAACTACAATGAAACTACCATAACGATTTCTGCACAAACCTATTTGCAAAAATTCTACGAATCTCACGGATTTAAACAAATAGGTGAAGGTTATTTAGAAGATGGTATTCCGCATATAAGAATGGTTAGAAATTAGTTTCTAATTAAAGCAAAAGCACCATTTTTAGCCTCTCCGTTTGTAAAAATTATTTGATACCAGTATGTAGTACTTGGAAGTGGTTTTCCATTGTATAAACCATTCCAACCAATAGTGTTTGGTTTAATTTTACCTACTATCTTTCCAAATCTATCAGTAATATAAATTTCTTTAATAAGATTGTTATTAGCGTTTACAATCCAAGTATCATTGTTACCATCGTTATTTGGAGTAAAAAAGTTTGGAATGGTAACATCTCTTTCTTCCTCTATAAGAATGGTAAAACTACTTTCATTATTACAATTAGTATTTATAGGGTTTACATTATAAATAAAAATTGTTTGAGAATCAGTAATAATATCTCCAGAATTTAATTGATTTCCATTTCCTCCAGATTCAGTATAATAATTTCCATTTATTAGATTAGGTAAAGTAAATTCATTAATAGCAAAAACATCATTTAAAATATCAACATCAGGTGAATTGTTTATAGTAACCATAAATGAAGATTCAATTGAACAAGAAGGATTACTTGAATCTTCGTTATAAATAAAAATTGTTTGAGATTTATTTATAATATCTCCAGGGTTCAATCGATTTCCATTTCCATTAGATTCAGTATAGTATTTTCCATCAGATAAACTAGGTAAAGAGTAATTATCACAGGTGATAACATCATTTAAAGTATCTACTGTAATAGTACATGTAGTTTGGTTACATTCATTTGTATTTTCTTTAAAAACAGTATTATCATCTATTTGAGTCCAGTTTGTTATACTATAGTTTACATTATCAACTAAAACACATGTAAGGTTAGGATTATATCTTAAATCGAAACTATTTGATAAAATATTAGTGTTGTTATTGTTTCTTATATCAAGATTAGTTAATTGATTGTATCTACAGTTTAAAAATGTTAGTTCTTTATTATTAATTAAATTTAACTCTTTAATGGAGTTATTAAAACAATCTAATCTTGCTAATTTTAAATTATTACTTAAATCTAAACTTGATATTTTATTAAAATAAATATCCAACCAATATAAATCGGGATTGTTAGAAGTATTTAGTTGAGTAAGATTATTACTTGAACAACTTAAAAACCTTAATTTAAGATTATTTGAAATATCTAGGTCACTAAGATCATTACCATAAATAACAAAGTGCTCTAATTTAATATTCTTGGTAACATTTATACTAGAAAGTTTTGAATCATTAACAGAAAGAAACTTTATTAAAGTGTTATTTGTTACATCTAATGTATTTAGATTACCTGCACCACAAATTAAGGTTTCTAATTTAATAAGTTGACTAACATCAATATTGGTAAAAAAATTATCAGAACAATCTAAGTATGTTAAAGAAACAAAATCTTGAATACCTGTCATATCACTAATATTCTTATTTTCTAGATCTAATTTTTTTATTGTTTCAATATTACTAGTCAAAACATAATTATCCAAAGGACCAGAATCATAGCCTGAATCAATTAAAAATTGTTCAAAATTATCATCGGGTACATAAGTATTTTGTGAGTAAGAAAATAAAGTAAAAAAGAAAAGTAAAAGAGTTATATATTTTTTCATGGCTTTTTTATAAAGCTGTAAAAGTAACAAACTAAATCAATTCCTCAACTTCTTTAACTTCACCAACTTGCATATTACCTAATAAAATATTACCCACACGAACACGTACTAAACGAAGTGTAGGAAAACCAACAGCTGAGGTCATTTTACGTACTTGCCTGAATTTTCCTTCGGTTAAGGTAATTGATATCCAGGGAGTAGGACCGTGACGAGCATCTCTAATTTTTTTAGAACGTTCAGGTAAATCTGGCGTATCCATTGCTCTGACTTTGCAAGCTTTAGTTATATATTTCTTTCCGTCAAAACCAATTTCAACCCCATTTTTTAATTGATCAATAGCTTCTGAAGTAATTGCTCCGTCTAACTGGACATAATATTCTTTTTCAACTCCACCTCTGGTAGTAATAAAATCACTTACTTTTCCGTCGGTTGTAAGTAATAATAAACCTTCAGATTTTACATCCAATCTACCAACAGCCATTGTTTTTTCAGGAAAATTGTATAATTCACCTAACAATTTGTGTTTACCTCCTTTTTTTTGATTCGTAATAAATTGTGATAAAAAACCATAAGGTTTATAAATCATGAAGTGACGATGGTTTGACATCTTTTCTTTTTTTTAAGAAGCACAATATTACAAAATGTAACATAAAAAGATAGGATATTAAAGCTAGTTTTTCATAACTTAGCCGTTCTTATTACTTAAAATAATTAGCACGATTTATGGCAGCAGATAAAGAAAAAGAAGCGAAATTAAAAGCGCTTCAACTTACACTAGATAAGTTAGATAAAACTTACGGTAAAGGAACCGTAATGAAGTTAGGAGATAGCCAAGTAGAAGATGTAGATGCAATATCGTCAGGTTCTTTAGGATTAGATTTAGCCTTAGGAGTAGGAGGGTATCCTCGTGGAAGAATTATAGAAATTTACGGACCAGAATCATCAGGTAAAACAACTTTAACAATACATGCAATTGCAGAAGCTCAAAAAGCAGGAGGTATTGCTGCTTTTATTGATGCGGAACATGCTTTTGATCGTTTTTATGCTGAAAG